>JAAYVQ010000158.1 GCA_012517095.1 Phycisphaerae bacterium | reverse complement strand
TTTCACGATGACGGTCGCTTCCTCCGCGAGGGCGGAAAGGCGGCCAACCCGCCGATCTTCATCGTTTATAAGACGCTGTCCACCGACGGCGGCCTGCACTGGAACCAGCCGATTCCCATCGCCTCCCAGCCGCCGGCCCATTTTTGCGAGCCGGGCCTGATCCGTTCGCCCGACGGCAAGCAGATAGCGGTATTGCTTCGCGAGAATAGCCGGGAACTCAACTCCTTCGTGATGTTCTCCGATGACGAAGGCAAGACCTGGTCCAAACCGCGCCAAGTCCCCGGTGCCCTGACCGGCGACCGCCATGTCGGCAAGTACGGCCCCGACGGACGGCTGTTGATCAGCTTCCGTGATACGGCGCTGGAGACTCCGACCAAGGGTGACTGGTGTGCCTGGGTCGGCCGCTACGAAGACATCGTCGCCGGCCGCGAAGGGCAGTACCGCATACGGCTCATGGACAACCATAACGCCTGGGACTGCGCGTACCCCAGCGTCGAAGTCCTTCCGGACGGTACCTTCGTGACGACCACCTATGGCCACTGGACCGAAGGCCAGAAACCCTACATCGTTTCTGTCCGGTTCAAACTCGCCGAACTGGACAAACTGGCAAATACCGGAACTCCCTCACCCGAAAAATAATCAACTTCCGCCGCTTGGTGCGCAGGCCGGGTGGGTGGGATTGGCCATGCAATCGACCAGCCATTGGGCCGCGACGATTGCCAGATCGTGCAAGTTGACTTTGCAATCGCTGGTAACATCCCCTCGGGGTGAAGGATGCGTCGGATCACCGCACTGGGCCTCATCGAGATCTTCATCCTTGTCATCGTCGCATGCGTCGCCCAGACCGTCGTGGTCTTCGTCGGCCTGATCGGGATTGGGAGTCCCACGACAATTATCGCAGACATCGCCGACGCCATCCTTGTCGTAATCGCGCTGGTCGGGATTCTTCTGGTCGGGACAGTTGTCCTGCTCGTCGGGAATACCATCCAGGTCCTTGTCGGTGGGAAGGACCACCAGCGGTTCCTGGAACAGGATGCCCGAATGGGCATCGACCGCCCCAAGCTGGGCGACGGGTATATAGCTGGTTCCGAGCCGGGCAAAACCAATCTGGATCAGCGGAACCGCTGCCGGTACGCCGCCCTGCTCGGCAAAGAGTTTGTCGGTCAAGGCATCGACAACCGCGGCTCGGCTCTTCAGGGTCAGGTCGCCGCCACTGCGCAACTGGAACATCGGCCAATTCCGTACCAGCATTCGCGCGATCTCGCCGTTGTTGGACAGGTTCACGCGGGCCATCGATCCGAAGACGGGATAGCCGCCGAATCGCCGATGGACGGTGACCATCTTTTCCCTCTGGAACGATTCGGTGTTTCCTTTGCTGTCCTGGCCCTGGGCGCCAACAAGGTTGATCAATGGCGAATCCCACTCGGTCCGCGGAATGCCCAGGCCGGTCATGCACTGCTGTGCCAAGCTGACGGCAACCGAATCCGCAATCGCCCTGTGGGGCGACTTTTGATAATCGAAACTTCGTAACCGATTCAGATAGCGGACGCGCCCGCGAAATCGATCAATCTTAGCAACCTTGGTGTCGGCCGTATCCCGCGCTTCCAGCCGCCAATCGTCTTGCACGACTCGGTCAAATCCCGCAGGGTCTCCCACGGAATCGGAAATGTCCCCCGTATCCAGGGGCTTCATCCAGTCCGGCCCGCTGCCGACGCCGAGAATCTTCGGATCAATCTGGGGCATGGCCGCATCGACCACCAGACGGTACTCTTTCCAGGTCCAGTCATTATCTGCCGGCGGCGGAACCAATTCGACATCCGGCTCGACGGGAGAACCTGCCGCGGCCGGAAGCGGAGCTTCGCCGGACGGATTGCAGCCCACGACATAGATCACCCCGTGGGAATTCGGCGTGGGGTCATCTTCATTGACCCAGTCATACTCCTCATGACCCATGCGATACCACAGGTCGTCGCTGTTGTTGCCCACACCCCGGGCACAGGGACATTGATCGGAGCCGGGCCCGTCCACATTGTTCATGAACAGGTTGTCGATAAAAGCTTCTGGAATAGAGACATCGAACGCGTCATCGGAGAAGTCCTCGTACTCATCGTCAAAGTCCGATGAAATCCACATCAATCCGTGGAAACCGTCGATCTGCCGCAACCGTCCGAACGAAGACGACCACGCGTTATTGCCGAACCAGACCGCCTGATCCATGCTGTGGCACGACGACAGGCACAGAAATTCCAGATCGTAGTCGAGCAGCATATGGCCTTGCCAGGCCGCACAGTTGCCGTCGCCGGCTTCATCCACGCGGACACTGCCGCACCATTGCCCGTTGGTACATCCGTCACTGCCGTGCAAACCGACCATCAATGCGTCGGGCTCGTCGATCCCGGTGTCGTCGGCGTCGTCGTTGCCCCAGCCGACAATCGAATCATCGGCAAACTGGCTATCGACGATGTTACCGTTGTGGTAGAAACCATCCCGCCACCAGGCCCGGGTACTATGACCCCACGGCGTAGGCCAATCGTTGGTGATGTCGTCGTACCAGCCGTCCACCATATTGTCCCACGAGGATCGCTCCGACCCGGAACAGGTCGAGTTCCATTTGCTGATGACTTTGACCAATGCGCCCCTTTCGCTCGAGGGCGGCCGATGATAGGCCGCCGAAGAAATTGCGCAGAGCGCCAACACCAGAAGTACATACAGAAATTTTGTTTTCATCGCAAACTCCCTTCCATTCCTCTCCGGACGGGAAGACACGCGTACACGCGGCGCAACATCAGGCCGTCCGATTGATTTGTTTTGACTTCTCGGAAATGATACTCCTCGCCCTTGTTGCAGATCCAATATAATCGAATCCGTGACCCGATTCAATCAAAATCCCGTATGTCCCTGAAATAATTGAACAACATTATCGATAGTGGGAAGTTCCGGAAAAGTCGCCCGCAGGCCTTACACCTTGACAGTTCGGAAGAGATTTCGAGCGGCCGATTTCGGTTGTCCTGCGGGCGCCTGCGCCAGGGTCAGGATCACCGCAGCGATAATATCGTCCACGAGAGTCCCACGAGAAAGATCCGAGATCGGCCGAGCGAACCCCTGGAGGATCGGACCGACGGCCCGTGCATGGGCCATGTACTGCGTCACCTTGTAGGCGATATTCCCGGAGTTCAGATCCGGGAAGATAAATACATTGGCCTTTCCCGCGACCCGGCCGCCTGCCGGCGCCTTTCGGATCGCCACATCCGAGACCAGCGCCGTGTCGAGCTGAAATTCTCCATCAACGGCCAGCCCCGGCTCACGGGCTCGCACCAACCTCAACGCTTCTGTCACTTTGCTGACACCCGAACCGGATGCGCTGCCCTGCGTGGAAAAAGACAACATCGCCACTCGCGGTTCCTCGTCGAGGATTTGACGGGCGGTGGCGGCCGTGGCCAGCGCGATATCGGCAAGTTGCTCAGAGGAAGGGCTGATGTTCACGGCACAATCGGCGTAGAGCAGGAGTTTGTCCGGTTCACCATTCCGGGCCGGGATGACCATCAGAAAATAACTGGAAGGAGTTTGAATGCCGGCCTTGAGTCCGACGGTGAGGACTCCGGCCTGAAGTATGACGCTCGATGCAATCGCGGCACCTCCGACAAAAGCATCCGCGTCACCGCAGGCGACCATCATTCCCGCAAAGAACAGGGGTTTGACGACAACATTGCGGGCAACCGTCTCATCGATCAGGTTTCTTCGACGCTGATACGCTTTGACATAAGCATCGAGTCTGTCGCTGTTCCTCGGATCGATGAACACGATCTCATCCACGCCAACGCCGGCCTTTTGAATCGCCACCTCGATCTGATCCTGTCGGCCGAGAACAACAGGCCGGGCGATCCCCTCATCATGGAGCCGCCGAGCGGCTTGGATAATCCGCTCGTCCCTACCTTCCGGCAAAACCACCGTAAGATTCCGTTCCCTGACGGTCTCGGTCAACCTTTGCAGAATCTCCATAAACAATCCGTTGTTGGGATAATTCGTTTATTTTCGTTTGACGGTAAATCCTCGCGATTGGAGTTCGGCGACGAGTTTGTCGCGATGATCGCCTTGAATCTCGATGGTCCAGTCCTTGACCGTTCCGCCGGCGCCGCAACGCGTCTTCAGTTCGCGGGCCAGTTCCTTGATCTGCTCGGCGTTCCCTTGCAGACCGGACACAACCGTGACCGCCTTGCCCTTGCGGCCCTTGGTATCCAGCCAGATGCGCACGATCCCGTCACCGGCCGGCGCTGCCTCATTCTTCCGGCAGACGCACTCGGCAATCGGCCGGGCACAGGCCGGACACATCGACCCGAAGTCCGTCGAATAAACGATCCCGCTTGGTTGATGGTTCTTGTTTTGCATGGCGATCAGTCTATCCGATCCGCCGCCCGACCGCACGCGGAAAACCGTAGCCGTCGGCGCAAACCGATCCGTGTCCAGCCCGGCGCAGGTCGGAGTCCAATCCGAATAGCCCCGGATGAAATCCGGGGGACGGAATCCGGCCATCATTCATTTTATCTTTTCCACTCCAGACCCTGAAGGGGTCCAACGAATCCCTCGGCGCGTGGCAGCCACCGAGTGACGAATCCGAAGGATCGGAACGAGGTGGATGTTCGTTTAGATTGCCGACTCTTCCACCGCTTCGGCGAACGCTTCGCTTTCGCGTTTTCTGCCACCCATCGCAAAATCCCGCCGTCCCTGCGGGACTGGCCGACATTCCTTCAACCCCCTTGGTTCGTGTAAGGGCGGTTCGCGAACCGCTCCTACCGGCAATCTGGGTAAGCATTCGATTCCGAGTTTTCCCTCCCCCCAGAAGATCGTTTCGTCTTCTTCGGTCCCCTTCGGACCCCTTGGCGTTTTTGAGCTGAAAATGCGAAGGGGACCGTTTTGAGGATGGACCCCTTCGATTATTAGAATAATAATACGAAGAGGTCCCAAGAGGTCCGAAGAGGTCTATCGATCTGGGACCCTATAATCTTCCAAGAACCGTTGCTTGGGCCAGGACCACATCCATTTTCCGTGAAATCCTGATTTCCAGGCATCGATGGATAAATCCTTTTTGGCTTCCTTGAGACGATTGTCCGAAATCTCGTACCCTCGTGCCCGTCGGAAGATTTCCTCGCTGTCCATCGGCTCTTTGCCTTCGAGTTGTTCCCGCAGGAACTGTTTGGCATCGTGGAGTTTCTTGGAGCCGGCGGGCTTGTCGCGGCGGTTACTCAGAATCTCGTCGGTGTCGTCGGTCACGGGCAGCAGGCTCCACTCGATGGCGCCGCCGACGATGTCGAACGACAACCCCATAGCCAATTGTCCGGTTTCACGGTATAATATCCCCCACGGACAACCCATGAAACGAAATCTTTCAGGAGATCGGTATGACAAAGGTAATCGGAATCGGACTGGCGGTGGTGTGCGGACTGGTGGCCCTGGCGGCCGTCGCGCAGGATGTAAACAAGGACAAGACCTCGCAGGCGTTTCGCGAACAGTTCGTCAAAGACTTCAAGCGTACCGGCCTCAACACCACACCCGGCGACGCGATGATGCTGCGGATCCTCGTCGAAGCCGCAAAGTGCAAGCGCGGCGTCGAGGTTGGCTCGGCCACGGGTTTCGGAGCCGTGAACATGGGAATCGCCTTCGAGCGGACCGGCGGACACCTCTGGACACTGGACATCGAACCGAAGATGATCGCGGCGACGAAAGAAAATCTTGAAAAGGTCGGGCTCGAAAAGGTCGTCACCTGTGTGGAGGGCGACGCCCTGAAAACCCTGCCGACCATCGAAGGGCCGGTCGACTTCGTGTTCATTGACGCCAAGAAGGACGATTACTTCAAGTACCTCAAGCTCATCGAGCCAAAACTCAAGTCCGGCGCCGTCGTCGTGGCCGACAATGTGATCCAGTCGGCACGGGACATGAAAGACTACCTCGACTATGTCCAGACCAGCCCCAACTACGACACCGTGATCATTCGTTCGTCGATGGAAAAGAACGACGGCATGGCGATCAGCTACAAGATCCGCTGATTCGATCGTATCCAGAATCATCGGACCGCGCGGGGAACGGGTACCGGGAGGTTCCGGTATGAAAGCCAACGATGATCGAAAGTATTCCTGCCGGAGCGTCGGTCTGACGCTGGGGCTTTTGTTGTTGGTCGGATGGGCTCCGTTGGCCGGCTGTACCGAGCCGATCGCCCCGGCACAGACCAACTCCGCCGCCGTTGCGCCGCTGGAGGAATTCCCATTCGATCCGATCGGCCCAATCCTCTTGCCAGTTACACTGGACGGTAAGGAATACCTGTTCGCGGTGGATACGGGAGCTTCCCTGAACATGTATGACACAACCCTCAAGTCCCATCTCGGCTCGCCCCAGGGAGAACTTCCCACCATGGGAGCGGCGGGGGATCGGAATCTGGAACTATTCGCACCGCCGGATGCCCGACTGGGA
>JAAYVQ010000015.1 GCA_012517095.1 Phycisphaerae bacterium | reverse complement strand
TAGTCGCCAGGACAGGTGCATGATTTACGGGCGCTGCGACTACCGTGATCGTAATTGTTTCCGAACTACTCAATCCACCGCTGTCTTGAACGCGGAAGGTCACATTGTAGGAACCGGCGGTGCCGGTTGCGGGCGTCCACGCGAAGGTTCGCGTGGTGGCATTAAAGGTCGCGCCATTGGGCAGACCCGTTGCCGAATAGGTCAAAGGATCATTGTCGGGGTCGGCGCCGCTGATCGTAAAGCTCAGGGCATTGCCTTCGGTAACGCTCTTGGCCCCGATCGCCGCCAGAACGGGCGCTTGGTTGACGGGCGCTTCACCGACAGTACTTTCGTACATCTGTGCAACTTCCCAATCCTCCAAGACGCGATTGAAAAGAGCCACTTCGTCCATTGCTCCGGAGTAAAATTGGGTTCCGGTGGTGTTGATATTGCCCAGGAATAAACCGCTCTTGGTATTCTGGGGACCGGTAGCCAGAGTGGTGGCGGGATTCACGGCCACGCCGTCCAGATACATCCCGGCCGATTCGATTGAATCCTGAGCCGATCCGGGCATGGTGAAGACGACATGATGCCATTGGCCGTCCTTAAGGGTCGTCCATGCCGAGGATTCGAAGTATCGGTAGTTCGAGTTCCCCATGTGAATAATGGGTTGTCCTTTTCCATTATTCTGAAGTCGGACGGAGGGTTTAAGCCCTCCGAAGGAGATCAGGGTGGGGGTAAGGGTGTCGTTGCACTTGACCCAGGCCGAGACCGACCATGCATCAGGCAACAGTGTCGCATTGGATCCACAGGTGATAAAGTCGCTGGTACCGTTAAAGGTAATGGCAGTGCTGACTTTTCCGGCGGTTGTCAACAATGAAGCATTTCGTGTCGCCGTTCCATGCTGACCCAATCCGCCGCTGTCCGAAATCCGCGTCGAAGCGGCGGTGTCATCCATCGACCAGAGAACTGTGGGGATCGGTGAATCGGAGACTTCAAACAATAGAACCTTTTTTGCCGCCGTTCCCTCATACGCCTCAACGGTAAGCTCCAGAGTGATTCGGGAATAGGGATAGTCTCTCGTTTCAGGATCGATCCCGAATCCAAAACTCGTGCCCGTCCCCGCAAAATCAATGAATTCCAGCAACGAGGAGGAGTACTGAACCGAGGTGGAGTCAGATAGAATAAACTGGAAGGGAATTTTGAATACGCTCCACACCCAGGAAAGTACATCGTCGGTTTCCTGCAGGGAATAGACCAATCGCGGGGCAAGGAAGCTGGATTGAAGGGCCTTGCCGTCGTCGGCAAAGGTGTCTTCGGATTCACTGTCTGAGTATTCGCTTAAGCCAACGGGGGGATTTTCAATTAAGTGGACATAAAGCCGGTCCGTTCCGTCGTTCTTCCAGTTCTTGATGTCATGGAAGGTCAAGACGGCCTTGGTGATAATACATCCTTCCGGGATGGCCAGGTCCTGGGAATCGATACCCCAGGTGTAATACTGGTTGGCGCGGAGCGACCCCGCCTGGGCTGATATCCCCAACCCCAGCAGAGCCAATCCTACGGCAAGCAGTTGTATGGGTTGCCGTTTCATTTTTTCCCCTCGTATGAATTGGCGAATTGTGTCCAGTCTCTCATCATTACGAGTCCATCATTGTATTGATACATGATAAAACTTACGATACGAACCCGCTTTCGACAACATTGCCGAGCGTAGCAAGGTCCGAGAATAATTTCTCGCGGGGGTAGTTCGTATGGATATATCCTTTTCCATGAAGCTGATCGCCGGCCTTTTTAGGGTTTGTCCAGTCGATCCAGCCATCGCCGGCCGGGGTCCGATAATGGGGTGTTATGGATCGTAATGTGAACTGTACGAGATTGATGAATTTTCCCGCAATCGGCGTGGAACACGACGCTGTACATCCCCGCCTGGTCGTATTCCGTCGGCCAGATGAAGATGTTGCCGATAATCGACGATCCCCTCGGCAACGATTCGGCCGAAAACTGAACCCAACGATCCGCCGGCCCCAGGATCGTTAAAATACGACGGCCTTCATCGACGGTAATATCCGACAACTCGCCGAAGAGCTGTCGAACGGATGGAGAACCGACAATCAATCCCTGCGTCTGAAGCCAGCGATTGTACCAGCTCGACAGCGGCGTATCCTTGACCGTGATGACAAGAGTTTCCGAATCCTGCAAGTCTCCGGCGGTTGCCAGAAAAGTGACCAGGAATGTTCCGGCATCTTCATACCACGGTTGCCAGAAAAACCGTCCCGTTTGCGGATCCAGCTTTGCTGAGGGGGGCAAACCCTGAGCCGAGTACACGATTGCGTCGCCGTCGGGATCCGTCGCCTGTAGCGTAAACGACAGCAACTGATTTTCCGCCACGGTCTGGTTACCGATCGGCGCCAGCACGGGCGCATTCGGAAGTTTTGGGCCTTCCTTTACGGTAACCGTCAGCGTATCGTTCGAATTCATTCCGCCTCCGTCCCGAACGGTCAATGTAATCGTATGAACGCCGACGCGAAGCGCGACCGAAGGGTTTTCCACCGATGCGATCGTATCCCCGAAATTGTCTATCCAGGAATACGATAACATGTCGCCGTCCGGATCCGATCCGGAACCGTTCAGCGAAATCCATTCGATACCATCGTTGTCCAAATCCGTCACGATCTGATCATCTCCCGCTTCGGCGGTGGGGGGACGATTCACATTTCTCACCGTTATCAAGACCGTCTCCGCGGCCTGTGAGTTTGCGGCCTGACCATCCGAAGCGATGATTTGCACGGCATAATTCCCCGCCTGATCGAAACTCGGTATCCAATAAAAGGTTCGTTCCGCGAATATCGAACCGTTCGGCGGATTCGGAACTGAAAAATTGACGGAGTCTCCGTCCGGATCGGACGCGGACACTGAAAATTCCAGCGTTTGGTTTTCGTCGAGGATTCGGGCTCCGATCGGTTGAAGAATCGGAGGACGATTGGTATTGGTGACGAGGATCAAAATCGTTTCGCTGTCCTCGAATTCGGCGTCTTTTGCCGAAAAGGTGATGGTATAGCTTCCGGCCTGATCATAGTCCGGCGTCCATACGAACCTATTGCCGGAGAAAGACGCCCGCCGCGGAAGAGGCAGGGCCGAATAAGCCAAAGAATCTCCGTCCGGATCCGTGGCGCGAAGAGATATTCGCAACTCGGCGCCCTCAGCCCCCGTGCGATTTCCGATCGATTCCAGTTGCGGAGGATGATTCGTAGGTTGCGTTCCTTGTACGATCAGATGTACCGCCGACGACCAGTTATCTTCGTTACTTTCGACGACGGCCTCGTTACTGTCCGTTCTGGCCCGTAACCAATAGGATCCCTCCTGATCCGGTGCGGTCAATACCGCCCCAATCACTCGCCGTTCGAGCGGGTCGAGAAAATACAACCGTTCCGTTCCCACAGGCGACAGGGATTCCCAATCCACCGACGGATCGGACGCAATCATCAAGGCCGTGTCAAAATAATTTTCGCCCTGCGGGATCGCGCTGGCCGAACCCCGATTTTGAATTTCCAACGGAATGTCAAATGTCTGTCCCGACCGCACGGTGACGGAATTCGCGTCCGGGAAAACCGCCATCAAATCAGCATACTGATTCGCAGCGTCCACCTGGAGCGTAATCATCGGTCCCCAGTTGTTATTTTCGTTGGACTCGGTCACGCGGTTGACGCTGTCTATTTTCGCTCGGAGACGATATTGCCCGGGCTGAGTCGGTGCCGTAATCCGGATTGAGTCGCGATATCGAATCTGACCGGCTGCGAGCAATCCAATCCGTGTCTGCCCGACGACATGGGTCACTTTATCCCAGTTGACACCCGGATGGTTCGCCAGGTACAGCGTCGTCAGGATTCCCGCCGAATCCGGACTGACGGCGTTGGCGTCGGCCAGATTCTGGCTGTCGAACAGAAACAGAAACTCTTCGCCGGGCATGTAGAGTAACGGAATCGTCCCATCGCCGGGAAGGGTCAGATCCGGCAGAGTTTTGGGCGTCCGAACAATCAGGATCATGATTGTTCCCAGGTTGTTGGTTTCGTTGGATTCCTCGACAACGCCGTTCCGATCCGTCTCCGCCTGAAGGTAGTATTGTCCCGGCCGATCCGGCGCGGTGATCTGAAAGTCGATGTCGTGAATTGCGGCGACCCCCAATACCGCCAGCGAATACGGTTCGACGGGTTCGACAGCCCCCGACCAGTCGTTCGGATCCTCCGACATTCGCAGCGCCGTTATAAACTGCTCCCCTCCGGCGGAAATGGCTTCGGCCTGGCCGCTGTTTTCCACCGTCACCCTCACGGTCAACAATTGGCCGGGGTCGGCTGCGTAACTCGTTGTGCCCTTCCGAATTGTCAGATCGGCCTTCTTTGGGGGTTCGGTGATGTCCAGTGGGATTATCCGACTGATATTATTCTGCTCGTGTTGTTCAGGAACAGTGTCTTCGGTATCCGTTTGAGCACGAAGATAGTATCGCCCAAGCTGACTCGGTACGGGAATATCAAGGGTTGTTTCGAGCGATTGATTCGCCGGTAGAGACGCCAGCTTAAAAGTACCCACCACCGTTGCCTTGGCCCAATCGGCGTCTTGTTTGTCGGCCCGACGAAGAACCGTAGAAAAGTAACCCGGCCCGTACGAGATCGCATCCGCTCGGCCGGCGTTGTCGATCCGAATCGGGACCGATACCGTTGTACCCTGAATTGCAGACACGATTTCGGATTGGATGTTGACCAGCAAATCCGCATATGCCAGATCCATCGCGGGCATCTGGGCCAAAAAGCTGTCCCGGCTGCCGCCGAAAAGGGAATTCGACGCTCCGGCGAACAGGTAAGAGTTTGTGCTGCCCGTGATGAGAATTTCGCCGGTCGCATTGGTCGTCGCATCCAGGCCGATATCGTCCAATGATCCGCCCAGATATCCGGTCATCACCAAGGTCCCTTCGTCGTTCAGCACCGCCAGAAAAGCGTTTTGTCCGGACATGGCGCCATTTCCGGCCACGGGCAGGTCCGTGGAGTTCGTCGATCCGGTAATGATAATATTGGAGTTGTTATCGCTGGTAATACCGTAAGCCCGATCGTTCAGTGACCCGCCGACATAACGGGCGTGGTTTTGTGAACCGTCCGGATTATAACAAACGACGAAACCGTCGCTTTGCCCCGCCGAGTTGTTCATGGTGCCGGGAATGTCGTTCGATTCCGTGTAGCCGGTCATCAAAATCCGCCCGGCCCGATCGATCACTAAATCGTAAGCCCGATCCCCTCCGCTTCCTCCGAAATAACGGCTCCATTGTAACTGTCCTCCCGCGGCCATTGATGCCAGAAAAGCGTCGTCGCCGGCCATTCGGGTGTTCAGGGCACCCGGAAGATCGCTCAGATAAGTCGTCCCCGCCAGGAAAATCGTTCCGGCCGAATTGACAGCGACCGCCTCACACGAATCCGAATAGGCCCCGCCAAAATACCGCGACTCTTTCAGTACGCCGTCTTTGGAAATTCTTGAGACAAATCCGTCGAATGCGCCGCCGTTGTAACTATTGGCGGCCCCCGAGAATTGCCACGATTCCGTGTATCCCCCGACGATCAGATCTCCGGACAACGGATCGACCGCGATACCATTGGCACGATCGGTATCGTCCCCTCCCACATAACACGACCATCGAATCGTTCCGTCGTTGTTAATGGCCGATACAAAAGCGTCTGAACTTCCCCCGTGATAAGCGTTGATGGCTCCCTCCAGATTCAACGACGCGGTGAATCCGCACAGGTAAAGGATGTCCGCCGAATCCACCGCGATCTTGGTGCCGCTGTCGTTTCCGCTGCCTCCGACATACGCCGTCCAGAGAATCTGGCCGTCGGCATCGACGCAACTGACGAAACCGTCGCGTCCGCCGTGGTTTTGGTTGATCGCCCCGACAAAATTACTGGTATTTCGGGTTTCGCCCGCGATGAAAATTCGGCCCGTCGAACTCATCGCAACGCCGGAACCGTAGTCATAGTCCGTTCCGCCGAGATAATCCATCCACATCGGTTCAATCTCAGCCGATACAATCGGCATCAGCGCCGTCAGCCAGAAAAGGACAAACCTGTTTACCTCCCTCATCAATCGTCTCCCTGAATCCATCGGAGAAATCCGGCCACAGTCATTGACGATTCCAACCGGACTGTCGGTTCTTCTTGCCACATTCAATCCCAAATCGGAATTTCCATTCACTTTCGGGGCGCAATAACCCCCCGACCCCCAATACAGGTGCAATTTGCATACCAATTCCTTTTGAAAGGTATTCCGTGAGGATAGAGAATATCCGTCAAACGAATGCATCACAGTAAGACGGAGTGGAAAACCGCGAGAAATCCGAACCGAATAAAAGGATCTTTACATCGCAAGAATTAGATAAGCTGCCCATATTAACAGGAGCACGATTGCCCATGATACCACAAATCCGATCATTCCCACCCAGGATGGCCTGGGAATCTCAAAGCCCGGAAGATCGATCAGGACTTTTCTGGGGGCCGGCTGAATTCCCGCCGGGAGGGTAAAGGGCTTTGTTTCCGGCTCATTGGGGGTGATCGGCGTTCGAAGACAGGCGAACATTTGATCCAGACGGGACTTATCCACCGGCCGGGTGAAGAGACTGACTGCGATTGTAACTACAAATCCAACAATGAGATACATCACCATCTGCCACGACAAAAGCAGCTTGCCATCCAGGACCATAAAACCGGGCAAGTAGTGGGCGAAATGACTGTTGAAATCCCACCCGATCAGATCGATCTTGCTGGTAAATAACAGTACCGCGAAGCTGGACAGAGTTCCCGCCCAGGCAGCGGCGACGGTAGCCCTTCTCCAGTAGAGGCCGACCCAGAAGGCGATGCCCATCATGGCCGAAACCTGCCAGAAGATCTCCAGGCCTTTAACAACATTTTCGATGGTGTATGCAAAATAGACGCCCAGGCCGACCATCACCACGGAGGCGACCCGGCCGATAACGACATAATGCTTGTCGGATTGGCCTTGAACGAGGAATCGTTTATAGATATTCTGTGTAAACAAACCCGATGAAACGACCATGAACGCCCCACAGGCCCCCATCAGCGAAGCCAGGATGCACGCGATAAACAACCCCACCAGCCCCGGCATTACGCCCGGCAGCAGGTCGCGGGCCATCCGTCCGAAGACCTCGTCGGGTTTGACATCGAGATTCGTGTACATAGCGATGGCACACAGGCCGGTGATCATCCAAGCGATGGTGCAGATCCTTTTGACAAAGAGGCCCGAGGTCACGCCCATGCGGCCCTCCATTTCCGTTTTGCCTCCGGCACAGACGACCATCGTGTGCGGTTGAGTAACCCAGCCGACCAGGCCGTTGAAGGAGATCATGAAAATGTAAAACGCGGTGATCTCTTTGGGGGCAACCAGATCCATCATGGCCGGATCGGGCAGAGCCGCCCGCATGCCGGAGATGCCGCCGAGGGTATCAAAGGCGAACGGCAACAGCAAAAAAGAAAAGGTGAAGGTCATCAGGCCCTGGACGAAATCGGCCACAATCGCCGAGTTCATGCCGCCGGCGATACTGTAGATCACAAAGATCGCCGTCGTAGAAAAGATGGCCAGGTTGGCGTTGACCTGACCATTGGTGGTAGCGGTGACCATGGCTCCGCAGCTTTTGAGCATCAGGCCGATGGTTACGATCAATTGCAGAATCCCGATGATCACATACAGCAGGCACACGCTGGGCCCGTATCGCATCTCGAAGTAATCGCCGATGGTGACGGCGCGCATCCGGCGGAAGATCGGCGCGATCAGCCAGAACAACGGCGTACTGAACAGCCACATCCACTGGTACCAGATCCCCGACGCGCCGCTGCTATAGACTTTGGAGGTTACGCTGACGGCCTGGTCATAGCGAGTGGCGGCCGTGAACATAAAGAAGGACATCATCACCTTGCCGAATTTCCGGTCGCCGATGAAAAAACTGGCGGCACTCTTGACCCGCTTGGCCGCCCAGCTCCCGATGACGGTAATGCCGATCAGGTACACGACAATCACAATAAAATCGATTGGCTCAAAACCAAACAATCAACACCTCGTGCAATCAAATTTCATTTTGCATTTTGATCCTTGATGTTTGATTTTATTTCCGTGTCGCGTCCGATCAATCGCAACGGATTCTCATATCCCACTTGTCGGAGCTCATCATCGGAAAGAATATTCAGTGAAGCCAAATGATCCATGCATTGTTTCATTGTGGCCGAGGAACCCACGAGGTAGCCGGTGGCGGGATTATAGAGTCTGCCGGACGGATCGAGGACGCAATCGTTACCGAGGGAGTGATATCGGCCGGGCGGCATTCCCGCCAGGGGAGAACAATCGCTGGTGACGACGATCCGTGCCGCAGTCTTGGCACGGACGATCACGCGGATCAGGTCCGGGGGCAAGTGATGGCCGTCGGTGATGATCATTGCCGTTAGCCCGTCATCGGCCATTGCCGGCCATAGCGGATTGTTGTGGCGGTCGATCATCCGCGGCAAACCGTTGCCCAGATGCGTGATGACCGTCGCCCCGGCCGCACGGAGCCGGGCGATCTGCTCGCCATCGGCCAGATGATGGCCCATCGAAACGGCGATCTTGTTTTCGCGTGCCACGCCAGTTACCGTCTCAGCGCCGTCAATATCCGCCGCGATGGTTACTAGTCGAACCGTCCCGCCGCCCAAGTCGATCAATTCCTGGAGTCGTTTGGTGTCACCGGGGCTCATCCATTCGGGATTGTGTGCGCCGCGAGCGCCTTCGCCGGAATTGAGGAACGGACCTTCGAGATGAACGCCAAGCAATCGCCCTTTGAGCCGAGAATCGCTTGCGGCTTTCGCCAGGATCGGAAGATTATGGCGATACACCTCCATCGGGCTGGTGATCATCGTGGCCAGATATGCCGTTGTCCCGACCTCCGAGAGCTGGTCGGTAATCTGAATGACCTGGTCGATGGTCAAATCCGGCGAGGAAAAATCATTTCCGCTGAAACCGTTGACTTGCAGATCGACCAGGGGTGTCGTCATAGGAGAATTCCTATCGAGAAAAGATCGAAATACGAGGAGCGGAATTTGGGACACGATTGAAAGCCCCCAACATTATGTTGGGGGTTAAACCCCCGGCGTAAAGCCGGGGGCTTCCATACCTTGGCCGGAATGGCGATAGGATTCTTCATCGCTCGTCGCCTTTTTGATTCTTCAGTAACGATGCGGCCGGCTCGTCGAGATACATCCGGCAGGAAGGATGCGTCCGCAGGATGGAAGCCGGACAATTCGGCAAGACAGGGCCCTCCAGCGTGTTTCGCACGGCCTCGGCCTTGCGCTGGTCGGGCACGGAACAAACGATATGCCGGCTCTTGAGAATCTGTCGAATCCCCATCGAGATCGCCCGCGACGGTACATCTTCAAAACTGGAGAACCAACCCTCCCCGAGCTGCTGGCGGCGGCATCGCTCATCGAGGTTCACGATGATATAGGGCTCTTCTGTGTCGAAGTCCGCCGGCGGGTCGTTAAAGGCCAGGTGGCCGTTTTCGCCGATGCCGACCAGTGCCACATCGATGGTTGTCGCCGAGATCAACTGACCCAGCCGTCGGCATTCGGCCTCCGGATCCGGGGCATCGCCACAAACGAAATGTGCTGCTGCCAGTTTGGGTACCCGTGCGACAAATTGCTCGCGGAGATATTTGCGGAAGGACGCCTTGTGCGTGTCCGGAAGGCCGATGTATTCGTCCAGGTGAAACATCGTCACCTTCGACCAATCGATGCCTTTGAATGTCACCAGTGCGTCGAGGGTTTTGAGCTGGCTGGTACCGGTGGCCAGGATGATGTCGGCTTGTTTACGAGACCGAATGGCTGAGAGAATCTGTTGGCCGGCCTCGCCCGCCGCCGCCGCACCGAGAGAACCGGCGTCCGCAAAAATGAAACGCTCCATCGTTCGCCTTTCAAGCAAAACCTATGGAGCGTATTGTCGCTTGTCGCATTCGATTTGTCAAATATCCGAATTCACTTCTCCGGTCTTGAATTCGAAGTGGGCTTCTTGAATGTCTCTCCTCTTGTTTGATTACTTGGTCAGAGGATAAAAACCGGAACCCGGCTGGGGACTCCGCGGAACATAGTGCCGGACAAACCAGGCCAGATCTCCGCCTTCAGTCGGGCCAAACGAGTAGGAGGAGTCATTCTTGGCTTGGTCTTCGAATGTTCGAATGACAGTTCGATCTTGCCATTGGTGTTTTTCCGCGTGTCCATCGGCAAAACCCAGCGTGCTCCGTTCGTTATGAACGCAGGAAAGTGGATCTCCGGGCCAATAATTGGGCATTGCGGTGCCGATCAGGAAGATATCCCATGTGTTTTCGTTGTAACCGGAACCTTCCGTCTCTTCGACAAAAACAATCTTGGATCCGGGTGTGGTGATTTCGGGCAATTTGTAAACGCAGGCGAAATACTCTCCCGTTGTCCATCCACTGCCGTTGGCATATCCGTTATAGGGACATCCAATGGAATAGGTACGATACCCTCCCCACCGGGCCGAATTACGAGTGGCATTCTTCAGGTATCGTTTGTCTGAGGGACAATGATAAATTTTAATGCTGGAAGCGTAGGGATACAATCCCCCCTTTTCAATTCCATTTTGCTCGGCTTTGAGATTGGTGTAATCGTCGGCCTTTGTATTTTCGTTATGGGGAACTCCTACGAAGTTCTTGACGGGGCGAGTACCATTTGGTGCCCATGCGGGGTATCCTTGGTTCTGCCAGCCATTCCATTCATAGGTTGCGCTTCCGCAAATACTGGTGTCGTTATCCTCCGCATAGAGGACATAACACTTGGTCAAACCGTTCAGGTTGGCCAGACACACCGCTGAACCGGCCTGGACCTTGGCATAATTCAGGGCTGGAATGAGAACCGACAGCAAGATCGCAACAATGGCGATAACCACCAGCAACTCGATCAGCGTGAACGCTTTGGAACGATTGTGTAAACGATTCATAAACATACGCCTTTCGTCTAAAGTACCCATTTACCAATTCCTCTCCTCATATATAACGCTGGGAGTGGATTGTTTCGTATAGACACTCCCTCCGGCCCTTGAGGATCTTCTCTCCCGGTCAATCTTCGTGTGGAGCCGCCACAGCCAAGCATATTGTATGATAATTGGGCCGGTATTGTCAAGCCGTGGGGCGTGGAATTTACCCGGTTTCTCATTAGCGACTCCGAGCGTCTTAATTTGGGGGCCTGTAGTGCGATTTTCATCTGAAATCGCGGCTTCTCCATTGCATTTGGCTTTTGGATATGATAGTATCCAGTTTCTTGCCCGATTTCGGCTTTAGAAAGCCGAAGGATTCATTGTGTGCCTATGTCATCTCAGTTTGTCGTGGATGACAACTGGATAAGTGCGAAAATAGATTCATTGAAAAGGGAGCATTCAAAAGGGAGCCGTGGTACCATGAGTAAGAATGTGGCGATTGCCGGGGTGACCGGCGCAGTGGGACAGGAATTTCTGTCGATCCTGGAGCAAAGAAACTTTCCGATCAAATCGATCCGGATGCTGGCCAGTAGCCGTTCGGCCGGTAAGATGGTGACATTCAAAGGGAAGCAATATCCGGTTGAGGTTCTGACAAAGGATAGCTTCAAGGGAATCGATATCGCCCTGTTCTCCGCCGGTGCCAGTCGCAGCCGCGAGTTTGCCCAGGCCGCCGTCGATGCCGGCGCGGTCGTCGTCGATAACTCCAGCGCGTTCCGCATGGTCCCGGAGATTCCGCTGGTGGTGCCCGAAATCAACCCGGAGATGATCAAAAAGAACAAGGGCATCATCGCCAATCCGAACTGTTCGACCATCATCGCCGATGTCGCTGTCTGGCCGCTGCACAAGGTCAACCCGGTCAAGCGAATGATCGTCAGCACCTATCAGGCCGCCAGCGGCGCCGGAATGGGCGCGATGTTGGAACTGGAAGAGCAGACCCGACAGGTACTGGCCGGAAAGCCCGTGACCTGCAATGCCCTTCCGTATCAGTTGGCGTTCAACTGCTACAGCCACAACTCCAAGGTCGGGCCCAACGGCTACAACGAAGAAGAGACCAAGATGGTCCTGGAGACCCAGAAAATCTTCGGCTGCAAGGATATCGCAATCACCTGCACCTGCATCCGCGTGGCGGTCCTGCGGGCACACTCCGAGAGCATCAACCTGGAGTTTACCCACCCGATGACTCCGCAGGAAGCGACCGAGATCCTCAAAAAGGCCCCGGGCATAGGTCTGATCGACGACCGTGCCAACAATCGTTTCCCGATGCCCATCGACGCATCGGGCAAGGACGATTGTCTGGTCGGCCGGATTCGGCAGGATGAGTCACTGCCGGGCAACAAGGGGCTCAATCTGTGGGTTGTCGGCGATCAGCTCCGCAAGGGCGCTGCGCTGAACGCCGTTCAGATTGCCGAACTGCTGTAGGAATGAAGGGACGCGCTCCGTCGCGTCCGAAACACGGCCCTGACAAAACATGGCCCTCCAGAGGAAGATTCATCAAAGCCGGTCGGAATTTTCGGCCGGTTTTTTTTGCGCGGAGGGTGTACGATGAAAGCCCCCAACTTTATGTTGGGGGTCCGGAAACCGGCGGCGAAAATAACCCCCGGCATAAAGCCGGGGGCTTCCATACATTGTGTGGGTCTTAGCGGAGGCGAAGTTCGTAGGCGCGATAGAGTCGGTCGAGTTCCTCTTTTTGCCGCTCATATTCCCGCTGCAGGTCGGCATACAGTGCGGGATTCTGATATACCTTGGCCTCCCCGAACTGGTCATGAGTTTGCGAATGTTTCTGTTCGAGGTCGGTGATCATTTCCTCGATCTGCTCGACCGTGTACTTGTTATACTCTCTCAATTCCGGCGGCGTCGTGGTTCGTGTTTTGTCCGGCGACGGGGCCGAGCGTTTTGGCTTGCGGATGGATTCGTCGTCTTTCCTCTGTCGGGATTGCTCGGTACGACTGGTGAGTCGCTCGGCATAGGCCGAATAGGGACGATCATGGCAGATCAACTCCGTTCGGCCGGGACGGCGGTTCCCGAGTTCATCGACCCCGATCACCAACAGCCGATCGGCCACGCGGTCCAGGAAATACCGATCGTGGCTGACGACCAGGATCGTTCCGGGAAAGTCGATCAGGGCCTGTTCCAGGGCCTCGCGGCTGGGAATGTCGAGATGATTGGTCGGTTCATCGAGCACGAGGATATCCGGTTCGCTCAGGACCAGACGACAGAGCATCAGCCGATTCTGCTGACCGCCACTGAGGTCGGCGGTCTTTTTGAAGACATCATCGCCGCTGAAAAGAAACGCTCCCAGGATTCCGCGAAGCCGTTCGGTCGATAGATCCGGCCGGATCGCAGCGGCTTCCTCCAGGACCGTTTTTCCCGCATCGAGCACATCGGCTTGCTGATCAAGATAGCCGATCCGGGCGGTCGGCGCCAGCCGAATCGTTCCTTCGACGGGCTTGAACCGTTTGAGGGCCAACCGCAACAGCGTCGTTTTGCCGGTGCCGTTGGGCCCGGTGATTCCCAGCCGTTGGCCGTACAGCACATCCAGGGTCAACCCCCGGAATAACTCCACCGGCCCGAAGCCCATACCGAGATTCTCGCAGCGAAGCGCTAACTCGCTGCGTCCGCCCCCCGAACGGAACTGGAAGTCGATGGTCTTCGACTGCGTCGGCTTTTCCAGGAAATCCGGATTCTCTTTCAGTAATTTTTCCAGCCGCGTCTTGCGTCCCCGGGCGGTTTTCCGCATCCCTTCCTGGTCCTTGTTGCGCGCGATGAAATCCAGAGTCCGTTCGACCATCTCCGCCCGCTGCTCGTATTCCCGCTGTTCCTGAAGTTGAACGGTCTTCTTGGTCTCAACGAAAGTGCTGTAATTGCCGCGCCAGACCTTCGCCTGGCGATGTTCGACTTCGACGATCTTGCACGCGATCCGGTCGAGCAGATACCGATCATGGCTGATCACCACCGCGGCGCCCTTGAAACTCCGGAGAAACCGTTCCAGCCAAATCGTGCCGGACAGGTCCAGGTGATTGGTCGGCTCGTCGAGCAACAGAAGGTCAGTCTCCCGCATCAGCACCTGGGCCAGCCCCAGCCGTGAAAGCTGGCCGCCACTGAGTGCCGAGGTTTTGACATTCACCAGCGACTCGTCCAGCCCGACACCCGCCAGCGTGGTCCGAATTCGGGTTTCAAATGCCCAGCCGCCCTGCGATTCGAATTCATGGGCGAGCCGGTCGTAGTCCCGTAACAGGGACTCGTATTCTCCTCCTTCGTGGGCCATCCGTTCCAGCCGTTCGGCCAGGGACTGGAGCCGTCGTTGTTTGCCCAAAAGATCCTCCAATCCAAGATGCATTTGTTCCAGAACGGTCAGATCGGCATCGAAGACCGGCTCCTGGGGTAGATATCCGATCCGCAGCCCCTTTTGTCGGATGATCTGCCCCATGTCGGCCTGTTCCTGGCCGAGAATCAATCGTAGAACGGTGGTCTTGCCGCAGCCGTTGGCCCCAACCATGCCGACAATCTCCCGATCGTAGAGTTCCAGATTGAACTGGTCCAGCACGATTTCGGGGCCGAATGATTTATGGACGCTTTGGAGTTTAACGATGGACATAGGACGGGGATGGGCAGCTCATCTCCGGGCCGATCCGCGGATCGGAAATCCCGAATGAAAATTCGATGAATGGCTTCGGATCATTCGTTTGAGGAATTCAGGTATCGGTTTTCTACGCCGCTTCAGTATATCCGGATCGTCGAACGGAATCAACCGATCCCCGGACCAATCTTTGATCCGGGCGATTTTTGAGTTTCCGCGCCGTCGCCGGATTTTGACATTGACAATCCATCTGATCATCTCGTAGAATCAAGGGACTGCCGAGGGGTCTATCCCTTGGGTGTCAGAGTGCCGGGATAATATGAGGTCTTGTATGAAAAGTCCGTTTCTGATGCGAAGAGCGTGTTGTATTGCGGCAATGATGGTGATCCTGTCCGGGCTGCTGGTCATCGGCGGTTGCGGTACGGTCGGCGAATCCTCGGATGAAGTCCGAGTCCGCCACGATCGGGTGATCAACAACAACCTTGGCCGTATCCAGGATGATGTGGATGCTGTATTCTTGTTGGATCGGCCCGGTCGAATGAGCCCGCAACCCGTCCGCTGACGGCGTCCCCTCACCGCCGGTTGCATCGGATCCGGCCGGGTATTCCGTCTGCACAGGGAGGGTTATCGGTGGATGCGATTCTTGATTTTTTCTATCGGATGGGACCCCAGGAACGGCTGGTGGTTCTCTTTGAGTTGTTGTTTATCGGATTGTTCGTCTATATCGTTCTGACTTTTCTGGAGGGAACCCGCGGTGAGCGATTATTCCGCGGGATCATCTTTATCCTTCTGGCCGGCAAGGTCTTTCTGACGCTGGTCGTGAACCGGTTCGATATGTATCGCGTCGCCTTTCTCTATAACTGGTTTTTGATCGGTATCTTGCTGATCGCCATCGTCGCGTTTCAACCGGAAATTCGCCGCGCCCTCATTCGCCTGGGCCAGGCGCGGTTTCTGTCCAGTTCGCCGCAGCAATTGTCTCGAAGTGTCGAGGAGATCATCGAGGCCGTCGAAATCCTGTCGCAAACCAAAACCGGCGCCATCATGGTGTTTGAACAGCAGGTCGGGCTGGGAGAATTCGTCGAGACCGGTGTGCGAATAGACGCCAAAGTCACTTCCGAGCTCCTGCGAACCATTTTCCATCCCGGAACGGCCCTTCACGATATGGCCGTGGTGATCCAGGGCGACCGGATCATTGCCGCCAGGGTCCAGCTTCCGTTGGTCGAGGGCGATACGATCCCCGGCCGGCAACAACTGGGCTCGCGACATCGGGCTGCCGTAGGCGTTACTCTCGGTTCCGATGCCCTCGTAATCGTGGTCAGCGAAGAGACCGGTATCGTATCCATTGCGATGAACGGCAACCTCATTCGCCATGTGGCCTCCGAGGAACTCCGACGACACCTGACGACGGCGGTCGTCGAAACAACCCCTCTGGTGGAACGATTGCATCGAACCATGCGCCGTAAGTCCCCAACCGAGGAGGCGTAAGGTCTGCCCGATGATTGATCGGATAAAAAAATATGCCGCCGTGATTTTTCTGACGATCCTGATCTGGACCTATGCGTACCTGGCTCAGGAGGAGAAGATTTCGCGGATGGCCACGCTGGCGGTCGGGGGCGGAGTTCGCTCCGACCTGCAGGTTATCTTTGACCGGCCAACGCCAATCCCGCTGAACCTGACATTGCAGGGACCGGCGTCCAAAGTCGCCGTGCTGAAGCGCCGGCTCCTGGCGGCCGACACCGACCAGGACAAGGAACGGCTGGATTTTCTGTACGATCCTGAGACGCAGAATCAATCTCTTCCGGGAACCTATACGCTTACGATTATCGACTTATTACAGGCCGATGAGAAACTGCGGGACATGGGGCTTCGGGTGATCGACTGCGATGTCAAGACCGTGAAGGTCACCGTCGATCAGCTTGTGGAAAAGCGACTGACGATCCAATGTGTGGATCCCTCCGGCAAGATTCTCCAGCCGGAAACCCTCGAACCGGCCACGATGGCGATGTTTGTCCGCAAGGAATACGAGGGTCCCGCGATGATTACCATGACCAGCCAGCAGGTTGAACTGGCTCGCAAGTCGGTTCTCCACCTGCGGCCCTATGTCACCCTCGGCAGCCAACAGGTCTATGCGAAAAATTCCGTCTCTGTCAAATTGCCTGCGACCGAAGTTCTTCTGCAATCCCGGCCGTTGCAGCCGAGGGTGGGCCTGCTGGTCAGCCGGAATCTGCTGGGAAAATACCAGGTCGAACTGGTCAATGAGGACGAGTTGACCAGCGTGACGACCATCCTGGCTACGCCGGAGGCCTTCTCGGAATTCGAAAAGAATCTCTACCAGGTGTTGGTCGAAGTTCGCGATGACGATGTAACCCTGGCCTCGACGGAAGGAGTCAAACGACCCGTCGTCTATAATTTTCCACCCGCGTCGGTTCGGCTGGGCGAGATTCAACTGGATCCCACCGTTCCCGTCCGCCAGGCCCATTTCCGCTTGATCCCTCTTGCGGCTCCAGCGGCGTCCAAAAACCCGCTGGTCAATCCGACTCCCTAACCCGTATAGATTCCAAATCATCCGGCGACTGGGATGGGCCGATCTCGATCATGATCCTCGTTCCCGGGTCATGGGCACAAACCGCACCGGCATCTTGGATTCCAGGCGGAAATTCCCGTCGGCGTCTTTTCGGATCAGGATCAGGTCCTGGCCGGAGTCGCTGTCGTCCACCGGGATCACCATCCGCCCGCCGGGACGGAGTTGCTGCTTGAGAGCTGGCGGAATATGATCCGGCGCGCAAGTCACGATGATGGCATCATACGGAGCGTATTCGGCCCATCCCTGGTATCCGTCTCCGATCTTGACGCGGATCGAGTCATAGCCGTGCTGCTTCAATACCCCGATCGTCCGCTCGGCCAACGGCCGGACGATCTCGATCGAATAAACCTGCGATGTGAATTCGTAAAGGATTGCCGCCTGATATCCCGACCCGGTTCCGATCTCGAGAACTTTCTGATCGGCCGAAAGTTCGAGCAAGTCGGTCATGAATGCGACAATCAGCGGCTGGGAGATCGTCTGCTCATATCCGATCGGCAACGGCCGATCATCATAAGCGTTTGCCTTCTGGCCTTCCGGCACAAACCAGTGCCGCGGCACCGCCTCCATCGCCGCCAGCACTTTCTCGTCGCGCACCCCATACAAATCGCGGATGACCCGTACCATCTCGCATCGATCTGTGATCCGCTCATCGGTTCTGGGTTTTGGCCAGGAATTCGTTTCAGCCATTCCTTTGGAAAGGGAAGATTCCGGGATTGACTTGCCTGCCTCTGTCTCCGTAGCTTGCAGCGGCTTCGGCGACGGCGGCATCCTGTCCGGCCTCGGCCCCTTGCCGCACGATCCGATCCCCGCCGCGATAACCAACACCCCAACCATCATCCGAATCATATCCGCCTCAGCTTGATCTGAAAGCTGAGTACTATCCAACCTCCGAAAACGGGTTCTGTCAAGACTCCGGTTTGTTTTTCCCGCCGATGGAGTGAAAGTCGGATTCCGGACCATTCGATTCAGGATTACTGAAGCCAGTTTTGTGCGAGTATCAGCAGGTCTCCCAGATCAATCGTGCCGTTCGGCTGAAGATCATATTGGGCATTCCAGCCGGGCTGGCCGGAGGTCTTCTTCCAGGATGCCGAGAGAATCGCCAGATCCGACAGATCGACAATCCCGTCGTCGTTCATGTCGCCGGCATAGGGCAGGGTCGCAAACTCCAGCGTTGTCGCCGCGTACTGGAGCGTGTAACTGGCCCAATCGTCCTCTTCAGGCCGGTTCTGGTCCCCGCCGCAGAAATAGACCGTCATCCGATAATTCCGATCCGGCAACAAGGTCGCCGTCCCCGCCGTCGTTTCGCTTCCGTTCAGAATGACCTTGTTGAATACCTCATTACCCGTAGCGATATCCACGACCGAGCAGATGATACTGGTGATGGCCGGATCGCTGGGTTGTGACCAGTTCAGGTTAATCTTCTTATGGCTAATCATAGATCCCTGCTGGGGGGCCGTGATCGAGGATATTGTCGTCGGTGCGGGGATTGTCCGGCCCTGTTCGTCGATTCCGAATCGGACCGACTGTTCCATTTCGAGGGGCCCGCCGAAGTCGATCGTGACAACAAAGGCATAATCTCCGTTTCCAAAAGCGTTCAGCCCGGAGGCGCTGGCTGCGGTTTGGGAATACGACCAGATTCCGTCGGCGATGGAGGTCATCGTCTGCCACGCCGAACTGCCCGGTGCCTGAAACTTCACACCGAGGGTCTGGAAGAGAATATTGTCAGGGATGGAATAGAGCCGGGTTTGAAATGTCCAGGTCGTCGTCCCCGTTTGCATATCCAGGGTCGAACCCTTCAGGATAGTTACGGTGGACATCGGCAAAGTCAGTTCCAGTTCGCCGATCTGTCCCTTGGGTACATATCGGCCCGAAAGATCCGAGACCTCGGACTCGGCGACGAGGATTCGAATGATGGAGCCCTCGGCGCTCATCGGATTCATCGGCGGCGTCGAGAAGCTGTACTGAGCCCGGTATTTCCGTTTCCCGGTTTCCAGTTCCGGTTCGAGTTCTTCGACCGATTCGAATTCGGCCGCGACCTTCGTTCCGTCCGGATAGATCACTTGGATATCCTTGTCGTCCATCGTGCTTTCATTCATGCCGTTATCGTCGTAGTACAAAACGGCGATGGTTACATGGCCCCCTTCATTCTCGACATTTTCCGCGTCGAGGTTGGCCAGCGGCGGATTTTCATCCAGTCGCGGTCGTGCCAAAAATCCCATCGT
>JAAYVQ010000157.1 GCA_012517095.1 Phycisphaerae bacterium | reverse complement strand
TGGGTTGGGTAAGAGGACCGGCTGATGTCCGTTTCCGTATGGCATCACGCGCGGCAACCAGCGTCGCCATTGGTCCATCAGTTTTTTCAGAATTGGGCATAGCAAGCGATCCCGACCAGCGATCATTCCCTTGGGGAGAAACATAAAGGTCGGCGGCATTTACGGGATCGATCTCGATACATCCAAACATGATACAAAGCAATGCCGCTCGTTTCATGGGTTCTCCTCAATCTCTCTATGGATCCATTATTCAACTTCAGGTTATCGGACGATGATTGGGTTCTCGGAAAACTCTATATAACGGATTGCAGGTCAAGTGAAAAGGAAAAAGCTGTATCCCCGAAGAATGACGAGATTCTCCAAGCTCGATTTTCTGGGAAAACAAAAACGGACCTTCCATAAATCCGGTTTGATTTATTGGACCGGAAAATTTTTCAAAAACGCGTTTTCGAGCATAGAAAATGGGATTATTATCGGATAATATTCAATCGGATAGCGGCTATTTTCTTGACTCTTTACGGTTGACTTCCTACAATAACCCTCACAGTCAACGACCCAGGGATATGGGGCTGGATTCACACCGAAGGATCGCTGAAGACAATCGAGTTCAACCTGTTGAAAATAACAGGATAAATCAAAACCCGAGAGAAATACATGCGATCAAATATGACTGGAAGCGTTTTAGGATGGTTGTTTCGGCAAGTGAATTGGGGCTTCTTTTTGAGTCCCAAGGGCCTGGCGACGCTGATCCTTGCCATCGGCGGATGCGCGATATGGTTTTCCGTTGGCAACGGAGAACAGGGCCATGAGTTGATTTCCTTGAGTCGGCCCTGGTTTGGTCAGTCCGATAACCGTGCCGAAGTTCGCCTTCAGGATTCGGTGATTGGACATTCCGATCCTGTAACTGAAATTCAAACGAACCTTTCTACCGACAATCAGCTTCTGGATCAGTTACGAACCCTGCCGGTCATGGTTGAGCAATTCCAGCAACAGACCCAGGATGAAAAATGGGTAACGGTTCGGATGCGCGTCACGGGGTATTGTGCCTGCACGAAATGCTGCGGCAAAGACGACGGGATTACGGCCAATATGCATCGCATCCGTGCCGGGGATGTTCTGGTTGCGGCCGACAAGAAGTTCCGTTTTGGAACCCAAATGATGATTCCCGGATACAATGACGGTCAGCCCGTCAAGGTGATGGATCGCGGCCGCGCCATTAAGGGCAATCGATTAGACCTGTTTTTCCATAGTCATGCCGAGGCGAAAAGATTCGGCGTCAAATATATGAATGTTCGGGTAAAAGTCAGCTAATCCAGATTCAAATCGAACACCTCAGTTCTCGAAATTCGGTAATCAAAAGGCGTGCGTCTCTCCCGCACGCCTTTTGTATTTCTCTGGGTCGTTTTATAAATCTCGGTCGATGGCTCGTGCGACACGGTGTAGCTGATTCATCAGATCCGAGAGGACGGCGGGAGTTACAGATTGAGCGCCATCGGAGGAGGCATGTTCCGGGTCGGGGTGACATTCGAGGATCAGACCGTCGGCTCCGGCGGCCACCGCGGCGCGGCACAAGGGTGGGACAAAATGGGCATGTCCGGTACCGTGGGAGGGATCGACGACAACCGGCAAATGGGTCATTTCGTTCAGGGCCGGCACGGCCGTCAGACACAGGGTGTTTCGGCAATATTCCTCGAAGGTCCGAATTCCCCGTTCGCAAAGAATGACCTGGTTGTTTCCGGCGTTGATAATATATTCTGCAGCCAGCAGAAACTCGTCCAGCCGCGCGCTCATTCCGCGCTTGAGTAAAACCGGTTTTCGGACTTTTCCCACGGCCTCCAGTAAGGGATAATGCTGCATGTTACGAGCCCCGATCTGCAGGACATCACTGACTTCGGCGACCTCGTCAAGTTGTTCAAGACCAATGACTTCGGTGACAATCGCCAAGCCGGTTTTTTCGCGGGCTTCGGCCAGAATCGCCAGCCCTTTGGATCCCAGACCCTGAAAAGCGTAGGGACTCGTTCGGGGCTTAAAAGCGCCGCCCCGAAGACCGATACACCCGGACTCCTTAACGGCCTCGGCGGTCCGGAGAATCTGATCTCGGCTTTCCACCGAACAGGGCCCGGCGATGACGCCGACACGAGCGGCTCCGAGAGGGAATCGTTGCGGACCGATCTCAAAAACGCTCCGGCTCTGCCGAACTTCCAGGGACGCCATTTTGTACGGCGCCAGGATCGGAACAATCCGCTCGACCATCGGTGCGTTTTCAATGGCGTCCTTCTCGACCATCCGTTTATCGCCGATGCAGGCGACGACGGTACGGTCGGTGCCTTCGATAATATGTTCCTTAAGGCCGAACTCGCGGACCAGTCCGACAACATGACGAACCTGGTCTTTGGTGGCTCCGGGTTTCATGACGACAATCATGGCAATCATCCTCGTATCGGAATTCTGAAGTTTGATCGTATTGTATCGTGATTCAGGGGGGCTGACCAGCGTTTTCCATTGACCCGTCGGAGTCCGGGTCCTACAATCACCGAACAACATTCATTATCAGAGGTGAACGGAAAACAAATGGAAATCATTGCGATATCGGATGTTCACGGCGATCTGGATTTTCTTCCGGCGATTGGCGAATCGATGGCCAAGGCGGATCTGGTTTTGATTTCCGGGGATATCACCAATTTCGGGGGACGTCGCGAGATGCGGGATATTCTTGCCGAGATGCATCGGTTTAATCCCCATGTATTCGCGGTTCCCGGAAATTGCGATGGGCTGGCCGTCAATCAATACCTGGTTGAATCCAAAACCGATCTTCACTGCCGTCGGGTGGATTTTCGGGATTGGACGCTGCTGGGTTTTTGCAGTTGGCTCGCTTGTCCCCATGTTCCCCAACCCGTCAACGCCCACGATTGGGTGTCAAGCTGTCTGGATTGGTTGACCTCGCAATTTCCCTCCGATCGCCCGGTCATCTTTGTTTCGCACATGCCTCCGGCGAACACGGCCGTCGATCGAAATGGGGATTGCCATTCCGGGAGCCGTGAGATCCGCGAATTCATCGAGCGAACTCAGCCGGTTCTGGCCTTATCCGGGCATTTTCACGATTCCGTAGGATGGGACCGTCTGGGAAAAACCACCTTGGTCAATCCCGGGGCCTTCCGTCACGGTCGATATGCGTCTATTCTGATTCATTCGGATCTTTGCAGCTTTGAACTGTTATCCGTATGAGGGTTTGTTGTCGGGATTTTCCTTTCGTTTATCGGACTTGTCCGTACTTTCGGTAAAATCGGATTATTCCTCATATCGGTTCAGACGATAATCCAGCGACAGACCGGGATTGGAGCCCGGCCGAGAAAGACGAAAGCCCAGGGTGCGTTTGCGAGAGTACGGATATGGCCAGTTCGATTTTGCTTGAAGCCGGAACCAACGAAATGGAGTTGCTGGTATTCAAGCTCGGAAAGACGCCGTTCGGAATCAATGTTGCCAAGGTCCGAGAGGTCGTCCAACGACAAAAGACCCTCCATATTCCCCATGCGCCGTTGGCCGTGGAGGGCAGTTTTCTGTTACGGGATCGGGTCCTGACGCTGGTCAATCTCGGTCGGCATTTCAACATGGAAGGGGACGAAACCCGCGGGGGCAATGGGTTAATCATTGTCGTCGAGTTCAACGAGGTGACCTGTGGAGTACTGGTTGATCGGGTTGAGCGGATCTATCGTCTGCGCTGGGATGAGATCGAGGCGCCATCGAAGTACCTGGTGGATATGCGAGTTCCGGTGACCGGTGTGGCCAAGGTCGATAACCAGATCGTGTTAATCGCGGATTTTGAGACGCTGATCAGCGATATTCTCGGCGTCGAAAATGCAACGACGGCGAAACCGCAGGATATCGCCGTCCTGTCGGATCGAAAAAAATCGCGCATCATTCTGGCCGACGATTCCTCGATCCTGCGAAACAATCTGGTGCAGATTCTAACTCTGGCCGGATTTGAACAATTAACGGTTTGTACGGATGGGCAGGAGGCGTGGGATACAATCGAGAAACACCGTCACGATCCGGAAGGCCCGTGTGACCTGGTCCTGACGGATATTGAAATGCCGCGGATGGATGGTTTGTTCCTGACTCGCCGAATCAAGGAAGACCCGTCGTTATCCGCCATTCCGGTCGTGCTATTTTCTTCTCTGATTACGGAGGACAACCTTCGCAAGGGCAAATCCGTCGGGGCCGACGCCCAAGTATCCAAACCCGACAGCAAGGGTATGATCGAGGCGATCGATCGGTGTCTTCGCAAACGGGTCGAAGCCGTAACCGTCGGATGACGACTGTTTAAACGGTTTTATTTTCGTAAGCCACGAACGGATTCCTTGATGCGCTGAATGTGACCGCGGCCGAGGGCCTTGACCTCGCAACCGAGTTCGAAGTATCGGCGAATCTGGTCATCCTTCAAGATCCCGTAACAATCAATCACCGCGATGGGTCCGCCCGCCCACTTGACGATATCGTCGGGATTGAGATTGAGATAGGGCTGATGCGGCACGGCCAGGATCAATGCGTCCACACCTTTCAGTGCCGTCGGGAGATCTTGAAGAATCCGGCTCTTCGTCAGGTCGGCCTGGTTGCGAAAGAACCGCGACAAGCTGGCACCCGGAGCGGGATAGGTATCCTGATTTTCCAGTTCGTACCAGTGCTCGACATAGGGATCGTGGATTCGCATCTCGGCGCCCATTTCGGTGAGTTTTCGCACGACGACCTCCGAGCCGCTATAACGGGTGTCGGCGACATCCTGTCGATAACTGGCCCCGCAGATCAAGACATTGGCTCCGGCGATGTAACGGCCCATGTTTCGCAAAGCGTCGCGGGTCAGCGTGGCGGCGTGCAGACCGCGAGTGTCGTTGATGTCGATGGCGGTGGTGGTGATTTTAAAGATGTCGTCGTCGAAACCCAGGATGTGTTTGTAGGCCCAGAAACCCAGGCCGCCGTCTTTGGGCAGACAATAACCCCCGACGCCGGGGCCGGGGAAGATCATATTGCTGTGCGTGGGACGCATCTTGATGGCCTTGATGACCTTGATCAGGTCCACGCCGTTGCGTTCGGCGAACAAACTCCATTCATTGAGAAACGCCAGGATGGTCGCACGGTAGGAGTTCTCGACGATCTTGGTGGTTTCCGATTCGATGGGCCGATCCATGACCGTCAGCGGGAAGTCTTTGGTATTGAGGACTTCGCGGAGGAACTTTTCCACCCGCTGTCGGGCTTCGGCATTACAGCCGGAACAGACTCGCCAGAAATCACGGATCGAGGCGACATATTCACGGCCGGGCATGACACGCTCAAAGCTATGGGCCAGGATCGGTTCGGAATCAATGCCGCGCTGGCGGAAGGCCTTCTTGAGGATGGGCCAGGCGACAAACTCCGTCGTTCCCGGTGCGACAGTGGTTTCGATCAGCGTCAGGCAGTGGGGCTGGATTTTATCGCCGAGGGTCCGCATGGTTTCTTCAAGGGCCTTCATGTCGGCCTGGCCGGTTCGCAGGTTGCCCAAGTCGCGCTTGCTGTAGTCACACTGGACATCGACGACCACGCAATCGGCCAGCTTGAGACAATCGCTGTTGTAGGTGGCGACCAGCGTCCGTTTCTGATTGACACAGCGTTCGATCATCGGATCGACGGCGGGATCTTCGGCCTTTACCGGCGAGATGCCGCGGTTGAGCAGGGGGATCTTCCAATAGCTGCGGGGACTGGGACGCTGGCAACCGATGACGAACTTGCTCGGCTTACCGGAGGCGGGATCGACGGTGTCGGCGATAATGGCGGCCATGACCGCGCCGACAAATCCGACGCCCATGACGACGACGACCTCTTTCCCTTCCCGACGGGCGGATTCGGCCAGACGAGAGAGCCGTTGAAATTCGGCGGCATAATCGGATTCGACGGGGATGGGGAATGATTCACCGCTGGGGCTGATGGAAACCTGAGCCATGGGTCTTGTCCCTTTCGCATAACAACCGTTCAGTTTTTGGAATCCAAAAAGTACCAGTCTATCCGCTCGGGGATCGAGAGCAAGAAGATTGCGGGAAAAGATTTCGACAACCGTCCGGCTTAGAGGTTGTATTCCTTGATCTTGCGGTAAAGCGTCCGCTCGCCGATCTGTAAAATTTTCGCCGCCTCGGCGCGATTGTTGTGGGTAAGGCGCAAGGTATTTGCGATGTGTTCGCGTTCGACCTCTTCGAGCGTTTTACCGAAGAGGGCGTCGGTGGAGGCCACGGGAGCGGCGACGACGTCGGCCTGAACCTGGCCGGAGAGTTGCTTGATGCGGGTGATTTCCGGCGGGATGTCCTGGACATCCAGAGTGTCGGAGTCGCACATAACCACCATGGTCTGAACAGTGTAACGGAACTGGCGAATGTTGCCCGGCCATCCGAAGTTGATCAGGATATTCATGGCCGCCTCGGTGATTCGATGAATGTCGCGGCCGAGGGCGGTGGTCGTCTGGTTGAGGAAATAGCCGAACAATTCCGGAATATCCTCCAGCCGATGGCGGAGGGGCGGAAGGGTGATCGACACGCCGCGGATGCGGAAGTAGAGGTCCTGGCGAAATTTCTTTTCCTCGACGAGTTTCGCCAGGTCGTGGTTGGTCGCCGAGATCACGCGGACATCGACGACGATGGGCTTGGTCGAACCGACCGGAAAGACCAGGCCGTCTTCGAGAACCCGCAGGAGCTTGGCCTGCATCGACAGGGGCATGTCGCCGATTTCGTCGAGAAACAATGTACCCTTGTCGGCCACTTCGAAGAGTCCCTTTCGGTCCGTGGCGGCGCCGGTGAAAGCGCCTTTGACATGGCCGAACAATTCGCTTTCGAGCAGCGACTCGGTCAGGCCAGCACAGTTGATCGGGCGGAAGGGCTTGTCATGTCGCGGCGAGTTGTCATGAATCGCACGGGCCGTCAGTTCTTTTCCGGTTCCCGATTCCCCTTCGATCAACACCGACAGGGTTGTGGGCGCGACGCGGCGCAGGACATGGAAGATTCGCTTCATCGCCGGACTGCGGCTGCGCACGCCGGGAAAGACAAAATCGCTTTCCGGTTCGGAGCCCTTGCGGGAGGCCAGAGCACGCGTGACCATCAGGCGGAGTTGATCGACATCGATGGGTTTGACCAGATAGTCGTAGGCGCCGCGACGAAGGGCTTGTTTGCAGGTTTCGATGGTGGCGTAGGCCGTGATCAGGATCACGACCGTATCGCGATGTTTTTCGCGGGCGGCGTCGAGGATATCCAGCCCGGTTTTGTCGCTGCGAAGGTTGAGGTCCGCGATAACGATGTCGAATCGACGGCGGTCGATCTGGCGGAGGGCGTCCTCGACGGAATAAGCCCCAACGGCCGATCCCTGACGATGCAGGGCTTCGACGAGGACATCCGCATGGTCCTTTTCGTCATCGACAACCAGAATGGCCGGATTGCTTTTCATTGACAATATGGTTATCCCGGCAGGGCGGGAAGGTCAACCCGAAAACAAGATCCCTTTCCGACCTGCGAAGAGACGGTAATCGTCCCGCCAAGGGCGGTGACGATTTTCCGGGCGGTGGGCAATCCCAATCCGCTGCCGGAAGCTTTTGTTGTATAATATGCAAGGAAGATTTTGTCAAGATTCTGCGGATCGATCCCGCAACCGGTATCGATCACTTCGATGAAGACGGTTTTCTTGTCCTGACCGGTCCGAAGGATCAATTCGCCTCCGCTCGGCATGGCTTGCTGAGCATTGATGAACAGGTTCAAGAGCATTTGCTTGGTGGCATTGATATCGATAGCGACCATCAATGGTTTGGCGGAAAGGACCCGACGGATCAGAATACCCGCCGACTGTGCCTGAGGCGCAAAGAAATCCGCCATATCGTTGAGAACTCCATTGAGATCTGTCGGGACCGGATTCAACTCGGGTTTTCCGATGTAACGCAAAAACTCGTCAAGAATGGTCTGAAGACGATCGGTTTCCTTTTGCACGACTTGCAGTTTTTTTCGCCATCGCAAGGTCTGTGGATTGGAAACCTGAAAATCTTCGCTAAGAAGTTGGAGGTTAACCTTGATTGTGGAGAGTGGATTTTTTATTTCGTGGGCCAAACCACCTGTCAGACGGCTCAAGTCTTCGACTTGCTGCTGCGCTCGACGAAGAACACGACTCTTCGGACGCAACCCAAACCAATACAACCCACTCCCGACTCCAATCGCCAGCACAAGGGCGATCATTGCTCCCAGCACATATTCGATCACGGTCTGGGCTCCCTGGTTACGGCTTGCCCGGACAAACCGTTGCGGACCCGTCTTGCCAAGAGATTGAGTCGAACAGAGCCGTTACTTGCGAGCCCGGCGATTTCCGGAGGGGCTTTTTTTGACTGTAACCGGCCGGGTTTTAACCGGTTCCGGAGCGGGCTTAAGATCCAGAATCTGGACCCCCTTACCCTGTAATCCCTTGTCAGACGAATACTCTTCGTATTCCACCACCTGGCCCGAACGAAGACAACGAAACCCGTCCCCGTCGATGCTGGTATAATGCACGAAGACATCCTGTCCGTCGGCATTAATGACAAAACCAAATCCCTTTTTTGGGTCAAACCATTTTACGGTGCCCTTGGCCATGCTCACCTCCTTACATAATCCCACTGCAAACTACCGGTCATCCCGACCGGCGTATCCTCGCACTCCCCGCAGCCCATCCGGGAGCTGCGCAGGGGGGTGGCACACCCAAATTATACCCTCGGCTTGTTGGGAGGTCTATGGCCTGATCGATTTTTTTCGTCTCGGCGAGGGCGACCGCCCTGGCCATGCCCCTGGCCCTTTCGCGAGGCGTCGGAATCCTGGTTGGATTCCGAACCTTCGGCTTTGTCGCCCAGCAAGACCGCTTTCCGGGACAATTTGAATCGTCCCTGGTCGTCGATGGCGATTAGTTTGACGGAGATATGGTCGCCGACCTTACAGACCTCGTCCACGCTTTTGATATAGCCGTCGGATAGTTCGCTAATATGGCACAACCCCTCGACCCCCGGAGTCATTTCGACGAACGCTCCGAATTCCTTGACGGTGACAACGCGGGCATTTTCGTACACGCGGCCAACCTGCGGCGGCGTGGTCATGTTCTCAATGATGCTCTTGGCGGTCAGGTGTCCCTCGGATCCGCCAGTGGAACTGATCATGATCGTGCCGTCCTCTTCGATCTCGATGACGGACTTGGTCTGTTCCTGGATGCCCTTGACCATCGATCCGCCGGGGCCGATGATCTTGCCGATGTATTCCGGGTCGATCTTGATGATGACGATCCGCGGGGCATAAGGACTCATCGTGGAACGCGGCTTGTCGAGGGCGGTGGCCATGATCCTCAGGATTTCCATCCGGGCATCGCGGGCACGATAGACCGCTTCTTTCATGATGGCATAGTCCAGTCCCTGCGACTTGATGTCGAGTTGGATGGCGGTGATACCTTCAGTGGTTCCGGCGATCTTGAAATCCATGTCGCCGAAGTGGTCTTCGTCACCGACGATGTCAGTCAAAAGCACATGCTTTCCCGGAGCGGTCACCAGGCCGATCGAAATGCCGGCCACCGGCCGCTTAATCGGCACGCCGGCATCCATCATAGCCAGACAACCGCCGCAGATGGAGGCCATCGAACTGGAGCCATTGGACTCGGTGATGTCCGAGGCGATCTTGATCGTATAGGGAAATTCGGTTTCGTCGGGGCGGACCTGCTCAAGGGCCTTTTCGGCCAGGGCGCCGTGGCCAATCTCCCGCCGGCCGGGTCCCCGAATCGGCTTGACTTCACCGACCGAAGAAGGGGGGAAGGAATAATGCAGCATGAATTTTTGGCCGTATTCCTCCAGCAATCCATCCACAATCTGCTCGTCGCGGCCGGTACCAAGGGTAACTGAAACCAGGGCCTGTGTCTCACCGCGGGTAAAGAGGGCTGAACCATGCGAGCGGGGCAACAAACCGACTTCGCAGGTGATCGGGCGAAGTTGATCGAACGAACGACCGTCTGGACGCTTTCCTTCGAGGATCAGGGTACGAACCGTTTCTTCCTCGACCTTCTCCACCAGCCGCGTGAACAAACCGGGTGAACAGAGGGGTTCAGTCTCGGACTTTTCGGGGAAAATCTCTTCCATGAGGGCTTGTTTGATTTCCTTGACGGCCTTTTGTCGATCCGCCTTGAGGGTGATCTGGTATGCCTGACGGAGTTTCCCCCCGATTTTGGAGCGAATCATTTCGGTAATCGACCCATCGGCGTCGGTTTCGATTTCGGGGCTTTCCTTCTGAACGCCGCACTTGGCCGCCAACTCATCGATCATGTCACAGACCTGCGTAATGACGGTCTGACCGAGTGCGATCGCTTCGGTGACGACCTCTTCTTTGGCTTCCCGGGCGTCCACTTCAATCATGTTCATCGCCTCGCGTCGTCCGGCCAGGACCAGGTTAAAATCGCTCTGATCGCGTTCGGGGTGGGTCGGATTGATCACGAACTGGCCGTTGACCCGGCTGACGCGGCAGGCCCCCAGAGGACCTTGGAAGGGGATCTTACTGATGGCCAATGCGGCCGAAGCGCCGATCATCCCGAGGATATCGGGATCATGTTGCTGATCGAAGGAAAAGACGGTGATGAGAACCTGTACTTCGTTGAAAAATCCATCGGGGAAAAGGGGCCGTATGGGGCGATCAATCATGCGGGCGGTCAGCGTTTCCTTCTGGGACGGCCGGCCTTCGCGTTTGATAAATCCGCCGGGGAATTTGCCGGCGGCGGAATATTTTTCGCGGTAATCGACGCTCAGCGGGAAAAAGTCCACGCCTTCGCGAGGATCGGCCATGACGGCCGTGGCCAGGATGATCGTTTCGCCGCATTGAACGGTGACGGCGCCGTGGGCCTGACGGCCGATTTTTCCAGTTTCGAGAATGAATTCCTTGCCTGCGATGGTCCGCTGGACTTTATGAATGGTAAACATGCGTGCCTTCTTTTAATCTGAATCGGTAAACTCTTGTTTGGAAAGGGCCGGACCTACGGCCGGGCCCGATACCGATCGAGGGAATAGACGATCAGCCGGGTCAATCGGCCGAGGCGATGCACTTACTTCCGGAGGCCCAGACGGTTGATGATGGTCCGGTACCGCTGGATGTCGGTGTTTTTGACAAACTTGAGCAACGAGTTCCGGTTGCCGACCATTTTCAGCAATCCGCGACGCGAGGAATGATCCTTGGGGTGGACCTTGAGGTGCTCTGTAAGCTCGTTAATCTGTTCGGTCAAGATGGCGATCTGGACTTCCGGCGATCCGGTATCGGTCTCTGTCATTCGGAAATCGCTGATCACTTTGGTCTTCTTTTCTTTGGTCAACATCGTTTCTACAAACCCTTTCTCTGGTTCCCGGCCCCTTTCACGCACTCGCCGACCCTTATCGGCGCCGTCCGGGATGTCTTGTTTTTTCTCATACCGGAAGACATTATAACTCCGAATCCCGATCCTGCAATGATTATTTTGGAAATTGGGGTGAAATTCCCGGAAGGGCAAGGTATCTCATATATCGGCTTGGAGTTCGTTCTTCCCTTCGGTGGTTTTACCGTAAAATGAAGATAGCTTGACAAAATCAGCCCCTCCTGCCGAAATTCTTTTGGTCTTTCGACGGGAGAAAGAAGATCAATGTCAAGTATCCAATATTATTTTCCCGGTGTGGGGGTATTTGCGTTCCAGTTAGCCGGGTCGTTGCCATAGTTTTTATTGGGGAAGGTTGGCAGTTTGCGATAGAGGGAATGTCCGTTTCCGTCGGCAGAGGTCGGCCAGGGGCTTTGGTCGGAGTATTTGACGGTATCGACGGGGATGTAATATCTTGTCGAGCCGATCTTGTCCCCGGGCTGGGACAACTGGAGTTTTTCACCGCCGTTGTCGAGCTTGCCGCTGGTCCATTTGAGCACGACGGTTCCGGACGGAAGGCTGCTGCCGAACCGTTCGGTGAAGGCAGCGGGGTTGCGGGCCAGAATCATCCGTTTATTTCCGGCAAGCGTGGTGTTCAAGGGGAAAGTAAACTGGATTCCCTCGTTGATGACCCAGGGCAGATCCGTCTGGAGCTCGTTATCGAACGACTGGAAAGTGACCGGACTTGTGGTGATATTCATCAGTTCGAAAAATTCGTATTCCTCACTGTCATAGGTCCCGCCGGTGGGAGGGTTGTAATAGATTTCACTGATCACAACGGGACCGACCTTCGGATAGGCGTTGGTCTCGTTGGGCGTTGGCCGGCTCTGGGCGACAAAATCAACGCCACCGTCGGAACGCAGATATCGGCCGATCGACGTATTGACCAGGGAAGCGTCAAACTTTTGCTCGGCAAAGTAACCGGTGAAGTGCCCTGTAGAATCCAAACGCGAACGAAGATAGACCGTCTCGCCGTTTTCGCTAAGGGCAAACGGGTTGTCGTTGGATGGATTTCCGAAGTCGGTAGTCTGGTAGAAAACCTTGAAGCCATTGGCACCGATGATCGTGTTTTCCGGGATCTCAAATTTCATCCGATTGGGATCATCGGAGTCGCTATCGGACAAAAACCAGCCGCCGATATTGACGGCATCGGGAGAGTTGTTATAGAGCTCGATCCAATCTCCGGACGGGTCATCGGAGTGAGCGCGAAGTTCGTTGATCACGATCGTGCCGGGAGGCGGAACGACGCCGTCGTCGTCGCTGCCGGGCGAACCGCCGACCAGCGAACTGGGCCGCCAGGAAGAACCGACCGTCCATGCGACTGGATCGGGATTCTTCGGATTGCGGAAGGTCAGCGAAAAACCCTGACCGTCTGTGGTCGGATGCCAACCGTCGGAGAACTTAAACGAGTGGATCACTTTCCCCACGGCATCCCTCAGGACGATTCGCTCTCCGGCGTTCTCGAGATTTCCCTGGTATTGGCCCGCCACGGGGATCGTCTTTCCGTACCGGTTTTCGAAGGCGGCTTGGTTGCGGACGACGACTGAATACTTGCCGGGCGGCAGGTCGATATCGGGGAACTCAAAACGGATTCCCTCGGTAAACGCGGCCCAGGAAATATTGATGGGTTCCGTTCCGACATTGACGACCTCGATAAATTCGCTGTTCGGGTCGCCATCCGGATGATAGTGGATTTCGGAGATCCGCAAAGACTCGGCGACCGGACCGACGCCATAAGTGGCTTCGTTCAGCGCGCTCCACTCGCCATACTCGCTGAGGATGCGGGACTTGATGCGGGTACTCTTGTCGAGAGTCAACGATGCGACCGGTTCGAGTACTTTAACGATAGCCGTATCGGAGGAATAGTATTCACCATCAAAGGCCTCAAGTTGGATTTCATAGACCCCCGGAGCCGAGAAGGACATCGTTGGAAAAGTCAGGATTGTACGATAGGAGTAGGGACCCCAAGAGTAATCGTATCGGTAGCTTTCTTCCGTAACAATCGTCATTTCGCCGGGTCCGGAAAGCTTGGACCATTCCCAGGTCAGATCATTCGGATCGGGCAACATTCCGTCATCATCGATCCAGCCGAAGAGTTGCACTTCCTTTTCCGGCCACATGATTTCTTCATCCCAACCGGCCCAGACATAGGGGCTGAAATTGACATCGTCGGGATTGGCGTAGTTCAACATGACCTCAACGGCGTTCAGGAACAGTTTCTTGCCGCTGGCGTTGAGATTGAAGGGTTTCAGCGAATCAATCCCTTGCCCCAGCGTCAGTAACATTCTTCCCCCGGCCGGTTTTTGGTCGGTACCCCAATGATACGGCTGATCCTGCCACGAATCCCACTGGGCGATCCACAGATAGGGTGTCGTATCATCGACGCGAAAGGCCTTGGCCAACCCGTTGTTATTGGGGTACGCGAATTGATCCTCATTGACCGGGACGAAAGGCGTATTACTGGTAACGACATTGACGCTGTCGCCTCCCGTCAAAGAGATTCCGAAGAACAGAGGATCGTCCGGCATCGGAGTCCATAAATCCGTCGGTTCGTACGAATTGCTCTCGACGGCCGTCGCGATCCATTCCCATCGGCCATTTTCGCTTCCGGACAGGGATGGATTCATAAGAATCAACGGGGTGGTGATGCCGTTCCAACCGGACGGATCGCCATAGCTGATATCGAGCGTCGCGGGACTGACAATGACCAGTTTGGCCTTGTTCAGCAGAGCGATTCGCCGGGAATCCAACGGGCCCCGCATCATCCTTTCATAACGATCCACGGAGTAACCATGATCGTCCAACAAATCGGTGAATTCGGTATCCAGATCGGTATCCGTGATCCAGGCGATGTCGGCTTCGCCAAGCTCTCCATCCGCCGGCGGGGGGGGCACGGTAGTACTATCGGTATCGGTCGTCCCCGGTGTTTCAGACAAATGGGGGACCGTTTCCGTTGATGGAGGCGGCGGGGCAATCAGCCCTCGCGGATCGGTTCCGTCCGTGGTGTAATAAAGAGTACCCGTGATATTCGGATTGATGATGTTCAGGATGTTATTGGGGGGCGTTACCCTTCCACCATGCTGGTATTGAGTGCCAATATAAAAGATCGGCGCTATTGTCCCAGGGTACCATCCCTGCCCGATAAACTGCCACAGGACCTCGTCGGTGCGATAGGGGAAGTAGTCCTCATATAGGCGATTGAGTTCCGGCAGCCAATCGTCATCCTTGGTACGCGGTTTTGTCACCTTCGAATCGCCCCAGCGGGCCGATTCGCCAATGATGGCTGTCTCAAGCAGATCGGCTCGGGCTTTCAAACGCTGCATCGCCTTGTCGGGTGTGAGCAGGCCGTCATTGAAGAAATAGGTATGGATCCGATCGGCGAAGCGCATCCGATATTCCGGGTGAACGCAGAGTTGTTGATGTAACCATTGTGGATTGAAATACTTGAATTTTCGCAGGTCCGGGTCATCCCAGGGTCCGGTACGATCCCATCCGAGAAACAGAGAATGTTCCGCGTCGTGGCAGAAGAATTTCCACCCGTCCGGCGTTTGCCGATTGAACATGGCGTAATAATTGTTGGGACGGTTGTTTCCGAGGAAATTCGACAGGGGGGAATCGTAATTCCCCGTATAATAGATGATCGCCATGTAGTCGATCAGGTTATCGACATCGAGTAGTTTTTCTCGATCGGGATTCGGGGAACCGTCGGGATTCAATCCCTGAATGCCGTAATAGGCCTCATCCGACTCGAAACCTTCGATGGCGGCCAGCCAAAGCCGTTTGTAGGCGGCGTCGTTTCCGTCGGTGGGATTGATCGAATAGGGACCCGCTTCGACCTTCATGACATCGTATTCGGTACTGTCGCCGCCGAGGTAATCCTGCCCATATCGCGATTCCGGCCGTTCCTGGGTTTGATAAATCCCCCAGTACTGGCCGTTGATATATAGATGATAGTGACGGCTCCGGGTATAGGGCTGGCCCATCTGGCCCTGCGTGTCACGCGAGAAAACTTCGCGGACCATCGTATTTTTGGAACCATTATCCATCCCTCCTTGGCCACGAAAGCTCCATGAATAGTTCTGATCCGTCCGCAGGTCGATCTTATCGAATGAATCGATGCCCTCATCTCCGAACAGGGGGTAGTTCAGATTGCTGTCACCATATTGCTGGCGGAAGAATAGTCGAAAGGCGTGTTTGGGATTCTGGTCCGATCGGCTGAAACCCCCGCGGATTCGCAGGCCGGCGTTGACCTGGAAGCCCTCGGTCTTATCCGGATGGATCAATTCCATCGAACAGGGCCGTTCCCAATCTCGTCCGTCATCCCAGGCGTTGACATAGATCCCGATCTCCGGATCGAACAGATTGGCCAGATCCGTCGTGATGGAAATGGAGGGAATGGCCTTCATTGCCTCCAGCATGTGTCCGGCGTATCGCGGATCTTCGACGACTTCGGGATCCATGCCGTAATTGATGACCTGTCCGTTGACCGAACCCTCCGGCCAGCCGGGCGCGGGAATTTCACCGTTGGGCGACTGGACGATCACGTCCTCGAGAAACAGATAAGTATTGGTTTCCGTACGACTCGGCCGGAACCCGATTTTAAACGCTGCCGCCCGCAAAACGGTTGTCTTGTTGATCTGGATCAGGGTTGCCGGATCGTAGGTGATCCCGTTGGCTTCGGTCGGATTGGATCCATCGGTTGTGTATCGAATTTGGGCGTCCGTGGTTTCGCAGGTCAGGCGGACCTCAAAGTCTTCGGAAAAAAAACCGTGCTTTTGACTGACGGTGACCGGTCCGACAAAACCGAGAAACGCTCCGTTGTTGGGTTGGCCGGGAGTGGGGGAGGAGAAGTACCGAAGGTCTGCCTCCATTCGACCGTAAGACACGTTGGTTTCCTGTGGCGGATAGCCATAGTGTTGAAACAAGAACTCGTTGCCGGCGAATTCGCTGGCGATCGTCACGCCGTCCGGTTCGATCAAAGCCAGGTATGAACCGGCCTTGTCCAGAACGAAGTCCGTATGCAATTCGCTTTCCGGATCGATCCGGTTTTTTTCAGACGCAAAGACGACGAGGTAATGTCCGCTTTCGAGCATTACGCCCTGAGGAAATGTCCAGACCTTTTGGTGATCCGGATCGATGGTCAGGATCCATCCGGCCAGGGGGACTGTGACCCCGGACAGATTATATAACTCGATCCAATCCGAAGAATGTCCATCCTCATCCAGCAATTCTCCCGGATCCAGCGGGGGGCGGGAATTATTCGAGGCCATAAATTCATTGATCAGCAGGGGGGGTGTATGACGGCCCCAGGCATGGGTGAAATATTCAAAATCATAGAAATTAACACCGTCATTGAAGTAAAAATCTGCGCAGTCATTGGCGTGTCCGGAACACCCCGCCGGAGCCATCCATTGCTCGGCAAAAATCACCAAATCCGGCAAATCGACCGTACAGTTGTGGTTCAGGTCGCCGGGGGGACATTGTGCGGGCAACAAGGATGCCCACAAGGTCAACAGTCCGGCACAAAAGGTTGCTTTCATCGCCGCATACAAGGCCTGGATCTCCTGCCGTGTCAGAAATCGTAATTTTTTACCATTTTACCAGAAATTCCCGTAAAAGTCAATCCGACAGCGATTTACGAGTTCATTTCCTGCCAATCTTACCGCTCCGGTTTGAGTCCTGCGGAAAATCGCGGTTTTTGTTGCTACGGAACTCGGAAATCCTCCTGAATCAGTCGGATTTCTGGATAAAACGAAAAAATGTGAAAAATTTAATTGCAATCTCGGATGGAATGTGCTATAAATACAAATTGCCAGATACCGATAATTGTGATGTTATCTGTGTCAAAATGCCGCTCGTCATAATAACCCTATGACAAGAGCGGAGGGTTTTGTTTCACAGAATGTTGAACCGGGTTGTTCGCGATCTGAGTCCCGCCGAAAGCGGAGAGTGGGTTGAAGATACGAAAGTATGGATTGTATCGCGAGGAATGATGGTGATGTCGGGAGCAGGTAGGTTGAGTGGTGAAGCCGGAGGGGTGATAACCCTGATAGCGACGCTATTAGGATCAATTGTTATTTTCGGCATTCCGTACCTTTTTCCCCTTTCTTGTTTTTCTCGGACGCTCCTTGCGTGCTCGGCGCATGCAGATTGTTATAATTTTCCATCAACTTATCAGCTTGGGCGTACGATAAAACCTCGTGGAGGATACTGAATGGAAGTACCCGTAGAATCTGAGGAGTCTGGCAGAAACGATCGAATGAGTCCTTATGTAGTGCAAAAAGTATAAGTCAATTTTAGCGGAGGAACAAAAAATGAAAAAAGTCTTAATTATGTTGTTGGTGATTGGACTGGCCAGTAGCGGAGTCGGTCTGGGGACCGCGTTCGGTACGCCGGTCCTGACCGGGATCAAGATCGGCACAACCGGGACGAACCCAGGTTATGGCGTCGATGTCAGCGGCGATGGGAATACCTACACGGTCAAGGGTACCGGCGATGACATCTGGAACACCAATGACGCGTTCCAATATGCCTATATGCAGATTTCCGGTGATTTTGATATTTCCTGCTGTTTGCAGAATTTCACAACCTCCAACACGGGGGATGGCTGGTCCAAAGCGGGGATCATGGTTCGACAGAACATCGACACCAGCGGGGCTTCGCCCTATGCTTTGATTGCCGCAACCGCGCATGGTGATTCTGCGCAGCCGAACAATGGAATCTCCTGGCAATGCCGCAGGCCGGCAGATCCGCCGACGGATCCTCAAACCTATATCCTCGGCAACCAGTCGGGTGCCAGTTACTACCAGCCGGTGTATCTCCGAATGACCCGTGTCGGGAACATTTTTAACGGGTATTATTCTCAGGATGGTGTGGAATGGACCTGGATGACCGGAAATGCCGAGCTGGCGGGCAATCTCAGTATGGCCTTGACCGACCCGTTGTACATCGGTCTGGCTTCCTGCCCGCACAATGCTGCTTCATTGTCCATTGCGGTGTTTGACACCATCCAGTTCAACTATGGCGCGGCTTCTCCTGTTCCCGCCAAAGGCGAACTGAATGTGGACTACCCCGGACCGGTGCAGTTGTCCTGGGGCGCCATTCCGTATCCGGAAGCCGGCGGATACATCAAGGACTGGAAAGTCTATTTTGGTTCTTCTCCGCATGATCCAAATGTTGTGCTGATTGGCACCGTGACCGAGCCCACGCGGCAGATCAACAGCCCGACGCTGGAAGCGGGCAAGACCTATTACTGGCGCGTCGATGCCACCAATACGGTCAATTCGGATGTGGCCCGGGGCTTCTGGTGGTCCTTTACGACCAAGTCGGCCCGGCCCATCATTACCAAGCAACCCACCGATACTTCGGTCGCAGTGAACTGCCTGGCGACAATGACGGTCGAGGCCAAATCCGGCGATTATGCGGACCAGGGCGACATGACCTTTGTCTGGAAGAAAGCCGATGGCACCACGCTGAAAACCGAAGCGGGTGTGGCAACGGCGGATCCGGAGATCTTCTCCTCGTCGTATTCTCAATTGATCCCGGCGAAGAATGATCCCAATACCTATTGGGTCGAAGTCAGCAATAAGAATGGAATGACCAAGAGCACCGAAGTTCGATTCTTGATGTACTCCGGGACTCCGAACCTGACTGCGGTTGCAATCGGGACTGGCAATCAACCGGGTGTTGGGATGACCCGGAGCGGAAACACCTTCACCGTAATCGGTTCCGGCGATGACATCTGGAATACGGCCGATGGTTTCGAATATGCCTATGTTCCGGTGTCCGGAGACGGTTCAATCTCGGCCCGTGTTGTCAGTTTGAATACCACGAACACGGACGGGTGGAGCAAGTCGGGTGTCATGATCCGTGAAACCCTGAATGCCAATTCCACCTATGCCATCATGCCGGTAATTCCCTCTTCCAACGGCGCCGCCGACATTTTCCAATATCGTACCTCGACCGGGGGTGGTGCCGCTGCCGGCGGTTCGCCCAACCTGCATGCTCCCCAATGGGTTCGTATTACCCGTTCGGGCAATACTTTCACGGGATATTATTCGGCCGATGGTGTCAACTGGGCGCAGCACGGTTCCGTGACGATTTCAATGGGAGCCAATGTGTATGCGGGTCTGGCGGTTTGTGCTCACAGTACGGGTGCCTTAAACACCAGCGTGTTTGACAATGTTAGTGCGTCGTTTGCCGGCCTTACCTTCTGGCAGCCGACCAATCCGGTGTATGATCCGTTGACACCGGAAGGGTGGGTCGATCCCACGAAGGATCTGAAGGTGACCTGGACCAAATCCGATGCGGCGCCCTGCGGCGGCTATTACAAGGTCTATGGCGGCTTGTCCGCGGATTCGATGACTTTGTATGGTCAGACGGATCCGGATGTGACCGAATTCACGCTTCCCGCCAATAACCTGCCGTTCAATGAGACCATCTACTGGAGAGTCGATACTGTGGTTGGTACAACCACGGCGACTGGAGATGTCTGGACCTTTGACACCGTCAAACAGTACCCGCAGATTCGGACAGATGTCGCTCCATTGACCGTGGTCAATGCCGGTGCGACGGCTAACCTGACGGTCAAGGCCTCGACCGCGACCGTTCCCGATCTGGTTCCAATGGTCAAGTACGAGTGGTTCTTCGGCGAGACAAAGATCTACGAAGGCGTTCCGATCGGCCCGGATGTCGATGGCAATTATGATTGCCCGTTGGCTGTGGCGAATGTTCAACTGGCCAATGAAGGGTATTACCACTGCGTCGTCACCAACACCGTCGGTCCGACCAGCTCCTCGAACGGCCTGTTGCTGACCCATCGTCTGATGCTGCACTATACTTTCGAGTCCATCGAAGGCACCAATATCGTTCCGGATCAGTCGGCCAGTAATTTTGATGGCACGCTGATCTGCCCGGCGGGCGGCTCTGCTCCGTATTACAGCTTGGCCGATGGCGGTATCGGGCTTGGCAAGGCCATCAAGTTGCTTGGCCCCAACGACCCGAACAACGCCTATATCACCACCAACAAAAAGCCGATGGAACTCGGTATTTCCGGAAACTTCCCGAGAACCGTCAGCGTCTGGGCCAAGGCACAGGCCTTTAATGATGGCGGTCTGTTTGATGTGGGTGCTTATGCCGAACGGCAGAATTTCTGCCTGCGAACGATGGCGGCCACCGAAGGAACCTGGCGCGTTCAGTACTATGCGGCCGATGCGGATACTGCGGTGATCCCCAGCTATAACACCTGGGTTCACTTTGTTCTGGTACACGATGGTGTCCGAAGCAAGCTCTACGCCAATGGTAAACTCGTCGTGGATTATGCCGTTACCCTGAATACCGACAATGGGGCCAACTTTGTCCTCGGTCGGTATAACAACGATGTGAACCGCTTCCAGGGGTATATCGACGACTTCCGTCTGTACAACTATGCGTTGACTCCGGAAGAAGCGGTTGGCCTGTATCAGGGGGTCTATCCTGGATCGATTTGCTATAAGGCCCTGACGGGCGACCTTGACGGAGACTGCGCGGTCGATCTGAACGATTTCAGCTTGTTTGCGGCTGAGTGGGCCAAGAGCAGTCTATAACAACCCCAAAGTCCGAAATTAGGATGAATACTAATGAATCGAATTTGCGGAGGAACATTACAATGAAGAAATTGCTCATTTTAGTCATGTTAGTCAGTATGGGACTTGCCGGGGTTGTCTCGGCCGAGCGTGGCAAGATGATTTATCATCGGTGGGATGATGGTAATGGGACGACGACGGTCCGGGCGTACACGCGCAATTTCACGACGCCGCCGACGAGTACCAATTACGCCTATGCCGGAAGTGGTTCTCCAGCGGGTCTTACGACACCGAGTTGGGAAAACGGCGGAAACTATGCCGCGCGTTTTGAGGGTTGGATGATTCCCCCGATTGATGGGAACTACAAGTTCTGGATTGCGGCCGATGATTATGCCGAGTTGTGGCTGAGCACCAGCGAGAACCCGGCCGGTGCGGTGAAGATTGCCACAGAAAACGGCTGGACAGGCCAGAATGATTTTGGAGATGCCGATATCGTACCGTCGGGATGGCTTCCGTTGAAAGCCAATCAGCCCTACTATTTCTGGGCTGCCTGGAGTGAAGGCGGCGGCGGCGATGGTTGTGGCGTCGGTTTCCAGTGCGCCGAGGCCGGCGTAACCACCACAACTCTGGTTCCGATGGCCTATGTGTCCAACACCTGTCCGGTGGATCTGGTTCATCCGTATACCAATGTCGGTGCGGTGGAATACCAGTATTGGAAAGCGGCCACCGATGTTTCCGAATTGGGGATCATCAATGGTATCATGCCCGATTTCTCGACGATCACCACACCTCCGACATCGACGGGGACCATGGCCAAATTCTGGGTTAATATGCCTGCCCAAACGGATGACTATGTCTACCGCCAGTACGGTATCATCAAGGTTGATGTGGCCGATCTCTATACCTTTGGAACCACCTCCGATGACGGCAGCAAGCTGTATATCGGCAACTGGTGGGAAAGCGGCCCGCTGACCCTCGTGGTCAACAACGACGGCTGGCATGGTGGTCAGTGGCGGTATGGCAGTATTGAATTGCCCGCCGGTTATGCCGGAATCGTTGTCGAGATGTTCGAAGACGGCGGCGGTGATATCCTCCAGGTGAACTATCGTACCTCCACGATTCCGTGGAAGGAAATCCCGATGGAGGCGATCTACTCGGCAAAAACTGCCTGTGCGCCCTATCCGCACAATAAGATGTATGTGCCGGTGGATGCCGTGCTGACTTGGTCCAATCCGGTTGGCAAGACGAATTTCACCAATGTGGTATATTTTGCCGAGGCCGGAAAAACCCTGGTCAAGGTGGCCGAAGGTACCCAAACCTCGTATGATCCCGAACTGGTTGTCGATAAGGCCTATCAGTGGCGCGTCGATGTTTCCGAACCCAATGAGACGCCAGGTGGACAACCCACGATCACCACAGGTCCAACCTGGGGATTTTTCACCAAGGTTGAACCGGCGAAGAAGTTGGTGGCTTACTGGCCGTTGGATGAGGATCTGGCCGATGACACGGGTAATCTGTTGCCGGGTACTTATTACTCCACCGACGCCTCGGCCCCTGTGTTTGAACCGGGAATGAAGGGCAATGCTCTTGCCGTCAACATCGCTGGCACAACCAACTCGCAGTATGCCCGATTGGCCGCGCCGTTCATGACGGGTTTCAGCCCGACAGGTGTCGGGAATAATTCGCCGCGGACGATTGCCTGCTGGGCAAAGAACGCCGTTCCTGCTGCCGAAGTTGGCAACTGGTGCAATGTTTTCGGATTTACCAGCACAACCTCCGCCAACGAGTATGTCTTCGACTTCAATAAGTACGGCGGTAATGCCCAATATTGCATCACGCGGTATGGTGGCGACTGGGGCTTTGCCCCCATGGACGGTACATGGCACTTCCTGGTAGCCAGCTATGATCCGGCCACTCGGATCGTCAAGTGGTATCTTGATGGCGTCTATACCGGTCAGGCGACAGGTCAGCAACTGCAGACGCAGGATATCGTCCACATCGGAAAGCGGGCTCCTTCTAATCAGACCGCACTCTTCCGTGGATGGGTCGATGAGGCGCGGATTTACAACTATGCCCTGTCGGATCAGGAGATCGCGGCATTGTATCTGGATGCCAACCCGACTGGTTGCGTGAAGGGTACCGGTCCTGCGTATGACTTCAATGGAAACTGCGTTGTCGATGTGCCGGACCTCCTCATCTTTGCAGCTGATTGGCTCAAGGATAACATGGTTGAGTAAATGGTCAAGGTGCAGGGATTATTGATCCTTGCAGATGTAGAATCAATATCGGGGCTCGCTTTCGAAGGGAAGCGGGCCCTGTTTTTTTGGGTTCAGATTCCAGGGATACCGGCCCAACAGGAGAGGGATTTGTTTTGATTTCGGGACTGGCTCGAAGATAATGACTGGCTGGGTGTGGGGAGAGTGTCCGAAGGAAATCAATCTCGACCAGCAACGGGAGATCGTATGCGATTTTGGATCGTCATTCTTGCGGCGTATGTATGTTCCGCGGTTTCGGCTACACCATCCACAGAGGTTGCGATTGCGGCAAAGGAGAGCGTAACTTCGGATGGCTCACGGATGGTTCTGATCCCGTCCGGGCCGTTTGTCATGGGCTCAAATCTCGGCGCCGCCGAGGAGACGCCGCCGCACTCGGTCGAGATACCCACCTTCTACATCGATGCCGAAGAGGTCACCGTCGAGCAGTACGCGCGGTATATTGCGGCCACCGGGGCCGCGGCACCGGCTGACTGGGCCGAAGGAAAGCCCCCGGCCGGACGCGACAAACTTCCGATGACCAATCTCACCTGGCTGGACGCGATGCGATATGCGGCCTGGGCAGGCAAACGACTGCCAACCGAGGCGGAATGGGAAAAGGCCGCTCGGGGGACCGACGGTCGGCTCTTTCCATGGGGCAATGTGGACGATCCAGCCAGGCGCAATCTCGACTCTGAAAAGCTCCGGCCTGTCGGCCAGTTTCCGACAGGAGCTTCACCGTTTGGGTGCCTCGACATGTCGGGTAACGCGTGGGAATGGACGGCCGACTGGTTCGAGGGCTATCCGGGGACTTCGGCGAGGAGCCCGCACTTTGGCCAGCAATACAAGGTCATCCGCGGCGGGGGGGGAGTGTATCTCTATGGCGTGCCGAACACCGGGACCTGTACGCAGCGTGCGCGGCTGGTTCCGTATGGGGCGCACGACTTTGTCGGTTTTCGCTGTGTAAAGGACTTGCCGGGCCAATCGCCGCCGTATGATCCGATAGCGGTAATTGCGGAGGCGGAAAAGCGATTGGATACTTCCCTTCGCCCGCCGCGAAAACTTTCTTTCGAGACCGAATTCGACAAACTCAAGGAATCACGCCGAATCCCGATCACCATCGTCGGCGTCCCGAGACAGAAGGGATTGGTACGGACCGGCTTTCCATTGCCGGAAGGGATGTTCTGTAATCCGAAAATGATTCAATTGCTTGATTCATCGCGAAATCCAGCATCTCTTCAGGTCAAGATCCTTTCCCAATGGCCCGATGGTTCGATCCGTTGGCTATTAGCAGAATACGATGCAAATGCGGGTGAAACACGGACCCTGGAAATCAACAATTCTGAAGTTACCGAAACGAATGTTTCGACTACAGAGACTATCGACCCAGCGAAGATACTTGCATCGTGGTTTAAGCCCTGGCCGGTTACCAACATCAAAGTCAAACCGCTACCGGGACCGCTCTGTTCAGTATGGGAGGGTGATAAGGATCAGGTTCTTTTTAAAGAAACCGATTTGTTGATGAAGGTTCAGACCGAGTCTGGGTCCGAGCAATGGCAATCCCTTCAGGACGAAAATCATCGGATAACACCTTCTGCAAATATGTTGAAAGATGAGCAGGGGGGTACCCTTGTCGATTCAGATCATAAACCTACTGGATTTCATTATACTCTTCAAACTGAACTGATGCGTGAGGGTCCGCAGATGCGGATGTGTTTAACGGTAACGCATGCAGTAGCACGAAAACAACCGTATGAGACGCCGAATCCAGTCGTGAAGGTCAAGGACATTCGCTGGGTCTTTCGGCCGGCGGGGGAGATCACGGCCGTACGATTTGGATCGGAATCGGGTGTGGTCGATGTTCCGGTCGATAGCGAGGTTGTGCTCGATCAGCCGGATGAGTTGCACTATACGATCGAGCGGCCGGGGCAAAAACCCATCGAGGGAACGCGAAGCCCCGGCTGGCTGGGGGTACAAGCCAATGGACGATGGACGAAATTCGGCCTGCGGCATTTCTGGCAGAATTGTCCCAAGCAGCTCTTTGTATCCAAAGACAATTTCGGCGTTCGGTTGTGGGCAGGCAAGGAACCCTTCGAGTGGGAAGGGGGCTTGGCCAAGACGCACGAGGTGGTTTTGGAGATGTCACTGGACAAACCCGAGACAATGCATCTGGACCCGTTGCGGGCGGTGATTCCTCCGGCGTGGGTGTGCGGGACAAAAGCGGCGGGGGCGCTGATGCCGCGAACCCCTGAGTCGCTTGAATCGTTGCCGTATTGGGAGGCGCGACGGCAGATCGACATGCAGCAATTCGTCAATGGTATGCCGTTTGGCTTCCGGGATTTCGGCGACGGGTACATGGGCGGGCCATACAAGGGCAAGAATGCGTACATGGACCTGGAATATGATATACCGTGGAATTTCCTGATGCAGTTTCTGCGGACCGGGGATGTATGGTACCTGAACCAGGCCGAAGTGATGGTGCGGCACCAGGCCGACATCGACACCGAAAACGCCGCGGGATTCCAGTGGAAACACAGCCCCCAACACACGACGACGCAGGCTGAGCTGGGGCATGTGTTTATCCGGGGCCTGCTGCTGCATTATCTGCTGACGGGTGAGATCCGCAGTCTCGAAACCGCCGAGAAGATCGGCAAGTGGATCGCCGGCCAACTCGAACGCGGCGAGGGACTGGGTAATGAACGACAGATTGGTTGGTCGTTGTATGCCCTCAGCGGACTGTATGAAGTGACGGGCAATCCCGAGATTCTCGAAGCGGCGACAACGGCCTGCAACCGGCTCATCGAGGGCCAATCGCCGACAGGCAAATTCAAGATCCGCTGGGACAATCGGATTGCGTTTTTCAACGGCATTGCGATGAATGGGATGCTGACGGTACAACAGCTTTCCGGCGACAACACACTCGCCGAGGCGATTGATCGTGTGGCCAACCGTACGCTGGGGATGTATCCGGAGTACGCCTGCCGGACGCTCAATGCCTTCAGTTGGATTCTGGGCCGAAAGCCGGACGGGCGGTACCTCGACGCGATGGAGCGGTCGTGGATCAGTTCGATGGAATTCCTGCACGACCGCGATAGCGTCGCGGAAGAAACGCACGCGTGGATGTTCCCGGCCTTCGCGGCGCGATATGGATTGTTTCCGGTGTTCGAAGAGCCCCCCAAAGCAATGCCGGAAGTGGCGAGTTGGAAGGCGATCCGCTTTGTCAATCCCGCCGCGGAGATGTACCTGAAGGTTGAGTGGAATGTGTCCGCTCCCATCCTGTTGATTCGAGAAGGACTGGCACAGGGCAAGATCACCATCGACGATCTGCGGGGGAAATCCCTTGTGGAGAAAACCTTTGCCAACGACCGCAGGATGTTCGAAGCCGATTCGCTTTTGTTGTCGGGGCCGGGCATCTATCGTTTGCGCTGCGAAAGTCGCGATGCCTACGCTTGGCAAGTCCAGTGGGACGGCCGATGCAAACTGACGGTGGTCGACCCCAGACACACGCAGTTAGCGAGTCTATTGCCACGGGCATACGGCTGCTTAAGGCCGGGGATAAAAGAAGTCAAAATCCGCTTTGAGGTGATGGGGGAAGGTTTTCACAGGGCGGCCCTGTATGATTCGATGGGACGAATCGTTTCGACGGTCCAGAAGTTCGTGGATTTTGAAGATGTGGGGCGATATGAGGTTCAGTTGACAGCTCCCGTTTCAGGTGAGCCGAACGTCTGGTCGCTGGAACTCTACAAACTTAAAGTCCTTTTCGCTGAGGGTTTCATGCCGTATTGGTCCATCGATGCACAGGATATTTTTATTCCGGAGAGAGAATAACTGATGAGTTTCGGTTCCCATTGGATGGACTAAAAAACAACTCTCGTTCAATGACTAATAGCATTGGCGATGTTGATAACTCGAATTGTTAATCCAAAAGTTCAACATTTGGACAAATTTGCGGTATGGTAAAGGAAATGTGAATTTTCGGAATATAACGGATTTTGTGCAATCAAACGGGGGAATCCGGCGTCTATAAGATCATATCCGGGAATTTTATTGGCTTAATTTCGAAAAATCGTTCGATAATGAAGGTGTGTTTTCTTGACGAACAAGGAGATTTACGGTATACTACAAGAATCAATTTCTGGATCCCTTTAGAAAGGAGACAGAATTATGAAAAGAATCACGCTCCTTATCAGCATGGCAATTACGGTTTTTCTTTGTCCCCTTCTGGTCGTGGCGGCGGGCCGGTACTCTGCCGCGCGGTGCCCGGAGACCGTATCGGTTCTGCAATTGATGTATTCCGATGCCCAAAAAGACGCCAAGACCTATTTGACTTATGCCAACCAGGCCAGCCGGGAAGGACATGAGGCGATTGCCCAGTTATTTGCGGCGTTGGCACGCTCCCAGGAGGTTCTTGCCGAGAACAACCAGCTTTTGATGGCTGCCTTCGACCAGGAGGCCCCAGATTCGTCGTCCGGCGAGGTGGCTCTGCATGGGACCAAGCATGATATGGATCTGATGATCAATGTCGGTTTGGCCGGTGTAGATAAACGATATTCGCTGTTTATGGAGATGATCCGGCGGGAGGGGAATGCCGAGGCGATTGCGTCCGTCGAGCAGGAACGGAAGATTAAAGAAGACCATCTTGAATGGATCAAGACAGGTCGAGGATCCCTCGGATTGCTGGGGGGGCGCTTGGGTGACCAATACTGGGTTTGTAATGGATGCGGGGCGATTGTATCCAATATGCCCCGAGCGGCCTGCGCAATCTGTTCCGGGCGGCCGACGGATTTTACGGCCATCACGGGATGCTGGAAGGTAATCTGGGCGACGGAAAACAATCCACAGTTGAGCAAGTCCGAGAAGGCCTATGTGCGAAGATATTGCCGGGCAATGTTTGCGAAAAATCCCCAGGATCTTCCATCTCGGCCGGCCATGGGGGTGTTTGATTCCGCCGCCTATCGGAAGTGGGGGATCGGTCCCCAGCGAGCGTTCTGTTCTGAAGAAATGATCTATGTTGCATCTCTGGAGGAAATGGTCGGCTCGTGGGATCAATATCGCCAGATCAATCTGGATACCTTGACGGATCCGGAAAAGGAATATCTTCAAAAGATGCACCAGGCCTTCGGGCAGGGTCCCATCGATTTATCGTCAAAGCGTGGTACGGGAACTTTATCCGCGGGACTGGAAAAAGTACTCGACGAGGTGGAGGTATTGTCGGGATCGAAATTGCTTCTGGATATCGATTTGATCTATATCAAGCGAGCGACAACCGAACCCTGACCGGTTATCGGAACTTCATCGACGCCGGGTATTCGATGCCTGCGTTTTTTTGTGCGTTTCAGTCTAATGGCAACGCCACCAGGATGCCAGTCCCGTTTCCGGGTTGGGACTGGACTTCGAGGTGTCCGTTGTGGAGGTTGACGATTCTTCGAACAATGGCCAGCCCCAGCCCGCGTCCGGGAGTTCGGGGAGTCAGTTGAACACCAAGATCGAAGGCCTGATCGATCTGATCCGAATGCATCCCGATTCCGTTGTCTTGGATGTGGAAAAACCATTTCCCTTCGCCCGTCCGGGAGGTAATGATGATTCGGCCTGGCCGACGAGGAACAAGGAATTTGAGCGCATTGTCGATCAGCTCATAAAAGAGCCGGGCCAGTAAATGGGCATCGGCATGGCATTCCGGCAGAGGTCCTATCTCGATTTGAACGCCGGCTTGTTGAATCCAGTTCTGAAAGGAATCCAGAACGGATTCCACCACAGATTGAACATCCACATTTGTTCGATTGCCCAGTTGTCGGGTTACGATCAGAAGGTCCGCGATGTCTCCCAGTTCGGCGATGTGCGAAGCAAGATCGGACCATTCAGAATGATTGGTTCCCTGTTGGATATGAGAAAGTATTTGCTGGATGTCTCCACGGATCATCTGTGCAAACCCCGCCAAATCTCTCAGAGATTCGCCCAGACGATACCTGAGGTTTTCCAGTTCGGACTGGAGAGATTGACTCAATGATTGGGATTGATCCTGTTGAGACTGAAGTTGTTTTTGCAGATCGGCGATCGTCTGATGACTCAGGTCGAGAGCCGATTGAATCCGCTGGATCTCAGATATGGCGTTATCTCGAGCGGTTTGTACATCGTCGATATCTCGTTTGTACTCGGATTGGGAGGCAAGCCGTTCACAACGAGAGTGGGCAAGTTCGGTTTTGAGCCGTTCGATTTCTTCCGAGGCCTGTATGGCAAGGGTATTGTATCGGCTGGTGAGTTGCTGGAGGTTATCCCCCAGGCGGACGGCCTTCTCTTCGGCATCAACCAGAGCGGATTGAAGGGATTCGCGTTGTTCGTGAAACTCGGATTGGAATTCGATGGCGTTACGCCGTTGCATCTCCGCATTCTGTTGAGCTGCTACGAGGGCGTCGGTTAATTCGCGAATACGGGATGTATAGGATTCCCGATCGTTGACAAGCTGAAGTTGAGCGGATTGTTGCTGTTGGATTGCCCGCTGTTGTAATTGTTCATATCTCCGGAGGTGTTGCTCGGCAAGAGATCGGCTTTCGTCGAGTTGCACCGTCAGATCAGCGATACAGGCCCGCTGGTTTCGGATGCGGGTTTCGACCGACCGACGGATATCCTCGATCTGTCGGGTTCGTTCTCCGACAAGCCGTGTCAGTCGTTCTTTGTGTTTTCGGAACTGGGATACAAGTTGTCGGTTCCGTTCGCGTTCGTTTGCATATTGTTGTCGAAGCGAAGCCAGTCCTTTCTGCAGAGTTTCAATGCGATTCCCGAGAACATGACGCTGCCGACTCAAATCCTCAATCTGGGTTTGCAGAGAGGATTGTTCAAGCAGGAGCTGATCCCGCTGAGTGGACAGGATATCGATCTGGTCGCGTCCGAGACGGCCGATCCGGTGAAGGAGTCGGGTTTTGCAGAATTCACTTTTTTTCCAGGCGGTAATATCAACGACCACAGCCGATATCCGGATGGTATTATCCGGTTGCGGAAGGATTTCGAGGGTATGTCGGATATGCCGAATGGTCCCGTTTTCCCGGGCGAGACGAAGATCCACAATCTGAATTCGAGGATTCGAAGGAGTGGATTGCAGTATCCGACGCAAGAGTGAACGGTCTTCGGGGATGACGGAATCATAAAATATTGTAGGATCCGATTCGAATCCCTCCTTACAATTTCCCATCAGCATAACCCGACCGATACCGACTATCCACTGTTCACGAACAGGATCATATTGCCAGGCGGCCAGGGAGTTGAGGCGGCAGGTTTTTTGGAGCAGGGTTTCGTTGGTTTGCAGGGACTGATCCAGAGATTGTCTGCTGGTCCTTTCGGGATTTTCCGTTCGTAATCTTCGAAGTCGATCGGCCTGAGCCAACAAACGCAGGACAAGCCGGATCTTGGGTTCCATGGCGGCCTGGCGGCGACGCACTCCTTCATCCAGTTTCTCGATCCGACTGAGAAGACGGTGATGGATCTGATGGAGATGTTCAGGAGACGGAAGTTCTTCGGAGATCGGAGATTCGGAAGAGCCCGACTGTGTGGGCCCAATATCGGGTTTCACGAATCCCTGCGTCAATCGAGAAAGATGTTGTTGTAAACGGGTCAGATGCTGTTCCGTTTGAAGCTGCTTGGTTGCCTGTTCAGCCAGATCACGACGCAACCGGTCAAGTTCCTCAGATCGTTCCTGGACGGTCTGGCTGTGAAGCCGGGCCTCCTGCTGGGCTTTGCGACGGATCGTGGATTCTTCGAGCAATCGGTCCTGGAGTTCGGCTACGCGTTTGGCCTGTTCGATCTGGAGGGCTTTCAGTCGTGCCTGATGACGGATTAGCTCATCCTGGGTATTTTGCCGGCCGGAAAGGTCGATCAACGAGCATAGGCAACAAGGTCGGTGGGTTGTGGTTTGCGGAATTCGGGCACTGTGTAGTTGAACGGGAACCGATCCCCCGGGGTGATCAAACCTCAGCTCGATACTCTCTTCGTGACCGGAAAAAACCCGGCGAAAATGAATTCGCAGGGATTCACGAAACGGGACCGGCGCATACAGAATGAGAGGATTCCCAAGCAACTCCTGTCGTGAAATCCCCAAAAGCGATTCAGCCGTATGGTTGACTTCCCGGATCGCCATATCTTCATAGAGGATCAAATATCCGATGGGAGCCAGGTTAAACAGCATCTCGAAATTGGATTGTAACGATGGAAGATCGCCGCCGGATTGATGACAGGATGAAGATTCAATCGGAGAATGATTCGCGCAAGGACGAAGCGGCTCAACGGTAGCTGACGATTGCCGATGAACAATCGAGGTTCCGGGTACAGCCGGTCCATTCATCCGTGACGATTCCTGACAATCCCTGTCAATCCATACTGGACACATGGTTCTGCGTGTTTTATCGACCTGTCGGAATATAAAACTTGAAATTCCAAGTGGTTAGCGACAACCTGCGGTACAATTACCCCCCGATGGCGGGGGCTGGGAGTATCGTCCGATAAATTTGTGAGGCGAAATCTTTCATTTGCATGATTTCCTGTTATCGTATGGTTTTGATTCGGCGGCGATAACGAAACACAATTGGACGGTCACGGATGGCGGTGTATTTTCAGAGTTTGTGCAGTAGCAGCAACGGCAATTGTCTGACCCTCTGGACGGACCGTACGCGACTGGTGTTCGATTGCGGATTTGGATCGATGAAGCGGACCCGGGCGGCCTTGCTTGGATTTACCGAGGGTCCGGCTCGACCGGATGCGGTGATTGTATCGCATGCCCATAGCGATCATGTCAGCCATTATCCCCTGCGAGTCATCGAGCAGCTTCAACTGCCGGTTCATATCCATTACCAATGCTTGTCGCAGCTTCGCGAACGGTTTTTCTATCCGTACGGTTTCGGGCAGTTGATTCTACGGCCGTTTGACGATGCGGGATTTTCAATCGGCGATTTTTCCATCCAGCCATTTGCGCTGGATCATCATCCGGCGTTTGCGACCTATGGATTTGTTGTGGAATGTCGCACGGAACGCGAGAATGCTCGGATGGTCCTGTTGACGGATTTCTGCAAATGGAAAAAGATTGCACCGCATCTGGTCGATGCGGATTTCATTTTCGTCGAGTCCAATCACGACCTGGAACTCCTGGAGCGGTATTTCAATCCCAACAGCCGCTTTCACCTGAGCAATCCGCAGACGGCGGAGTTGCTGTGTCATGTTCGCGGTTGTAGTTGCCGAGCGCCGAAGGCCGTCATGCTTGGCCATATTAGTTCTCAAAGGAACGAGCCCCGTATTGCGATTCGCGAGACCACAACCGCCTTTTCCAAGCGGGGAATGAAGCTGGACTTTGAATTAATTGCGGCGCCGCTGAAAGTCCCATCGGTGGTGGTTAAGATTCGGTAGGCGGATCGATGATTTCATTTCCGGTGACGCAGAAAAAAGCCGAACAGCTTCGTCAGAGGATGGGGGCCTGTGGACTTCGGGAAGAGGATCTCGATGAGACTTTCATTTCCAGCAGTGGTCCAGGGGGACAAAAAGTCAACAAATCCGCAACCTGCGTGTGTCTGCTGCATCGGCCGACGGGCTTATCCGTCAAGATGCAGAAAAGCCGGAGCCAGCCGATGAATCGGTTTCTCGCTCGCCGACGGCTGTGCGAATTGCTGGAAGAACAATCACTTGGACCGCAAAGTCCTCGAAATCAACAACGATCAAGGATCCGAAAGCAGAAAGATCGCCGTCGAAGGCGGAGGAATACATCAAAACCGACTATGGAGTGATCCGGACGACTTTGATATTTCGGACAGCCCCCGTTGTACGCCATGTCGCGATGCCCAGGGGTTTACAGGGTGAGACTTCAAAACGGATTCCGATCTTGTGATCGGCTGTTTCAAAGTCAATGATCTTGTCGTCACCCTCGATCCATGCTTCGATTTTGTCTGATGTAACGCGCAAACGAATCGGATACCACTTTCCATTCTCAAAGGTCCTGCTGGTGCAGGTCTGGTTGTTGGCCGCATCGTAGTAATCGATATTGGACAGGCCGACCAGCGATCCCCCCCAGCCGCCACAAATCAGCGTGCAGGGGGCGTTGCCATAGGGAAATGTCAGGCCGCAAAAGAAATCCTCGCCGTCGATGCGCATGGCCTCCAGCGTCAATTCGTAATTCATCCGCATAAGGGGTCCGGTCCATTTGATGCCGGTCATATCATTTCCCTTTTCGATGACAATCATGCTGTCTTTGAGTTCGACCTTACCGCCTTCCACATATTCAGCGGGAACCCATTGCCCCATCTGTTTTCCGTCAAAGAGAACCATCTCTTTTTCCGTTGTTTCGGGGGCCTCCAGAGTTTCCTTTGGTTTTTCGGGTACTACTATCTTTTCCGGTCCAGGGTCGGATGTTGATACCGAAGTACCCGGGGTTGGTTTAGACAATTCCGGCCGTTCGGATTTGCATCCGGACACGATCAATAGTGTGACGGGTACGATGACAAGGAATAACGATTTCATTTGGGATCTCCTAATTGTCCAATTGGAATCCCATCATACCGAGACGAAGGAGAAGATCAAGACCAGAAAAAACCTCCCGGAAATTCAATCCGGGAGGCCATAGCGTTCAATCCATGGACAATACGATCCGTCAGGCCACATCACATAGTTCAACCATCTCGGTCAGCGACTTGAGTGCATCCGGTTTTTTCGGGATGAATTCCTGGCCCATGTAGCCGTCGAACCTGGTATCAATAATGGCCTTGACGATGGCGGGGTAGTTTAACTCCTGAGTGAGGTCCATTTCGTTACGGCCGGGAACGCCGGCAGTGTGATAGTGGCCGATGTACTCGGAATATTTGCGAATCGTGGCGATGACATCGCCTTCCTGGACCTGCATGTGGTAGATATCGTACAGAAGTTTGACCCGCGGAGATCCGACTTTCTTACACATCTCGGCGCCCCAGGCGGTGCGGTCGCACATGTAGTCCTTGTGGTTGACCTTGGAGTTGAGAAGCTCCATGCAGATCGTGACCTTCTTTTCCTCCGCAAGCTTGGCAACCTGCTTGAGGGCCTCAACACAGGTATTCATGCCTTCAGCGTCGTCCATGCCTTCGCGATTTCCGGAAAAGCAAATGACATTTGGAAAACCGGCCTGGGCCGTCTCTTCGATTCGTTTTCGGATGATACTCAGGCATTCCTCATGGTTTTGTTTACGGTTTAGGCCTTTGGTGATGCCATGGGTGGGCGTCATCGTACAGATCAGGCCGTGTTTTTTCAGAGCCGCCCATTGATCGGGTCCCGCCAGGTCGAATCCCTTCAGACCGATTTTGGCGGCGTGCGCGGCCAGCGTTTCAAAATCGACTTTCCCGTAACACCATTGGCAGACGGATTGTTTGATCTTACCGTTTTTCACGCCGGCCTTGTCCTGTGCCAGCGATGTCCCGGACATACCCAGGACAGTGGCCCCGGCCATGCCGGCCAGCAAATCCCGACGCGTTAAATCCGCCTGTGGATTCTGTTTTGTATGATCCATGGAATATCCTTTCGAGCATTATGGTTTAGGTCCATTGTACCTTACGCTTCAGGAGTGTTCAAGGTTTGACCTGTTCCAAGATGGATTTGAACCTTGCATTTCGCGTGATCCAGACTATAATGACCAAACCTGTTGGATTGACGAAACCTATGGAAAGGAACGACGATGAAGGCCAAATTTCATCATTTCGGAGTACCAACGACCGTCAAGGGCAGCAAGGAAACCTTTCTTGAAGATGCAGGGGTCTATATCACCGATCCCGAAAGTCACCCCTATTCGGTGGAGTTTTTGCGATTTACTCCCGACAGTCCCATGCCCGACCCCATCAAGAAAACTCCACATGCCGCGTTTGTCGTCCCCAGTCTTGATGAGGCGATCAAGGGCAAGCAGGTGATCCTGCCTCCGATGGAAGTCTCCCCTACATTGCGAGTGGCTTTCATCAAGGACGGCGATGCGCTGATGGAAGTGATGGAAATGAAAGAGTAATTTCATCCAATAAGGATCTTCTATGGCGATGAAAAAATTCATCAATGCCCCGGACCAACTGGTCGCGGAACTTCTGGAAGGATTCGTTTTGGCCAACGCCGCAAAGGTCAAGTTGGCCGGAAGCAACCTGGTAGTCCGTTGCCACGCAAAAAGTGCCGACAAGGTGGCGGTCGTCACGCTGGGCGGCAGCGGTCATGAACCGGCCTTGAGCGGTTTTGTCGGTTTCGGAATGCTGGATGTGTCCGTTCCCGGCGAGATTTTTGCTGCCCCCGGTCCGCCCCGTCTGATCGAAGCTTTGCGGTTGGTTAATCGTAAGGCCGGTGTTCTGCTGGTGGTACTGAACCACGCTGGCGATGTGCTCAGCGCCACTGTCGCGATGCAAATGGCCAAAAAAGAAAACCTGAATGTCAAACAGATCCTGACACACGAGGATATCTCGGTGCCGAGCCGCCAGGATCCGAAAGATCGTCGCGGGCTTGTGGGGTGTTTTCCGGTGATCAAGATCGCGGGAGCTGCGGCGGAGAAAGGGTATTCCCTTGATCAATGCGTGGCGGTGGCCGAACGGATAGAGCGGAATATGGCTACTCTGGCTGTGGCCGTTTCCGGAGCGACGCATCCCTGTACCGGCGCGGTTATCGCAGAGTTACCGGAAGGGCGAATGGTGGTAGGCATGGGCCAGCACGGCGAGGCGGGCAGCGGCGAACAACCGTTGGCCTCGGCGGACCGTACGGCCGAGATTATGATCGAGTTGCTGGTCAATGACCTCCGGGTCAAGGCCGGTGATGAATTGCTGGTCATGATCAACGGCGTTGGATCGACGACGCTGATGGAGATGTACTTGGTCCTGCGTCGGGTTGAGCAGGTTCTCAAGGACAAGAAGATCAAGCTGGTTCGATCACTGGTCGGCGAATACCTGACCGTGCAGGAAATGGGTGGTTTTCAGATGTTCGCGGCCAAGATGGACAAAGAACTGCTCGATCTGTGGGATGCGCCGTGTGACAGTCCGGCCTTTACCGTTCGATAGGAATCCGCAGCGATGAAGCTTGGATATGGCGATTTTGTGAAAATGTTCCGACAGGCCATTCAAGAGATTCAGGCCAATCATCCGATGCTCTCCAAGCTTGATTCTTTCGGAGGCGACGGCGATCACGGCACAACGATGCTGCGGGCGATGGGTTGCCTCGAAAAGGGGATCAACCAGACGACCAATGGTTCTTTGGGGGATTTGCTCAATAACATCGGTTGGGCGATTATGGGTGTCGATGGCGGAGCGACTGGCCCTCTGCTGGGGAGTTTCTTTTCGGGGATGGCCGAGAAGGCGCCGGCAACTAATCAGGCAGATATTCAGGCGCTTGCCGCAATGTTTGAAGCCGGATGGCAGAATCTTTCGACACTGACACAAGCCAAAGTTGGTGATAAAACCCTTGTTGATGCCCTTATCCCGGCGGTCGACACTCTCAGAGCTGCCGCCCAACAGAATCAGAGCATTTCCATAGCCCTCCAAACGGCGGCGGCTGCCGCAGCCAGAGGGGCCCAGGCCACACAAGCGATGCAGCCGCGGTTCGGCCGGGCGAAAAATCTCGGGGCCGCCGCGATGGGTCATCCCGATGCCGGAGCAACCTCGGTTTCATTGCTTTTTAAAGGTTTTGCTGAAGGAGTCAATTCCCATGCCGGATAAGGATTCAACTGTCGAAACAAAAAATTTTTCTGTGGACATCCCGCAAAAGACCGGTGACTATTTCCTGAAAGGCAGCAGTCATCTGGATTGGGGGATGAAGGACCGACTGAGTCGGATTTTTCATCCCAAAACCGGCCGGACAGTCATGCTGGCCTTCGATCACGGTTACATCATGGGACCGACCTCGGGTCTTGAGAGAATGGACCTGGCGATCGCGCCGCTGGCCGACTATGTCGATTGCCTGATGGGGACGAGGGGGGCCTTGAGAACCTGTATTCCGCCGACGACCAATAAACCAATCGTTCTTCGGTGCAGCACGGGTGCGACAATCCTCAAGGAATTATCCAACGAAGTCATCGGAGTGACGGTCGAAGAGGCGATCCGTCTGAATGCCTCTGCCGTGACCACGCAGGTCTATATCGGCGGTCCCTATGAAAAAGAGACTCTGGCGAACTTGGCTTATCTGATCAATCAGGGCAATTCCTATGGGGTTCCGACCCTCGGAGTAACAGCGGTAGGGCGTGAACTAACCCGTGACAGCCGGTACCTGGGACTGGCCACTCGTGTGATTGCCGAACTGGGAGCCCATTTCGTCAAAACTTACTATTGTGAGCAGGGTTTCGACGAGGTTGTTGCGGGTTGTCCGATTCCGGTTGTCATCGCCGGAGGGAAAAAATTACCCGAACTGGAGGCCCTGACTATGGCGTATAAGGCGGTGGACCAGGGTGCCGCGGGCGTGGATATGGGTCGTAATATTTTCCTAGCCGAAGATCCGGTGGCGATGGTACAGGCCGTACACGCCGTTGTGCATGAGATGCTGTCGCCGCAAAAGGCATTTGCGATGTTCAACGATCTCAGTAGCGACCGGGCCAGGAAGAAAAAGGGAAAATCCTGATGGATACAGGACACAAGGAGATCATGATGGAATTGAATCGGCGACAATTAATCGGCGGGGCGGTCGGCGCAGTAATGATTGCCTCCAGTGGATGCAGTAAACAGGAGACGTTTTCAATGGCAGCGAAACCTAAATTTCAGCATGACAACAGTTACTTTTATTCCGATGGAAAGTTCAACGCCGACAAAGCGAAAAAAGCATATTATGACATGATGAATTACTATAAGTACCCCATTCCGGATCGTCTTCGCAGTGATGAATTCTGGGCGATCGATTTCGGAATGGGTCAATTCGCCGAAATCGGAATGGCCGGAATCTTCTGGGTGAACCACCAGGAACACAACTACTTTGGCCACGAGATCTACTTGTTACCCGGCCAGTCGATTCCCGAACATCGCCACCTCAAGACGGAAAAGGCCGGCCCGAAAATGGAAGGTTGGCATGTCCGACACGGATTGATCCACATTTACGGCGAGGGTGACGCAACCCAGGGTGTCGAGGCACGGATTCCTCCGACCCATCGCGAATGCTGCAAAGCTCGGAAGGAACAACTCATCCTTCCGGGTCAGGTCGGAATGCTTGCCGGAGCCGAGCAATGGCATTGGATGAAGGCCGGCCCCCAGGGTGCTATCGTAACCGAATATGCGACTTACCATGACGGCGATGGATTGCGGTTCAGCCATCCGCAGGCCAAGCTCTGATTCGAAACGCGATTGTTACCCCAGTTTCCGTGCGAGTCGGTATTCTTGTCCGGATTCATTCTCAAGACCTCAATCCTGATTGAGGTCGAAGGTTCGACCCTATGATGCGTCTTTGGATTGTGCTCTTAGTCGTCCTCCTGGCCCTTGCAGCCGGATATTGCCTTCGGCCGTACATCCAGTCTTCCGATCCGGTTCCACAATCCAACCCCATCCTCGCCAGGCCGGAACCCAAACCGGTCGGGCCGGGTTCTTTGTCGGAGAATGGGAATCCCTTGATTGAAGTCGCCAACCTGTCGGACGGCGAAGTCGTCGGCTATCCCTTGTTGATTTTGTCCGGAAGGGCTACGGGAAAGCCCGATCATGTTACCGTGACAGTGCCCACACAATCCCGGATTTGGCCGACGGCCGAGTCGTTCTATCGGGGGGTCGTCCAACTCGAACCGGGAGACAACGAAATTCGCATTTCGGCTCCGGGACATCCCAACAGGATACTGCGAATCCGGCATGTTCCAATCCAGACCTCCCATCGGCTCCGATTTCTCTATGTGCTGTCTTCAGATGGAGACGGTTCCTTTCAGGCGCCTCCGGGCGAGCCGGCTGATCAAACCAGCGCCCTGCGACGAATCGCGACGGCGGGCCGACTGCAACAAGCGGCCATTGCCGAATTGCTTTTCATGGCCGGCCAACCCCGAATGACATTTTGTCCGGAATCCAATTTCGACGGTTCCGTCGATGTCGGTGTCGTCCGTCTTCCCCTGACCACCCGACAGATCCAGACGATGGCCGGATTGCAAATCTGGCTGGAACTCTACCAGTACCTGCAAAAAACAGATCCGTCTTTTATGGATCGAAAGTATCTTGCCTTTCTCTCCATGACCCGGTTTGATCCCGTCACACGAAAGGTAATCGCCCATACCGCACTGGGAGGAGGAAATCTGGCTCTCTATGGCAGCGGGAATCTGCATACATGGCCGCAATCGCCGGATGAAATCGCGACTCGGTTTTCCGATGTGCGCGTCGTGTCGGATTTCGGCCTCTATGATGATAGCGCCCTCCGGGGGACCTTCTGGGCAAACTTTACGACGGGTCTGGGGGCTTCATTGCATGAATTGGGTCATGTTTTGGGCCTGTCGCATTCGGGCGTAGCGACGGATCTGATGGAGAGGGGATTTGACCACATCAACCACTTATTTATGCCGTTGGAAGGGAACCAGCCGATTCCCAGTTCGGTCCTTCAGCTTGCTCCGTCGAATGTTCGGGTGTTGTCCGACAATCCCTGGATCGTGGGGATCGATGTTCCCTGAGGCAAAAGAAATCCAACGGCAATCTCGTTTCAACCGGCGATGACCTTCCAGCTTTGATGGAGCTCTTCCAGAAGCCGGGTAATTTCCCGAAGGAGGAACGCATCTCCGGTCAATTCCGCTTGTTGAAGTTGTTCGAGCAGGAAACCGTAGATCCGATGAAGATCGGAGGCGGTTTGTCGGCCGCTGGACAAGTCCACTCCTGCATCCAGTTCTCGCAGGATATCGGCCGCTCGTCGCAACAAATCAACGGCTTGCCCCGAGGATTCGAGACGCCAACATTCAACGGCCTGATTCAGGTATCGAATCGCATTCTCATACAGGAGAAGAAAGAGTTGTCCGTGTTCGGTTTCGGGCACAGAAATCCTCCGAATGCTCTATTGAAACGATACAAAATATCCGAGCACTCGGGGATTAGCGATTTTCCTCGATTCCGGGGCCGGCCGAACTGAGTTATCGGACGCGACTGCCTGCGATCAGATCGGAAATTTCTGCACTCAATTGGCCAGTTATCGCATCAATCCAGGATCATAATATCGGCGGCGGATATCATTCTGCAATGCGGTTGCCGTGTCCAGTTTCTGTTGCAGGGCAGGGATGGTAATATCCGGAGGCAGCGTACCGGGATACCGCTGGGCCAGGGAAATGACACGCCGATATTCCCGTGTCAGGTTAATCAGGATGTCATTGAGTTCCGTGATCATCGGACCTATCGGCATCGCCGGCAGATCCGCCGTAATCCGTTCACCCTCGCGGAGACCGTAGGGTCGCCGATTTCGATCGTTGTATAAATCGTTTCGTCGCAGATCCTGGTCGCGATTATAATCCTGCCGACGATATTGGGAACCCGACCGGGTATAGCCGAACTGGTAATCGGTGTTTCCGCGATTGTATTCCCGTGTCATGGTTCCAGTCCGTACTTGTTCTTCGACATCCGAAATATTTTTCTGTAAATCGTCAGCCCTCTTCTGGAGAATTTCAATATTGGCTAACGCCGAATTCACGGTTTTCTGATTGGCCTTGAATCGCCGAATCACTTGGTCGATGCCGCGATTTTCGGCGATCTGGGCGTCGGCCGTCTCCATCGTCTTGAGGATATCCGCGGCCGAAGCGGCGATGCCATCGATCATTTTAGAAGCCGCGGCGTCCTGTGCGGTTAACGAAAGTCGACCGGCAGCGATCTGACTGGCGGTTGGCTTGGCCTGAGTCGTTTCGTCGGCTTGATTGATCCGCGTCCAGGAACGGATGATTGTTTCTGTTGGTTGACGATCTCGTCGGTCGATGAACGATTGTTTTCCGTCTGTTCCTTTCACCTCGACCACCTCCAATTCGGGATCAACCATCGCCATGGCCAGCGTCTCATTGCGTCCCGACTGGCGGGCAAGAGATGCGGCATAGCTTCGGTAAGCCCCCAGAGTGGGAGGACTGAACAATTGATAAGCGTCCGATTCGGATGTCAGATTACTGGACGATGGAATGACGATCGGGCATACTGCTCCCAGAACCGCATCGGGGGCCATAAAAATCTTTTTGCACGACAAGGTCAGAAGTGCCGCCGCCGAGTATGCGCCTCCGTATTTCTCGCCGCTGATATACGCGACCACAGGGCAATTCGAAGTGCCCGAGATGGCCGAACTGACGATCTTCATGTATTCTCCGTTGCCGCCGGGATTGTCGATGTCGATCAGAATCATGCGCGGGCCGTTGTTGGAGGCCGTGATGATCTGATCTGCCACTTCCCGCGCGACGGCTTCGGAAATCAGGATTTCCGGCGATTGAATGGGAATGACGCTGACGATATTCTTGCGTCCCTCCTTGTTGTACACGATATCATATTCGGCCAGGTTGACCGGTTCGTATTTGTTGGCCTCGGAATTAAAGACCATCGTTTGCTGGCGGTTGGTTTTTTGCGTGGGGTAACCATGAAAAATCTTGCCGTCGGTTCGATGGGTGAAAGTGTCTCCGAAGGCCATGCACCCCAAAGTCACGATCCAAACCGCATGGAAAAGGATGTTTCGATTCATTGGAATTCTCCTATATTTGATCGTATCATCTCATGTTTCATTTATCGGGTCATTCGAACTGCGTCGTACTGGGCCTGGACCGTGTTTAATACCGCCTTCAGTTCATCTTCCGAATAGGGAAGATCGGGGCATGTCTGAACCATGCGGATCAAGGCCCGGATTTCCTGAAGCACTCCTTGATAGGTCTTGAGAATCTGAGCCCGAGGAACGGTGTTGGCGAAGGAGTTCAACTGTTGAACCCTGAGGTCCAGGGAATCGTTAATCTTCTTAAATCGTTTCAGGATGCCCTCGTATTGTTTACGGGTTTCTGCGATCCGACCGTTTTCCTGGATCGGGACTGGAGGAATCTTAACGGCCTGGAGTAATTCATCCCGGGAACCTGCGATCCCGTCAGCGATTCCGGTTTGAACGGCTTCCAGGGCTGTCAGGGTCAAAAGCGAACCTTTTCGAGACCAGGTCTTGACGACCTTATCCCCGGCCTGCTGGTTAAAGGACTCGACGAATTCTCGTTTGCCGTTTTTGTCGATCTCGACGACAACGATATCCTTATCAACCATTGCCTTGGCCAGAAGGCCCGGACGATTGTTCAGTTCGGCCAGGGAGCCGACATAATTTCGCCATGCCGAATTCATCTTCTCCCCCACATCTTCCCCAAGAACCTTCTTCAGATCCAACGGGCCGCTTCCTTCGGAAAGAATAACCATGCTGGCTGAGCCGATAGCCGTATTTTTGGCCATGAAGACCTTCTGACAGGCCAGGGCCACCACGGCTCCGCCGGAATAGGCGCCACCATGCTTGCCACCACGAATGTAGGCCACCGTCGGACAAAAGTTGACCGACGAGAGGACCGAACACATTCGTTTGACCAGATCCACTCGACCGCCGGGAGAATCGATTTCAACAACGAGACACAAAGGGCCGCGATTCGCCTCTTCCATCACGGCCTTCTCAAATGCGGTCGTTTCCATCTCCAGTTCGATTTCCCCCGGTATGGAAATCAGCGCCACATGCGATTGCCGACCCTGGCTATCCCGCTGAATTTTGTAGTCGGCCATATCCAAAGACAGAATCCCGTGGTCCGGAGTGACAACAACCGTTTTCTGACCTTCTGTTTGACTGGTGATATAACCATGAAGGGCAGGTCCACCCGAGCGGGGAACAAAGGTATCCGCTACGGTGATTTCCACCGTCAGGAATACCGCCAGAATCCATCCCACCCAACGAACCATCGTCCATGCTCCAAACCACAGTCTGTTATCTATTGATACGATGATTTTATCCTTCTCGCCGAAAATTGTCAAAAAATCCGTCGATTGACGGCAACAAATGTTCTCCCGAATATTCCGCCTATTCTTCGGATAAATATCGTTCCAACACTATCGAACCCGCCATCCGGAAAATAAGGTCCTTCGTACCGATCGGGTTCTCCGTTTTGTCGTTATGGGAACAAAGCGAAAGGAGATCCCGATGAAATTCGTTCCAGAAATGCCCCAGCCGGGCATGAATGGAGGGATACGATTCGGTTGAGTCAGACGATAATCGAACCAGGAACCGAAACCAGGTTCTTTGTTCTGAACGGTTAAACGCCTCAATCCAGAGCGATATAGAATCGGAGGAATTTCGAGCCGATTGTTGAAAATCTATGGATCGAATCAGCCATTGGACCTCGGAAACGGCCTGATTGATGCTGGCCTCACAAAGGGCTTGTTTTCCCGTGAAATAATGATAGAAGGCCCCTTTGGTGATGCCGGCCGCGGATAAGATATCGTCCAGCGTAGTGGCTTGCCAACCGTGCGATCCGAATAACCCGGCGGCGATCCGAATAATCCGATCCCGTGTTTGGGTATTGCGATATGTCATGCCGAGTCCTTTCCGTGAAAAATAACCTCCCTTAGACTCGATCGATTGTCATCGATCCACTCGCATTTGCGCAGGATCATCTGGAGAAAATCCATTCCGGATAGATGGCCGAAATGACCGGTGGCTGCGATCGGGCGGGCGGCTTCCGCGATCAGCAATTCGATCATCAGATCGGGGATTGCACTGAGCATATTTTCGGGAAGCGACCCGAATTGTTCATATCCTTCGAGAAAGTACCCCATTTTTGCCTGATCCAGGTAGGGGGACCAGTCTTTGGGATTCGGACGGTCTCCGACGATCGAGAACAGCAATGCTCCGTTGGCCACATCCAGAACGGCGGGACCGAGTTTGACCGAATCGAAGTCGAGAATGCAGGAGACTCGATGGTTTTCAAACAAGAGATTTCCGGGATGCCAGTCGCTATGGACGATTTGTTCGGGCCATTGATCGTATCCCAGCAGGTTGACGGTTGAACTCGAACGATTGTAGTAGAGCATCAATTGTTGGGCGATATCGACGACGCTTTGGGGTGCCGGAGGAGGGGTCCATTCATTTCCCCGAATCGACTGAATATCCCCCCGAACCAATTCGGAGTCGTGGCAGGTTCTGCGAAGGAGCGTCCAGTTACAGGCAAAATCCGATAGCGTCTGGTGAAACCGGGCCAGTGTCCTGCCGGCGTCAAGAATCGCCTCTACGGATCCATCGCAACGACTTCCGTTGACGAATTCAAATACCTCGTACGTATGCCCATCGACGGATAAGGCCGTGGTCATATCCGGCAGTGGAACCAGGCCTGCGACCGGCATTCCTTTGGAGGACAGATGACGCTGGATCGCGTGAGCAAACGCGACATGGTACAGATCGTCTTTACCCGGACTGCGACGCTTGAGGATAAATCGACCCCGGCTGGTGACCAGTAGCCGTTTGGGGGAGCGCTGATTCCCGGCGCTGAGGGGTTCGTTGTGATAAATCATTCCGAGCCGATAATGACTCAGAACTTTATCCAGTTCTCGGTTATCAAAATGGGCTCCGCCTCGAGGCATACGGCTTGAGTCCTTGGGTTGATGCTGAAGGATAAACGGCCTTGCCGATCCGTCGGCAGGGATACCCTCAAGTGTCAGGGTCCTCTCTACAGTAAAGCCAAGATGACCAGAATCAATACGACGACAACGGCGACCAAAAACACCAAAGTCACCCGATATCGGGTAACCGTCTCGGCCGGAACAACGGAGGAATCCTTGGTCTCCATGTCCACCGTCTCCCCCTGTTCGAGTTGTTCAAGGGCCTGCAGGTTGAATTTCTGCCGGGCGCGCAACGGAGATTGTCCATTGCGAATCGCTTCCAGATCCAACAACAGTTCTTCCACATTGGAGTAACGATCCTGCCGATTCTTGGCCATCATGACCTCGATGACCTCGGAAATTCCCGCCGACAAGAGGGTATTGAGGTGATCCGGTGGAACGAGGGGTTCCTTGAGATGTTTGCGCATGACTTCCGCGGGTGTTGATGCGTCGAACGGCACCCGGCCGGTTACCATGTGATAGAGGGTCGCGCCGAGGGAATAGATATCCGATCGTCCATCGATATCCAGTTCCCCGCGAATCTGCTCAGGCGAAATATAATACGGGGTTCCGAAGGCCTTGCCCTGCTCATTCCGAGCCGCCTTGATATCGGCCGTTTCGCGGGCCAGACCCATATCCGCCAGTTTGACCACGCCTTCCATGTTGATCATGACATTCTTGGGTTTGACATCGCGGTGGATCAAGCCCTGAGCGTGGGCGTGCTGCAAGGCGTGGGCAAGTTGGATGATGATGTCCAGGGCCTCGCTTTCAAGGAAGATCTTGCCTTTGGATAAGTCGTCGTAGAGCGTCTTGCCTTCGACATATTCCATTACAAAATAATACACGCCGCCGGCCTCGCCGACATCGATGGCCTGTACAATGTTGTTGTGATTAAGTTTGGCGGCGATTTTCCCTTCCTGGAAAAACCGGCGAATGTAGTCGGGTTTTTCACTGAATCGTTTCGGCAATACCTTGATGGCCACGACCCGATCTAAGCTGATCTGTTTGGCTTTATAAACCACGGCCATCGCTCCGGATCCAAGCTTGTTGATGACTTTGTATCCGGGAATCTGACTGGTGGCGTCCTTGCTGTCACGGATACTCGATCGCAGGCGATGGGCCTGATTTTTGGTGATGAACTGGTGATGAATCAGGAGGTATTCGACCGAGGTGGGATCAGAGGCCTGTCGCTGTTTTGCCTCATCCTGACACCGTTGCAGCTCTTCCTCCGTACAGAGTCTCTGCTCGACGGCCATACGGCCGAATAATGTATCAAACCCTGTCGTGTCATTCGTGGACAAGATCTGCTCCTGTCTGTGCCTGATGATGCTGCTCGTAACAGTCCGATGGTCCAATTATCGACCAATCCCGGCCTTTGTCAAAAAAAAACTGCCGGAGATGGGTACATAAGTGACATTTCCCGGCATACAACGGCCTCGGCAAGTACCCTTGTGCAAGGGCGTCAGGTAACAATCCGCAGGGACCTTCATGGCACAGAAGACCGATCAAATCCGATCTGTTCGGATCGAATCTTTTCCAAATATCATCCAGGTTCTCTTGATCGACATTGCCGATGATGATACCGCTGCAAAGTCCGCTGAAGAGATTCCCGAAAGGATCGATATGCACGCCTTTGGCGGACAGAAATGTTTCCAGACATCGATGGGATTGAAGTTCCCCCACCGTAGAGGAAGCGAACCCATTCGCCAAATCGCCTCCGGCCCGGCCGGTAAAACGAATCGGGTACTCCGCTACGGTCGTTGACAATTCGCGGCTTACGATGTGAGGGTTGCATGATTGAGGTTCAATCGAGCGATGGAGATAGGGTTCCCATCGGACCAAGACGCGCGGATTTCCCAACATTTCTCGCGCGATGTCCACCAGTCGCCGGACCGTCTGAATATCGATAAACTCCGCATGAAATGGATCCCAGCTTATCTTCAATCTGTCCATTCCATGCCGGTTTAAGAAATCGATTCGATCTCGAATGATGACTTCGTCCGTAGCCCAGCCGCCATT
>JAAYVQ010000156.1 GCA_012517095.1 Phycisphaerae bacterium | reverse complement strand
TATCCGGCCACCGCCATACCCTCAAAAACCAGTTCCGCCCGTTCGGTCAGGATGACCCGATCTTTGAAAGTTCCGGGCTCACCCTCATCGGCGTTGCAGATCACAAACTTTTTGGTTCCTTCGGATCCGCGCGTGAATTCCCACTTCATTCCGGCCGGGAATCCCGCTCCTCCGCGACCACGAAGCCGGGCGGTCTTGATCTCGCGGATGACCTCCACCGGACTCATCGCCAATGCGTTCTTGAGACCCGCCGCCTTGCCGGGATCATGTTCTGAAAAGATCACGGGGCCTTTTTTGCGGATGCCGTTGTGGACCATCGAGCGAACCAGTTCGTGGGCGTTGTTGCCGTCGCCAAGCCGGTGTGTGATTTTCTTTGGATCCCCGTGCTTTTTCAGCTCGCGAACGATCTCGCGGGCTTTATCGGTGGACAGATAGGTGAAAACTTCCTGATTGATCAGGGCCGCCGGCGCCTGGTCGCACATTCCGATACAAGGGGCATATTCCAGCGTGATCTTGCCATCCGGGGTCGTCTGGCCGAAGCCGATGCCTAACTCGCTTGAAAAGGCCTGGGCCACGGTGTCGGCGCCATTCATCCGATCCACGACATCGTTACACAGCCGGATGACGACTTTTCCCTTGGGCGTGCGAGACAAAAAGGCGTAGAATGACGCGGCACTTTCCACCTCCACACGCTTGCAATGAACCTGAGTGGCGATCAGGTCGATGGCCTCCGAGGATACACATCCCAGTCGGGATTGCACCTGTGTAATGATGTCCATCATTCGCGTCCGGTCCTGGTTGACCGAACGGCAGATCTCCTGGACCACGGTCTTGGTTTCGCTCATGAGTCACCTTTCCCTAAATCCGATTCCTCGTGCGATTTCTCATTGCCAAAGGTCCGTTAATACCGGCCCCTCGCTCCCTTCTCCAACCGCCCCCCGCGGCAGGGAAAAAGGAAGGATCATCATACAGGATCCTGCCCCGTCGGTAAAGATAATTTTCGAGATTCGAGAATATTTTCACGAACTTTCGGATCGGACCCTACCGGTTACCCAGCGGTTCGAGTACACGAACCGTCTCAAACTCCGGAACCTTGAGGAAGAATTGGCCGCCCAAATGCAGGGAAAACGACAAAATTCGGAATCCGGGGCTTTCTTTTTTTCAGAAGAAAGTTACAATACCCATTCGGAAATCGTGATAAAAAGAACGAATTAAGCCGTCCCTGTGGTTTCGGAGTCCGAATGAAAAAGACAGCGCGATCACGAATCATCGGTAAGTCGCGGTCGGTCCGTCCTCCGATTGTTCGGTCCCGAAGGACGCGTTGCCTTTTGACGCACACGGTCCTGGAACGGCTGATGCATTACTACATTTGCCTGTCCAAGTACGATCCAAATATCGAATGGATTTCCAGCCCTCATTTGGCCGTGCAGTTTCGCGTGGACGACACCCAGGTTCGCAAGGATCTGGCCGTCATCGGGGTCAAGGGCCGACCGAACGCCGGTTTTCGCCGCAGTCAGATCCTGGAACGGATCCGCGAATTTCTGGGGTTGGGTCGATCGCTCAAGGCCGTGGTGGTCGGCGTGGGCCGGTTGGGCGGCGCGCTGGTTGCCTACCGCGATTTTCGGGAACTGGGACTGGAGATCGCCGGCCTGTTTGACAACGACCCGCGAAAGATCGGGGGGAGCATCGCCGGTCTCACGATCCTTTCCACCGACGGCATGAAGTCGTTCATCCGTCAACGAAAGATTCGCATCGCCATTCTGGCTTGTCCTGTCTTCGTCGCCCAAATCCTTGCCCATGAACTGGTGGAGGCCGGTATTCGGGCCATCTGGAATTTTTCCCCCACCACCCTGCAGGTACCGTCCGGAGTATTTGTTCGAAACGAACACATCTCCGTCGGAATCGGCGAGATCGCGTACCACCTGTTGCCATTCTGATCCATCGAATCAAATCCATCCCTTTCGTCCCCCCTATTGCACATGCCGCTGCAAACGGGTAAACTGGATTGTGAAAGGGATAAGGGTATGCGTTTTACGAAAATGCAGGGCTTGGGCAACGACTATGTGTATGTCGATTGCTTTTCGCAGCAGGTCGAGAATCCCGCCGAACTGGCCGTGCGCATCAGTGACCGGCACTTCGGTGTGGGTTCGGATGGACTGATTCTGATCTGTCCCTCGACTGCGGCCGATGCCCGAATGCGGATGTTCAACGCCGACGGGTCCGAGTCCCAGATGTGCGGAAACGGACTGCGCTGCGTGGCCAAATACATTTACGACCATCATCTCGTCGATGCCGGCACGCATTTATCCCTTCCGGGACAGGCCACTTTTGAGGCCTCGCTGCGGATCGAAACCGGTCGCGGGATTTTAACCGTGGGTTTGGACATCGGACAGGATGGATTGGTTGATCGCGCCTGCGTCAACATGGGCCGACCCATTATACAGGCCAGGCAGATCCCCGTTGCGCTCGATTTGCAGCAGGTGGTCAACGAACCGTTTTCCATCGAGGGATTTTCAGCCGGTATGACCTGCGTTTCGATGGGGAATCCCCATGTGGTCTTTTTCGTCGAGGATCTGGATGAGATCGATCTGCCGCAACTGGGCCCGATTATCGAGCATCATGAACTGTTTCCCCAGCGTATGAATGTTCATTTCGTCAAGGTCGAAACTCCGACTGAGCTGACCGTTCGGACCTGGGAACGCGGCAGCGGCATCACGCTGGCCTGCGGAACTGGGGCTTGTTCCTGCGCTGTCGCCGGCGTGCTAAACGGATTATGTCAGCGCCTCGTTCAAACTCATCTGCCGGGGGGGACCCTCCAGATCCACTGGTCACAGCAGGATGATTGCGTCTATATGACCGGACCGGCAGTCGAGGTTTTTTCCGGGGATTGGCCGGACCCCGTTCATCCGTAAAAACGGTTGGACACTCGCAAGGGATCCATGTTTACCATGTTCGTATAGGCGGATTAACGAGTCTTGTATTGCTACTATCACCCCAATCCCAATCGATGACTTTTTCTCCATAAAAATACTGGAAATCGTTCACGGCATATTTTATAATTTCCCCCGATGGGCCGTACGATCGGCGTTCGGCCCGTGTGCTATGCCCGGTCGGCATTGATGTCGAAGGGCAGTCCGTTAAACGGACAGCAGCGAAACAGGATGACCTGAATAGGAGAACTGGACATGATACTGAGCAGATCGATCGGTTACGGCCTGATCGCCGTGGCCTATATGGCCAAACGAAGTGACGCATGGACGCAGGGAGAAATCATTTCCAAGGAATATGACATTCCTATCGAGTACCTGCTGAAGATCATGAACCAGCTTGTCCGGGCCGGGATCCTTCGCAGCAAACGAGGTCCCTCCGGCGGCTATTCTCTGGCCAAACCCGTCAAAGATATCAACATGCTCGAGGTTATCGAAGCCGTGGACGGACCCTTCCATCGTTCATTCGATCTGGCAAGCCAGGCCAAGAAATGCCGTTTTTCGGCCCGGATGGATCAGGTTTGCTCCAAGGCCTCTGAGCAGGCCATCGCCATTCTCAAAAAGGCCAAATTTTCCGATTTGGTTTCCAAGGGCTGATCGGTTTGGATACAAATAAACAGGCGCCGATTCAATAGAAGATATCGGCGCCTGTTTTCTTTTTCAGACTTGATTCAGCGTTTCACATCGGCCGGTACAAGACCTTTCTTGTGGCCGCCGAAACCAATTTTATTGGGATTGTATTCACCGACAATATCGACCTTGCTCTGAGCGGGGATTGTTCCCTCCAGTCCCATCGCCCAATAACAGGCGTTAACCATCAATCGGCGAAAACCTTCGTTCTTGAAATCATCCCCGTGACCCATCGTTGTCACAAATATCCGAGCCGTTTTACCGGCCGAACCGGTGAAACTTTTTGTCCACGCCACGGGAACAAGCTTCTTGTCCGGATTGGGCTTGTCGGCAGGATCCATTCCGGCCAGTACCTGCCCCATCACCAGGGGTTGACAATCGCCATGAAGCGTCGTTAACGCATAAACATCCGACGGTCCCCAGATATCCTGGATACCCTTGACGACCGGATGATTCTCCATCCCCGGTACGATCAGGCCGCGCGTGCTTTCCTTTTGATGGACCCCGTAATGGTTGATCCAGGTCTCGCCGAAAACCTGCCGACCGTATCCCCCTTCGACGGTTTTGTCCTGGAAACTGTATTTGGCATAGGGACTGTCTTTGCGTTTCGTATAGTTGAATGCATGGGTCGAAGTCCGCAGCCCAACAATGGGTTTGCCGGAGTTGGTATAGTCAAGAATCCGCTTCATCTGGTCGTCGGGCAATTCCCGAAACCTCAGGAACATGACCATCAGGTCCGCGGTATCGAGGGCCTCCAGGCCGGGAATATTGTCAACGGTGGTCGGGTCGATCTGCCCGGTTTCCTTATTGATCGCAAATAGTACCGTACACTTGAACCCGTGATGCACTGCCAGGATCTTGGCCAGCATCGGCATTGATTCTTCCGAACGGTACTCTTCATCGCCGGTAACAAAAACGATTTGCTTACCCAGGCCCGGCCCCTGAGTGCCTTCAAAGACAATTCCCGGTTCGGCCGAAATCACGGCCGCAGCCATACATACCACGCCGATCGTAACCTCTATGCCTATTCTGGCGATCATCGAACAATCCTTTCCATTTTGGTATCACAATGGTTTAATACGGATGTCCTTGATGATGATCTTCATGGGCCCAAACTCCGCGCCCGGGTGGACCTGGAAACCGATCTTGCCGGAGTCGGTGGTGTCGTCGTTGACATCGGCGACCTGCTTATCGTTCAGCCAGATCTGTGTGTGCTTGCCTTCGGTCCGGATCCGCATCGTGTTCCAGCCATCGCGATTGACAAGCTTTTCGTCGGTATTCATCGCCAAAAACATCTTGCTGGGGCAATAGAAGGTACCCGACCAGCAAACGGGATTTGTATATTCAAGAATATCGGCCTGATAGGCCTTGTCGGGCCCCTGATAACGGAACCAGATTCCGCTATTGCACGGCCAGGCGGCACGCCACACAGTCGTCAGATCGAAATCCTTAAAGGATGCCGTTGTGAACAGATCGCCGGGGGCGTTGTTGTCGCCCTGCGTACCGACCAGCATCCCATCGACGACGGTCCACTTGGCGCCGCCCTCGGCCTTCCAGCCGGCCAGGTCTTTACCATTGAACAGGGCGATCGGATCGGGGTCTTTGGTGCGGTTCTTGTCACCCATTAGTTCAGCAACCTTCGGCTCGATGGCCTCGGCCCAGATTTTGTAACCGGCCTCGTTGGGATGCAGAAAGTCGGGCATAATCTCTTTCGGAAGCTTGCCATCGGCGGCGAGGAATTTGTCGTTGATATCCATGTAGAATATCATCTTGTTATCGGCGATCTTGGAGGCCAACAGTGATGCTTTGGCATTCTTTTCGCGCTGGGGCGATGGATCGGGATTCCGGGGGAAGATCGCCAGCATGAGGATCTTGGTGTGGGGGCACTTGGCCTGGAGCTTTTTGCAGATGGCAATGATGCCGTCGGCGATTTCTTCGGCGGTGTTGTCGTTGCCGTTGGAGTTGTTGGTGCCGATCATCAGGATCGCCAGCTTGGGAGAAATGCCGTCGAGATGACCGTGATCGAACCGCCAGAGGACATGCTGGGTCCGGTCGCCGCTGAAGCCCATATTGACGGCGTTGCGCGGGGCGTAGTACTGGTTCCACAGCATCGGGACATTGTCCCAGCCGTGGGTGATCGAGTCGCCGACGAGGATCAGATCGACATGGCCCTGTTTGACCCGTTCGTTGACGGCGTCGTTGCGGACCGTCCACCAACTGTGGCGGTGTTCGGGGTTCACGGCGGAATGCTGTGGGGCCTGGGCCAGCACAAACTGGCAGGACAGAACGACGATAAGCGTTGCGATCCAAAGCCGACTTTTCATCTTGGTACTCCTCAAACAGATACAATGTCCCATCTTCGACTGCACGACGGATCAAAGCATACCATGAATGCACTTTGCGGTCAAATGAACGAAATAGAAAAAGGCGATGAATCTTGGCGGAGTAGCCGTTGCGATAAATCGGAGAGGCGATATACTGAAAGTCGTATTATGACCTCAGTCCGCGGTTCAAATGAAAAACAAAAGGTTAGGAGGTATGTTATGAACAAGGTCAATTGTCGTGACAAACAAACACCGAGGGTTCATTTCCTGTCGGACTGTGACCGGCCATATTCCCGAACAAAAGGACTGCACTTGTCTTTCTTGTACCCCAAACGGATCTTCCCGGTGATCGGTGCAATCGGGGTAATGGTCTGCTCTGTCCTCTTGTACGGTTGTTCGAATCCTGCCGGCGGCGGGAAGATTGAGCCGATCACCTTTGACCATGCGGATGAATGGGCGATCCAGGGTGGATTTGCCGCACTGGCCGACCAACGCATTTTCGCGCTGATGGCTTTCCTGAATGTGGTCGGATATGACCAAGAGCATCCTGATTTCCAAATGCATCCCGTTCGGGTGAAGGTACGGGAACTGGTTCGGAAGAACATCGAAAGCTATCCCGAGAAGTTCAAGGCCTGGCAGGATTATTACCAGAAGCATCGAGGAGCTCAACTATTCGGTTTGAAGAGTTTTGTCCTCGCCCTCAGTCCCGACTATCCCTTTCGAAAGGTCGTACCCGATAATCAACTGGGGTACCCATGGACGGGCCAGTTCCTCAAGGACTTGCCGGATATCCTGAACGATTTTTGGGTCAGTGCGAATCTGGATGATGTCTGGAATCAGGTCAAACCCGATTACATTCAGGAGATCCGTAAATACGATCTGGCCAAGATGGAACGAGAGATGGCCTTTCTCTGGTCGTATCTTCGAATGCAGCGACGGGATTCGGCAATCATAGTCAATGTACCGGACTTGCTGGATCATCACCTTGGAGCGATGGGAGCCGGATATGGCGAGTATTACTTCTCGGTTGAAAATCAGGGAAACGGTGGTTATGGCCTCAATGTCCATGAATATCTCCATTCCGTCATCAATCCGATAGTGGAAAAGCACTACGGACGATACAAGGCCAAGTTGGACGCTTACTACATCGCCGGCAAGGACTTTCCGGGATCAAGGGATTACCAGAATCCAGTGACCTTCGCATACGAATGTATGGTGGGGGCTCTGGATCGCAGGATCCGGGTCCTACTCGAAAATGATCCGAAGTGGACAAATCTTTGTGAAGGTCAGGTGGCTTTTGACACGCAAGAAGGTCTTCTCCTCACGCAACCGTTCTATCGGCTTTTGGCGGATTACGAGGCAAGCGGACAATCCTTCGATCAATATCTTCCGACGCTGCTGAAACAATTGCCCGAATATGATCCAAACAAATCTCCCCGAACGATGACAGGAGAAAAGAAATGACAATCGAATCGGCACTCTTGAAAACGATTGCCCTGCTGTTCATCATGGTCTGGATGACGGCCGGGAATACGATCGCCGAATCGCTGTATGAGCGGCCGGTCGTAACCCATCCCCGCGCGACCTCCGGCGACACGGCCGTCGAACCGGAATGGGCCCAACGACTGACAATCACAGTCGGACCGAAAGATGCCGATCTGGTTGGGACCAGCGTCCGTACGATCCAGTCGGCCGTGGATTATGTGGCGCGACTGGGCGGCGGCACGGTGAAGATCCTGCCCGGTACCTATCGCCTGCGCAACGCCGTATTTCTCCAATCGAAGGTTCGATTGGTCGGCTCGAGCGCCGAGACGGTGCTGATCAAGGAGCCCTCGACCACTACGAAACTGGCCGAAGACAGCGACTGGTTCGACCAGGAGATCACGCTGGCCGATGCGACTGGATTTGAGATTGGCGACGGCATATGCCTGCGCGGTCGGGCGGCCGGAAAGAACTCCGACGACATCGTCAAGCGAACACTCGTCGCCCAAACGGGTAACCGCTTCAAGCTGGACCGCGCGTTGCGGGACAATTTCTGGCGGAACGGCAACGCCACGGCGTCCACATTGTTTCCGCTGGTGACCGGCGAGTATATCACCGACATCGCGATCGAGAACCTCGTGCTCGACGGCAATCGTGCCAATAACGCCAACCTCGACGGTAACTATGCCGGCTGCATCTGGCTGCAGGACTGCTCGCGGATCGTCATCCGCGGCGTAACCGCCCGCAACTACAACGGCGACGGCATCAGTTGGCAGGTCTGCCACGATGTCACGGTGGAAGACTGTGTCTGTGAAAACAACGCCCAGCTCGGCCTGCATCCCGGCTCCGGTTCGCAGCGACCGATCATCCGGAACAACCGGATCATCGGTAACGACATCGGCATCTTTTTCTGCTGGGGCGTCAAGTACGGGCTGGCCGACCGGAATATCCTGGAGAATAACCGTATCGGCATCTCGATCGGTCACCGAGACACGGACAACCTTATCAGCCGCAACGAGATCCTCCGCAGCCGCGAGGTCGGAGTGCTCTTTCGCCCCGAAGGCGGCATAGACTTTGCCGGCCATCGCAACCGGCTCCAGGCCAATCACATTGTCGATACCGGCGGCGATAATAGCATTGCCGTGGATATCCAGGGCGCAACGGAGGGAATTGTGCTCCGCGAAAATCGGATCGAGGAGACACGCGGCGCCGCGGGAAGGACCGCCATTCGACTTGGACCCGAAACGCGGAACATCCAACTGCAGGATAACCGGATCATGGGTTTTGCCACGGATGTCCAGCAGGCCAAATAAGAATACCGTATAACGAATACAAAAGACGGGAGATTCAAAAGACGATATACTCAAGTTGACTGACTTTTTGGCGGGAAGTTAAGGTTCATGGGACGGAAATTCAACAAAAACGGCAATCGGTTCGATACACCGTTTGTACGAACAGGATATCGAAGGGAGATTGCCGTCATGTTCAAGATCGTCC
>JAAYVQ010000155.1 GCA_012517095.1 Phycisphaerae bacterium | reverse complement strand
TCTTTTTGCGCGGTCATGCTACGGCCGGGGTCGGCATTTGCGGGTCTTATTCGCCGCTTAACCCGTTAATAAACGCCGTTTTCCGACTCCAAAATGACCTCCCGGAAAAAATGTCACAAAATCAGTATTTTCCCCGATTGACATCGTCAGCCATCTCTATACGCTGGTTGAACAATTGGAGGACACCGCTTTCCGGAGGAAAGAACATGAAGATACAAATTGTATCAGTATCGTGGATCACATGGATTGTCCTTTTGAGAAACACGGCCTGTAGGGGTCCGACCGAAATAATCCCCAATCAACACACCAGACGATATGGACTTTTCCGGCAATTCAGGTTCCAGAGGGCAACAAGTTCGTAAACAAACCCACTTTTAAGGAGTGTCTATCATGGCGATCGTACAAAGAAAACTCGGATTCGTGGCAATCGTTCCGGCCGTGCTGCTGTTTTGCAGTGGCATGGGCTACGCTGTGACAATCTGGTATGTGGACGCAGACGCCCCGGCCGGGGGGGACGGCACAAGCTGGGCCACCGCCTTCGACACCATACAGGAGGCCATCGATGCCGTGTGGGGACCCTGGGTGGTCTGTACCGCGCCGAACCACCAGATCTGGGTACGCAAAGGGACCTACACGCTCACGAGTCAGATCAACGTTAACGCCGTGGTGAGTCTCTATGGCGGATTCGACGGCTCGGAAACGAGTCTCAGTCAAAGGGACTGGGAAAGCAATACCACGACGATTCACGGCAACGACTCCGTTCGCTGCCTGAATATCACAAGTTATTGCGTGATCAACGGCTTTACCATTCGGGACGGGAATGCGACAACCGGCGCCGGCATCAATATCGACGGCGTTTTGATACACTGTACCATGGGCGGCGGATATATGTCGCCCGCCATCAGCAACTGTACCATTCGAAACAATGTCGCCTCTACCGCCGGCGGAGGTATCTACATCCTTGATTCAGATCCCACCATCTCAAACTGCATTTTCTCCTCCAACGAAAGCGATACAGGCGGTGCCATCTACCACCTTACATCGTCTCCCACGATCCGGCAGTGCATCTTCCGCAACAATGAGTCAACCGCTCCCGGCTCCCTCGGCGGCGGAGCCATTGGCGGTTTCAGCCGAAACTTCACCTCCGGCACTCTCATCACGATCACCAATTGCCTCTTCTACAACAATACCTCCGGAAGCTGGGGCGGGGCGATTTCCTACAACCAGGTTTATCCAACCATCACCAATTGCACCATCAGTTCCAACACCGCGGACATTGCCGGCGGCGCGTTCCATGGCAACTCGCATTCGGAAGCCCCGAAAATTCACAACACCATTTGCTGGGGGAATAGTCCCGATGAGCTGGACATCGTCACATCCAATACCTATCTCGATGTCAGTTACTGCGACATAGAAGGGGGCTGGACCGGCGCCGGTTCGAACAATATCGACGCGGATCCGGATTTTTCCGGCACGACGAATTTCCGTCTGACGCTAAGCTCTCCCTGTATCGACACCGCATCCAACGGCTATGGCCCCGACGAAGATCTTGAGAACCGGTCACGACCCCGCGATGGCGACAGCGACGGCACTGCAACCTGTGACATGGGCGCTTATGAATTCACGCGGGGGGATTTCCGGGCCGATGGGATTGTTGATTTGGAAGACTTCGCAGTCTTCGCGGCCGCATGGGATACTTCGATAGGCGAGCCACACTGGAATGCTCGATGCGACATCTCCGTGCCCAGAGACAATAAAATCAAGCTATCGGACTTCGTCGTGTTTGCCATGCAGTGGCTGGTCGGCGCCGAGTAACTTCTATTTGATACGGCAGGATGTCAGAACACCGGAAGGACCCCTGTGAATCAGGGTCCGCATGGGTTCGCAAATACGATGAACCCATGTCATGAGACTTTCATATTCATCGGAAAATTAACCCCCGGCATGAAGCCGGGGGCTTATACTGGGCACACGCCGCGCGTGCCTACATCGATTCGCCTTCCGTCGGTCGGTGGCTGCCACCCTTTACTGAAATTCTTAATCCGAAGCACGAAACAAATGTAAATGACGAAATTCGAGACAATCGGGGGAAACGGCGGAAAATTCCGGGAAAAAGTCCGTGCAATGCAGACGCCATGCTCTATGATGGAACCCCAACATGCAAACATCCGGGACTGTGGGGCC
>JAAYVQ010000154.1 GCA_012517095.1 Phycisphaerae bacterium | reverse complement strand
GTCGTGATGGAGGCAGACACCGTAGAGCTGGACGCGACGACCGTTGAGGTGGAAACCATCGTCGGCCTTGAATTCGAAGGTGCGAAGTCCAAAGGGCGTAGTGACGGTATCCACGACCTTATCCGCGACTTTCAGGGTTGACTTTGCCGTGTATAGTTTTGGGCTGGCAATATCCCACCGCTGCGGATCGGCGAATTTGAGGGTCTGGGCGAGGACGGGGGTTGCGCCGGAGGCCACGGTGGTTTCGGTTTGAATCGAGGCGACGGGTTTTCCGTCGGGATCAAGAATTGCGGTTTCCAGCGTTCCGATGGTTTCCTTGTCCAAATGGTTTTCCAGGGTGGTTTGAATGCGGACGGTCGCCTGGGAATCCGTAATCTCGGGGGTGGTGATGTAAACGCCCCAATGGGCGACATGGACGGGATCACAGAGCGTCAGGGTGACTTTGCGGTAGATGCCGGCGCCGGGGTACCAGCGGGTACCGTGTTTGCGGGTGTCGGCACAGACGGCGACGATATTGGCCTGACCAAACTTGACGAAGGGCGTAGCGTCCACGCGGAAGGACATGTAACCATAGTCCCACTGGCCGGCAAGCTGGCCGTTGACATACACTTTCGGGAAGGCCATCACACCGTCGAAGTCGAGAAAGACGCGGCGGTTTTTGTCGGCAGCGTCGAGGGTGAAGGATTTGCGGTACCAACCGACGCCGCGCCAGGGAAGCTTGCCTGCCCAACCGTTTTCTTTGGGGTCAAAGGGGCCGGAGATCGCCCAGTCGTGAGGAAGCTGCACGACTTCCCAGCCGGCGGCATAATCGGGTTGAATCACTGAGGCAACATCGAAGTCGCCTTTGGCAAAACTCCAGTCGCGATTGAAATTCTGCATGATCCGATCGGCCGACACAACCGTTGTCAACACCATCACCAGCGAAATCCCGGGGATGATCCAAGTCCGTTTGATCTTCATGGTGTTATCCTTCCGATTGAACATTCAAAACGCTCAACAGCCACTCCGGAGCGTGGCCCTATACGGCAGAAATCAAACGGGGCCACGAGCTTCTGGCCCGTGACCCCGGCGATTCGTTCCTTATTCATTACACTTGATCGGGCACGACAAACGGCGGGCGATATTTGCGGGTGAGCATCTTGTCGGCTTCGGTATCATTGACGAATTTCTCGGCCTTGCCGTCGAAGGTCAACTGCCGCTGGAGGCGATAGGAAATGTTGGCCAGGTGCGGCAAGCAGGTGGACATGTGACCAATCTCGATATCGCAAGTCATCATTTCCTTTTTGTTGGCCTTGAGGGCGTTGACGAAGTTAGCGAAATGGGCGTCGGCTCCGGCGCCGGCCAGATTCATGGGATCGGCCGCAGCTTCAACCGTCGTCGAACTGGGACCCGGCTCGCCCCTTCGGCCCATGAAGGTCTTCCATGTGCTGCCATCCAGCTGCATCCAACCTTCGGTCCCATAGAAGAGGTTGCCGATCTTGACATCGGGTTCACCGTGGGTGTAGAGCCCGCGTGTTCCGAACTCCAGAAGCGTGCCATCGGCATATTCAAAAAGCGAAGTCTGCGTGTTCGGCGTTTCCTGGGTGCATTCCTTTTCGAACTTGTAGTATCCGCCGAACGAACTGATGCGGACCGGGTGTTCGTTCTTGTTGATGCCCCAACGGGCGACATCGAATTGATGCGGCCCCTGATTTCCGGTGTCACCGTTACCGGTGTTCCAATGCCAGTGCCAGTTGTAATGACACTTGCCTTCGTTGTAGGGGAACATGTCGGCCGGTCCGACCCACAGATCCCAGTGCAGTTCTTTCGGCGGCTCGGTATCGGGAAATTTTCTGAAGGCGTCGCGCGGCTTGAAACACAGGCCGCGAGCCATGTAGATGCGGCCGAGCTTGCCGCTGTGGAGGAATTCCATGGCAGAACGGACATTGCGAATGCTGCGGTTCTGGAAACCGACTTCGACAAATCGATCATATTTGCGAGCGGCCTCCACCATCTTGCGACCTTCGAAGATATTGTGCGAGGCGGGCTTTTCGACATAGACATGCTTGCCGGCCTGGCAGGCCCAGATGGTTCCCAGAGCGTGCCAGTAATTCGGCATCGCGATGGCGACCGCATCGATTTCCTTGTCCTCGAAGACCTTTCGGAGATCGTATTCGGTTACCGGCCTTTTGCCGGTTTTCTTGGCAAATTCGTCGGCCCGGCGATTCAGGACTTTTTCATCGCAGTCACAGAAGGTTTTGACCCGCACACTCTTGATGGCGGAAAAACCATCGATCAGGCCGCTACCCCGTCCATTGATCCCGATAAAGGCCATCGTGACCTGGTCATTGGGTCCAACGGGTTTGTCGGCGGCGCCGGCGGTTGAGATAAACGGATTCATAACGCCCAAAGCGGTCGCACCCACGGCGACATGCGAACTTTTACGCAAAAAATCACGGCGGGATAATGCGGTTTGAGTGGATGACATGCCTGATACTCCTAAATCAATGCTCCGATCTCGTTTCCCGGCGGACAGGCCTCAAAGTGAATAGAGACCCTCCCACCGACACCATGCGTGAACAATTATATCGAAAGAGGGGAATCCTGTCAAATCCGATCTGGTCCAATTCCGGGTAATTAAAACCGAGGCAAGATCGGTCCCGACCGGATGCCACAAAATGTTTTGACAGTTTGGATGGCATGATGTAAGAAGCAATAGAAAGCATGGGATAACGGCGCGAATCGATCGAATGAAACCATCATGAGGAGGTATTATGATCCGCTTAGAACGAATCTGGATATGGGGAATACTGGGAATTTCAGCAACTTTTGCGGGGGCCGGAGAGGAACAGACGCAAACCGACTGGGGCCGGCCCAAGGTTGAAGTCAAACAGGACGGAGATCGATGGATTATTCAGGGACAACGGCTGAGCGTATCCCTTCATTCGAAGGATCTGGCCATTCAGGTCAAAGAGGGGAATAACGTCTGGCCAATGGAAGGATCGACGGCGGGCGATCTGACGGTAGGTTTCGGGGGACCGACGACTGTTCTGCGGCTGGCCGACGCAAAAAAGATCGAGATCACGCCCTATGAAACGGGTTTCAAAACCGGCGTAAAGATCGGACTGAGTGAATATCTTCATCAAGACAAGCCCGTCGAGTTGCATCTCCAGTTATGGATTTGTCTTCAGGGTCGCGATGAAGACATGGTCTGTGAGTTGATCGCCGAAGAGGAGAAAACGGCCGTCAAGGAGTGCCGCTGGCCGGGGGCATTTGTGCCGGCCGAGGTGGATGCCACCGTCGTGCCGTTCATGCAGGGGATGCTTTTGCCGAAGGACTGGCCCAAGCCGGTGTATCTATATGATACGCTCAGTTACGGGCGAGGGTTGTATATGCCGTGGTGGGGTTATCAGAAGGGCGACTCGGCAGCGATGGTGATCCTGGAGACCCCCGCCGACGGGGGTTGTCACTTTTCTCATCCAGCCGGAGGACCGACACGGATGGGGACGAGGTGGGTCCATTCGCTGGGAAAGATGAACTATCCGCGGAGGGCGCGACTGTGTTTTTTCGGCAAGGGCAATTATGTCACGCTGGCCAAGCGCTACCGACGACAGGTCATCGACACCGGGCTATTTGTATCGTTGAAGGAGAAGATCGCCCGTAGCCCGATCGTCGAAAAGCTGATCGGATCGCCGGTGGTTCATACAGGAACCCTGGTGCATATCCAGCCGGAGTCCAGCTATTTCAACAAGGAGGATCCGGCGAAAAATCATTTTGTCGTCCGGTTCGATGAGACGGCACGGCAGTTGCGGGAGCTTTCCAAGTCTGGATTCAGCCGGGCGTATGTCCATCTGGACGGGTGGGGATTTCGCGGGTATGACAATCTACATCCAGATGTCCTGCCCCCCTGCCCCGACGCGGGGGGTTGGGATGGACTGAAGGCACTTGCCCAGACCTGTGAAGAGATCGGATATGTGTTTGCGCTACACGATCAGTACCGCGACTATTATCTCGACGCCAAGTCGTATCAGCAGCGGCACACAATTCTGGATGAAAACGGCAACCGTCCCATGTGGAGCATCTGGTACGGAGGCAAACAGACGGTTCTGTGTTCATCGCTGGCGATCGGGCATGTGGTCAAGAATCACACGGAGATTCAGGATCGCGGCGTTAAGGTTCGCGGGGCCTATCTGGATGTCTTTGCTGTTGTCCCCCCGGATGAGTGCTACAACCCCGAACACCCCGTCACACGAGCTCAATGCTTAGTCAATCGCGGGGACTGTTTCGATTTCATTCGATCGCGGGTCGGCGTGATCAGTTCCGAGGAACCTTCCGACTGGGCCATTCCTCACCTCGACCTGGTCCATCACGGGCCGTTTGCGCTGAGTCCCGGTCCGGGTGAAGGACCAGCCATGGGAATCCCGATTCCCCTGTTCAATTTAGTTTATCACGACGCATTATTGATACCCTGGTCGCTGGGCAAAGGGGCCTGGGGCATTCCGGAAAAGGATTTGGGATATTTGCATGGTCTTGCCAATGCGGGGATGCCGTATCTGTCGATGAGTCCGGGACCCGACGAGGTCAAACAGGTTCGAACGATGTGCGGCCTGCATCAGCGGCTGGCGCTGGTCGAAATGACCGATCATCAATTTCTTGACGATGGCAAGCGACGACAGCAAACCAGCTTCGCCGACGGCACAAAGATCACGATTGATCTGGATAAGGACAGCTTCGAGATTACACCCTCGTTATAGGCATTCCATTTGGGATGCTTTTCAATCGAAGCGAAAAAAACCAGCCCGGTCATCTTTCGACGGCCGGGCCGGAAACAGACCACACTGTGTAAGGGTACCCGCTTAATCGCAGGCACCGGCACCCAGTTCATTACAACTCAACCACTTGGACATGAAGAGCATCAGGTCGTCCAGATCCACCATACAGTTTCCATTGAAGTCATACTGCGGATTGACGCCGCAAACGCTGCTTCCGCCTTCGGAGGCGTACAAGGCGGCCACTTCCATATTCGTCATCCCGTAGTTGTACAATCGGACCTCGTCGATGGAACCCATGAACCGGTTAGCATAACTGCCGTCGGCATGGAGTTCGCCGCCGCCGATGCAGATGAACGCGTCGGTCTTGGGTCCAAAGCTAAAGCCGGTGGAACTGACCCGCTGGACTCCGTTGATGAACAGCTTGGAGGTCTGGCCGTCATAGGTCGTGGCGATATGGACCCATTTGGCCGATGGATCAACCAGTTCAAACAACTGCAGGTCGGCCAACTGGAGCATGTTCAGAGAAGGATCCCGGGCTTCGGTGATATCCAGCTTGTACATCTTGTAGGAACCCGGATTGGTCACAGTATAATTCAAAGTGATCTTGCGCGTATCCCCGAGCGTGATTCCCGTCTGGGTATCCAAAACGGTCCATGTCACGCCACCATCGTTGGAGCCCTGTAAGGTCCAGCTCTTCGGATCGCGTCCCGTGTTATCATTGGCGGTGGTCAGGGCATAAGCGCCGATCACATAGGCGGCGTCACCCGGAAAATCATAGGCGATCCAGGCCTTGTTGGCACGAGCCAGCCACTTGGTGTCCTGGTTACTGTCAAAGGCCTGAGCCACGCCTTCGGCTGTGGGATTCTGCTTACTGGCCGAAGCGGTACCGAACTCCGTCCGATCGATGCCCTGCATGTGGCGCAAGTAGCCGAAATAATTTCCGGTGCTGGCACCGTTGCGGGACAGACCCCCGATATACGGGTGGCTTCGGTTGATGTTGGTATCCGCGGTGGCCTGCTGGGCCATCTCGATCTGCCAATACGAATCCGTAGCGTTCCAGGCGAGCCGTTTTCCGATGATTCCCTGATACCGGTCACCGGCGGCCGTCGTGACGCCCAGAGAGGTCGGTTCCCATCGCGCCCACATCGAAATGGTCAGTTGGCCCGAATCCTCGGAGGGATTCCAGGTCCCGGCATTGACATACTGATCGACGCCGTTGAACTGCATCGCCTGACCCTTAACGCCAGTGACAAATCCCGGAAGTTTGGTGGGATCGGCATTTCGCGTGACCATCGTTCCATCGTGACCGTTGCCCGAAGCATCCGCGGCATCGGCATCGAAGGGATAATACGCCATCAACTTTTTAAGGGCAATCCTGGCCGTGTTGGAGGTTTTGTCTTCTGCTGCATTCCCATTACTGACCACGCAATAATAGCCGCCCAGATCATCGGCCTCCACAGGGTCAACCATGAACTCGGTTCCGGTTGCACCGTCGATCAACCCACCATCTTTGTACCACTGATAGGTCAACGGTTTTGAACAAGTCGCGGCAATGACAAACTTGGCGCTGCCACCCAGACTGTCGAACGCAACGGGGATCGGCTGAGTGGTAATGGTAATCGCGGTGCTGTAGGTGGAACCCGTGGCAAAACCCCACGTCGGTCCGGCCGTAACAATCGTGGAACCATCGGCCAGGTTGGGTTCGGAGACATCCACCCGCCACCGATACTTGGTATTGGCCTCCAGGGTAGGGGCAAAGGAGGTGTCCAGGCCTTCATAGACATTGGTCATCGGCTCTCCAACCTTGCCCAAATAGAGAGTGTTGCTGGTAATCGATTTAAAGACCGGTTGTGACCAACTCAGAACGGAATCGATCGGCAGATTCCGGACATCCTGAGCCGGACTGTAACGGCATGCCACATTTCGGGAGTACAGCGCCGAAACCGGGATTTCCTGGTAGGGAATCGTGTCATTGTAATAGTATGCCTGAAGACCGACACCGCCAGTTCCCTGGAAATTGTAGATCACGACGCCGACATATCCGGCCTTGACCGGAATCGAACCGTACCGCAGTTGCATACCGTGGGAACCGTCGTTATTGACGACATGCGTCAGAGGTGCACCGGGGGTCCACCAATCGCCGACATAGAGCCGGCTGCCATCGTCGGAAGTAATCGCAAACGACAGGATTCCGTCTTCGGGGACCTGAAGAATCCCGTATTGACGATAGACGAAGCGGTTGGAGTACCCGACGGTGAACAGATCAAATGTTCCGGTGTAAGTCGGATCTCCCAGATCGGCGACATTCGGAGGCAATCGCCAGGTGGCCCCATTATCCGAGCTCATCAGAGTCGTCCAAACCGCGGTATTCGCGTTATTCGACGCGGTGTACCAATCCGGTTTCTGCCACAATTCGTACTCGACGGCACCCGGGAATTTGGACAAGCCGGGGATGATCGAGGCCGTTTCATCGGTGACATAAAACCGTTCGATGACGACCGGATTGGGGATTCCGGCCTCCGGGCAAGACCAGCCCAATGCGCAACCATCTCCGCCGGAACCATCCCGCCATATGGCGTAGAAGAAGTAGGCCTTGCCCGCCTCCAGAGTGATCTCGGCGGATTTTTGGCCGGCAAGCTTGTCCCATTGGCGCTGTGGGGAATTGGAGCTGACGCTGCAAATCGGCGTAGTCCCCACATTGGCGGCCTGGTCATCGGAGCTCAACCACAGCTCGCTCTGATCATCGCTGTCAATGTAGAAGGTGTACTTGCCATCGGCGGGGGGAAGCAACCAGCCGTCAAACCGCGCCTGGTAGTAATCGCCATTGGCCCATGTGGGCGTTTCAACGCACAATGTCGCCGCCGTGTTGCTGCTGTAGAACGAATAACCGGTGGTAACGGTATAGGTGTTATTCGGCTTGGGAGTTAACGACAGATCTCTCTGATACGCCGATAAACCACTCGGATTTGTTGAAGAGGTAAAATTCCATCGGTAGTACTTGAAATTACCGCGTCCGGCCGAGGCCACGCCGGCAAGCCCCATACTGAACAACATCATGATAATCAGGCATTTTTTCATTGTGATATTCCTCCGATCATATTGTATGACATTCTCATTTTTTCGCATGTTCGGACTCCCGATGGATTATGGATTCGCGATACCCGTCTGTGCCCACTGTCCGGCCAGAATGGCAAAGTCGCTCATATTCACCTCGCAGTCGCCGTCGAGATCGTAGGTCGAGGGCAGACAGATCGTTCCGCCCTTGACGGCGAGGTAGAGCTGGGCCGCATCTTCCGCCGTCAACGCATAGTTGTACAGGCGGAAATCATCGATCAGCCCGATATATCGGTTGACATCGTTTTGATACCGACCGATGACGACATTGTTAGCGTTCTGGGTATCCAGCTCGGCGTAATAGTTGATGAAGTTGCCATTGACATCGCGTGCAAGCTGGCCGTTGACATACAACTGGCTGTAAACGCCGTCATAAACCAGAACGAAGTGGACCCACTCATCATAGCTCGGAATCACATCGGTATCGCGGTCCATCGAATAGTACTGGACACGCCACCGGTTGTTGTATCCGGCCAGAGTTCTCAGGCAGAAATTCTGCCCGGCAACATAGGCGCCCATATCAAACAAGCCGCCGTTGTTGAAGGCCTGTGCCTTGGCCCAGACACTGACAGATCGGGGGAAGTTGCCGTTGATACCCAGTTCCATGGGCTTTTTGTTGGTGGTGATATAGGCCCCGTTCGGATCGTTGGGTCCGATCAACTTGATGGCCTTGCCCAGACCGATTCCTCCGTCAACCAGGTCATAGACCGGTCCTTTGCCGCCGGAGGGCTCGATGAGGGTGGCATTGATGCCGCTGGACGACTGATCGGCGATGACATTATTGACGACTTGCTCAAAAGTGTAATGCAGTACCATACGGTGGGTCAAAACCCGACCCTTGTTCGAGCTTGTGTCTCCGACCTCATTGGTGACGACACAATAATATTCCCCTTCGTTGGCCAGTTGAATATTGATCAAAGCCAACGGACAACTGTAATTGCCGGCGCCATCATCAATCGGCGTTCCTTCGGGACCAACCTTGACATCGCCGCCGGATGTAACCTGGTACCACTGGTACTTGACCATCGGGACCAGGAAAGGAACCGTCGCGGTTGTGGCGACGACATTCAGATTGGCCGCTGCACCTTTATCGACCACCGTAATCAGTGCCGGATGGGTTGCGATCACCGGATACTGCATAACGGTATTAAACGACCAAACCGTTCCCGTAACCGTTTGCCCGCCGGAATTCGTATCAACTCTCCAGTAGATAGTCTTGCTGAAAGGCAAAGAATTGGCGGAAATATCGAACTTCATCTCATCCGCCGCAGTCGTAGAAGTAAACAAAGGCGATTGCGTCGGATCGGGATTCAAGCTGGCATAGACCGTATAGGTCGCACCGCAGGGTCCAAGATCGGACTTGGTCCAACTGAGGGTCGCGGCTTTCGACGGATCCACCCACCCTTCCGTAGTCAAGGGGCTGACTTTTGGAGTCGTGACTTTCCAGTCCCAGCCAAACGGCCAGGTTGAGGTAATATTGTCAAGAATGACGGTGGACAGACTGGCATTGTTGTGAGCCGTGATGGCCAGACCGACATACGCATTCGCGGACATCGTGAAAGTCTGCGTGCTGCCCTGTTGGGTCCAGGTCACGCCGTCATTTGAATAGTATCCGCTATAAGAATTGCCGGCACGAACCAGCCGAAGCCACTTGGGCGGCTCATTGCCATTCGAAGCGGAGTTGGCCGTACTGCCTCCGGTCGCATTTCGCCATTGGAAGACATTCCGGTTGTATTCCTCCGCGGGGTTCCCCGCCTTGGAGGCCACCATGGTCAGTTCCATGGCGTTGGCATTGAGGGATTCGCGTAACATCAAGCCGGCTTTGGTCCAGCCGCCATCAAGGGTATTCCCGGTAATGTTGGTCACGCGAGCGGTAATCGTTCCATCGCCGGTTACCGGGAGATAGGCAAACGCGCACCCATCGGAAGTACCCCAGATATCGGCTCCTGATCCCGTCAAAGTATAGGATGCCCCGTCAAAGGTCATCCCCGTCCCCGGAGCCGCCGTTCCAAAATTGATGAAAGTAAGAGCTTTTGTCGATAGCGTAACTTCGTTGCTCTTGGTGGTTCCGTTACTGTTAGACACTTCGACATAATAGGTGCCCACCACGCCGGTCTGAAACTCGGAAGTCGTGACATTCGAGTCGGTCTTGAGGGTGTCGCCGGCGAGATTTTTCCAGACGAAGGTCATGGGGCCTTGATCGTTAAGGTCGCCTGATCTGGCCGTTGCGTTGAACATTCCGGGACAATTGAGCGCCGCCATGGTCGAGTCGGGCTGGTCGGTTATGACGGGCTTTGTGGACTTGGTCGTAAAGGACCACCAGACGCCCCTGGAGACATTCGGATCCATGGGCTTGGTGGCATCGACTCGCCAATAGTAAGTCGTGTTGGCGGCCAGAATCGGACTGGCTATCTCGCGGGTGGGGTCGCTCACAGTGCCGAGTACCGCAGCCGTCAGATCGTTGGGTTCGGCTCCAAAATAAACGGTCCAATCCGGAAAGCCGCTCGGATACACAACGGCATCCCACTTCAGTAAAGTCGAGGCGCCGTAGTCCACACTGCTCTTCTTATCTTCGGGTGTGGGTTTGAAGATATTGACATGGTCAAACTCGGCGGTGGCCAAGTCTGGGGATCCCGCCGTCTCCCGATGCGGGCAGGCCGCCAGACCGATGTAGACCGGATCGGTCAAGACCATCGTGTAATCTGCCGGCATGTCGGCATCCCCGGTTGCCTTGGTCCACGAGATGCCATCCTGTGAATAATACGCGGTGAAGATGTTGCCCGTTCGGGTCATGCGAAGATAGACCGGAAGGGAATAGGCCATGTTTGAAGCACTGGCGGTCGTGCCACTTGTATTGCGGGTCGCCCAACTCAATCCGTTGTTGGCGGAGCCGGGAGTTCCATGGAGGGACGCGACAAAGTAAGCCATGGGCGAAGCGCCGTCGGTGTTGATATTCTGGCGAACCATGACCCCCGCCTTGGACCAACCATCGGCGGTATTGGTGGTGGTAAAATTCGCCAGACGGCAGGAAATGTCAAAATTGCCGGAAACCTCTATGAACGCAAATTCGAAGCTGTCATTCGTGCCCCAGATGTCGTTTCCGGTTCCCTTGACGGTGTAGGTGTTGCCATCCGGACTGATATCTACGCCGGCATCGGGATGCGTTCCCGTTCCGATCTTGATCCCGGTCAAAACCGGCGCACCGAACGCCGTATCCATACCGGCTACACCACCGATCAATCCGATAATCCACAACATCATGAATACTTTTCTCATTTTTTGTTCCTCCGCTAAAAAGGACTTCTATTCGTTGGCAGGACAAAGAACCCATTCGATCGTGACTTATTGATTTCGCTGTTCGGAAATTCTTTCAATCAGAATCCTCCATCAAAGAATCCTTCGCCGTAATACTTTCCAGACGGAATGATCCGGATGAAACCGGTTACCGCACAGACAAAGGGCGACCAAGAACCAAAAAGGGGAAACAAATGAAACAATATCACATAACGAACATGATCCCATTGGGCACCTGCAGGGATACCGTCCCTTCGTTGTCGCATCACCCAACCTGCTCTCGACATCACCACCTCTGGCAACGGTCATTTCTTTGACCTCGACTCCTCTCCGACAATATCCAAAGTATCTCTCCGAACCCCTGGATTGTCGTATCATAGCACATTTCTAAGATACTGTCAAGCCAAAAGGGCCGGAAAAATCTATCATGGCGGAAATTCAAAACCGATTGCCGGAACCGTAGCACGCGGAAGCCCGGGGAATCGGAGCAGGCAGGATTCGAACCTGCGGTACCTTGCGGTACAACGGTTTTCAAGACCGTCACCTTCAGCCACTCGGTCACTGCTCCATCCGGCCGAGGGGGTATTTGGGTTACTCTCCTGTTACCCCACGCGCGGCCAAGAGAGTAGTGTACCGCGATGTGCCGGATTTTTCAAGGATTCGTTCCGAAAGCCATGTGGAGTGAATTGAAACTCTGCCAATCGATCCTTCACGGCCGCTCCGGAGATGGAAAGGGAACTTGACAATCGTCTTCAAACAAGTCCTTCCACAGAGATCGGCCGGCCTGGCGGACTTTTTCGGCCAGATTCGTTCCCCCGCGGGATAGATCCTCGAAAAGTCCACGAACGCTCTCCTGAAGGTTTTCCAGTGGCTCCTGACGAATGAGTCGATCCGGAGAGTCTGACCAATTACCCAGAACATGCAGACGGACCAGCTTGTTTGTGGCCCGGTTGAATATCCGGATCAGCGGGATCTTCGACAGGAGGTCTTCCACAACCTGAATGGGTACCCCGATCACAAAAAGATCCAGATTCCCGTTGTCGAGCCGGATTGTACCGCCGGATTCGGCGATCAGAGCGGCGACAGAATTGAAAATTCTGGCCTGACTAATTTGAAGTTCCGGGCCGGAATGGGTAAACTCCAAAACACCGTCGGACAGAATGATCGGTTGGGACGGCGGCAAGCCCAGGGGGGAAAACAGATCGGGAATCACCGGCAATCGCATCATATCGGCATCTGATAGTCGAAGTCGGCCATACCCCTCCATGGGGTGAGACGACGGAATTCCGAAAAAGACATATTCCAGATCGGCTGTGCCGCGGTTCAATGGGAAATGTTTCGGAAGCCAGGGTTCGCATCGGGACATCTGCGCATCCCGGATCTTCAGTTGTCCAGTCACATTATCGATACCGAACTGGTTCCATGTCCCCATCAGATTCGCCGAAAAGGTCCCGCCGCTTATTCGGCCAGAGGCGGAATCGACGGATACCCAATTGTCACGGAACTTCGCGGACGCCTGGAGACCCTCGAGAACAAAGGAACCGGAGGTATCCCACAGTTTGCCATCCGAAATCGATAGCTGTCCATCAAGGCGAATATCGTACAAGCCCGGACCCGTCCCGGCAAATTCCAGTTCGGTACGGAGACGGCCCGAAGCGACAAAAGGTCGAGGCAACCGCAGAACGGATTGGAGCCATTGAATTTCCCCCGTAGTCGCGGTATGCGACAGATCGATTCGTCCGGAAATGTTGTTGTTCGACAGATCGGCCAAAACTTCCGCATACATAAAATCGGATACATCGGAAGGATTTTGAATCAAGAAAAATCGGAGTTGATCTCCGACAGGATTCAAATTCCAAGCCAAATCCCGGTACGATATTCGTAATCCGCTTGGATCAATCCAATCGACAGAGCAGTCGTCCACTCGAATCCGACAATCCAGATTCTCTCCGGCACTTGACAACCATTGTGTATCCAGAGGCATGGAATGATCGGGATCCAATACGAGGGATCCTCGCAGGTATTGCACCTGAATTTCCCGGAGTCGCGAACCAAGAACAGCCCAGTCATCGAGGAGTAAAACGACTTGATCGGCCCGAATCCATAGATGGCCGGACGAGTCATACAAGGAAATCGATCCGATCCGCAACGGACCGAACGGCGAATAGCGTGCATGCTCCAGTACAACCGAACCCTTCCAGATTCCCTGCAGATGGCGGGTTACTCGTTCGCAAAACCGATCCGAGGCCGACTTCCAATAGAGTTCGGCCGCGGTTATCACGATCCCCAAAACTCCGACCCAAACCAGAATCCATTTTCTTTTACGACGAGACATCGAGAAACCCTGTCCGCCGGATTATCGTCGTCGATATTGGCCCATACACTGGGCTTCGGCCAACACATGTCCCCGCATGGCCGTTATCAGATCGTGCCTTCGACAACCGGGCTGGAGATCCAGTTCGCAATCGAGCGCATAGAGGGTAAACCGGTAACGATGCGTTCCGGAAGGCGGCGAGGGTCCGCCGTACCCGAGGGAACCGAAATCGTTGACTCCATGGCAACTTCCATCGGCCAAACGACCATCCGTCGGCCAATCTTCCTTCAGTTCCTTCGTATTTGGAGGGATATTAAATAAAACCCAGTGTACCCAGGTTCCCCCGGGGGCATCGGGATCGTCGCATACGAGAGCAAGACTTTGCGTCGCGGGCGGAACATCGCAAAACCGAAGGGGTGGAGAAATGTCCGAACCATCGGAAGTGTATTTGGCCGGTATCATACCGCCGAACACAAAGGCGGGACTCATAATCGTCATATCCATAACGACATCCTCCAAAACGCCATTTCACGCATCACCCCTCGGACATTCCGCGATTCCCTTCACGGAGTCGGGAGACTGCCAAGCAGTTCCCGGGCCGGGCCGGCGTATATGCTATCCGGCCAAGTCGATACAAACCCGCCCAGGATCGTCCTGGCCTGCCGCAGATTGTCGACCCGTTGTTCTTCGCCGGACTGCTTGTCTTTCCACAAACCCACCTTCAATACTCCCAGTTCATATTGCGCTCGAATTCCTCCATCCGTCTTTCCTTGTTCCTGATGAAGCGAAGACAGGGCCTCGGCCCGTTTGGCCGGATCCGATATCAACATCGCTCTGGCAAGCAGGAGATTATCCCGCAACGGATCGTCTTCGGCTATCTTGGACAGAAGGTCTTCGACCTGGTCGGGAAAATCTCTTCGGCAGGGATTGAGCATGACAAATTGAGCCAATCGTCGCCGGGAGGTCTCGTCGGCCTGACGGTTTTCGGGACCGATGAACAATCGGAGTTCCTGAATTCTCTGTCGCAGAGACCGCAGCCGGATCGGCGTCATCAGGGTCTTGGACGCGGGCGTAAAGGCCGACCAGAACGAATCGGACTGAGGGGAGGGCTGGATTTGCCTGAGGCACAAATCAATCATGTCGATGGACTGTTCACACAATTCGTCGGCCTTATCAAATTGCTCTCGGCCGGCCAGATGGACCGCATAGCGATACCTCGCCTCAATGGATTCGGGACTCTGAGGAAAGCGTTCGAGAAGTTTTAACCAGATCAGGAGGTTTTCGTGGTGCGGATACTCGCCGGAAAACCGCAGGATCTCCGTCTGTCCAAATGCCCGAATATCGGGACTGAATTCGTTCAGCATGGCCACCGAATACAAGGCCAGGGGCATCCGCTTACTATTGGGCCAACGAATCATGAACTGATCAAAGTATCGAAGCAATTGCTGGCGTTTTTCCTGGTATTTCATTTCGCCCGGCACATCAAACCAGTTCGGCCAGCGGTCATATCCGAGCTGGATCTGGATCTCACGGACCAGATCTTTGCGCAACAGAACGGGATCAGTTGGGTAAAACTCCTTGAGGAAACTCCGAGTCGTCGGATCGGCGATAATCCGATCGATGACTTTCGTAAGGTCATGATCCTGGAATTCGCGGACTTCCTCCGGATTGTTACCCGCGATGTAGAGCTGATAATCCAATTCGGCAAATCCGATATTCTGAACGAACACCCAGAGCGTTACGGCCGAGACAATGGCCGGCGTCGTCCAGAGCAGAAGCGGGCGGTAACGATTGAAATGGCCGACGATGATCGTTCCGGCCGCAACGACCAGAGCCGACAACCACGCACAAAACCACGGCGCAAACGAAAAACCCCAGCGGATCGGATCGGATTCGCCTCCGGCGAACCAGATCCAGTATCCCAATTGCGGGGCCATACAGAGGGCGATTGAAATGAATCGGGAACGGAACCGCAGGGGACGGCACGCCACCGCAACACAACTGATCAGCAGGAAACCCGCCAGCAAAGGCATTCGGGCCAGAATGGCGACCATCAGAATACAGGGAATACTGTAGAGAAAGCTCAATAACTGAGCGATGAGCAGGGGAACCAACGCTATCATTCCCATCAGCAATCCCAG
>JAAYVQ010000153.1 GCA_012517095.1 Phycisphaerae bacterium | reverse complement strand
TGTGCCAGCAGGCCACGGCGGCAGCCGCCATCGCGTGAACGACCGATAACCCGCGACCCCCTTAAGGGGGTCCTGACAAGAACAACAGATGATCAGATTGATGAAAGAGAAAAATGTGCGAAAGATTCTTGACACTACCGGTGAGAATTCAAGCGTCTTATCGGGACCGATTGTCGTGCCATGGGCAACCTCTTTCCAGCCATCGGCTTGTTTGATCTCGAGGATGAATTCGAATGTTTCAGGCCATTCGATTTCGGAAATCCAAACGCTACCGATGATCTTTTCCTCGCCGAGATCCACAGCCAGCCAGCCATCGCGAGCCGCAAAATCCGAGGCCCAACGGGTTTTCAAATCTCCATCCACTGCAAAGGCGGCCTCATATCCGGGTTGATCAAACTGGCTTGAGATAGTAACTCGTTTACCTTGGCTTAAAGGTACCGGCGGCGGAGATGGCGGTTGATAAGGGGGTTGTTTACCAAGCCAGTTCACGATGTCTTTGGAGCGTGCCTTGGGCGTAACCTTGAGGGATGTCAGCTTTCCGCCGCGTAAGACCGCCTCCACGATCGTCTGGCCGGGTGCATGGAGTTTGAAGTCGACATCCCATTCAGCTGGCCAGCCCGAGAACAGGTGAAGTTTACCGTTCGACCCAGGTTCAGGTGCCAGTAGCATTTCCTGAATACCCGTCATGCCGGAACCTCCCCAGTTGTGATCCGGCAACCAGTCGTGGCCGGGACCAAAGAACGCGGGAAATCGAGCCTGAGGGGCCGAGGTGTTGGCCATTTTGTAGATCGCGCGTTTTTTCGCCTCCTGGGGCCAAGCCAGTGCAGCCATGTTGATGACATTGGCCATCCAGGAGTAATCCTGTTTGCAGAGGCGGGCACGGTCAAGGGGGATAGTTTCCCAAGTGTCACGAGCCAGTTGCAGTGTCTCGGGTTTCGTAATACCGACAAGGCGGTAAGGCCAGTAGGCATACATTTCGATGGGTTCCCATTTGTTATACTCGCGTTCCAGAGTTTTTGCGGGAAGCAGCGATAGGACTCCCTTGCGTTTGCCTGTGGGAAGCTCGGGCAAAATGGCCTGGATACGCTGGAGCCGAGTACGGGAGGAGGCCGACAGATCCGGAATCGCAAGCAATCCCGCAATGATGCGTTTGAGACCGCAAACCACTTCGATCGGATTGGTAGCACCGCCGGCATATTCAAGCCCACAGCTAGGATAGATGACAAGCTTGCCATCATCGCCAAGCTCCTTTCCGGTCAACCTCTTGGTTTGTGCCCGGTAATAACTGTCATAGAACACAACGGTACCCTCAATCCAGGGAATGTCTTGGGCGATGGGAATATCCAGAGTGTCGTGGCCTTGTAACGCCATCCAGGCATGTTCGAGCATCATCGAGAAGTGATACGTGAGGTGCTCGGCACCGCACAGGCCGTCAGGACGCGGAGCTACACAACAGAGACCCCAGACATCCAACGGCTCGGGGTAGACCAGGCCTTCTGCACCGTTGATCCTAGCCCTTGCGAGGGCCGTGATAGAACGGTCACGGTAAAATAAAAGGGATGGTGCAAGTAAATCCGTATCGCCATTCGCCAAGTTGGGCCAACCAAGCCATCTTTGGTTTTGCGACATGAAATGGCAACCCATCCAGCGCCGAAAGTCCGGCGTGATGGGACTGCCCTCGGAAATCGGGAGTTCATCGTTATTGTTCCCTGTGATGCGGCCGGGCTTGTTGTCCGTGGTAAAGATACCCCCGTTAAACAGCAAGGGGAGTTCTCCATCACGGTTACAGGCGAGCATATATCGGAAGAGCTGGTAATTTCGCCCAATGAGCCAACCGGGATCGTCTGTCTTGAAAGATGGATTCACGATGATATGGGAACGCGACCAGTACTCCTTCCAACGGTTCAACTCGTTTGCTTTTGCGGTTTCGCGAACGGCAGAAGATAACATGGCCTTTGCCTCGGCAGACCACTGTTTCGGATCGGCATCCAGTTTCGCACCAAACCGTATGGCAATGGCATGCTTCGTTCGCGCGTTGGTTCGACCGGTCCAGGCCTTACCGTCCCAGAACTGCCATTGTACGACGGATTCCGTCGACTTGGATAAGCCGCCATCGACGACTATTGCGCCGCCGAAAATACGTCGTGTTGTGGCATCATATACGGCCTCCGCTTCAATCCCTTGGCTCTTGGCCTTTCCAATCACATCCACGGGGAAATCCGTATTACGGTGGCACCACACAAATCCATCAGCTTCGGCAGTGATCTGGTCTGGCGAGAAATCCCCCCGTGCGCCCATCATGTCCTGCTGAATTCCATTTCGTTTCTGGTCGCGCCAAGTCCCGAAGGCGACTTCAAGGACCCCCGGGGTACTCGATTCCGATTCCACGATGAGGGTTTCGGCGGAAAACCAGAGTGACGCTGCAAAGTTGCCTTGTTGGATGACAATCGTACCACTGGCCAGGTCAAGCTCCTGACGGAAACCGGACTCGCCGAGCTTGAGATCTAGCGGCGTTATGCGTACGCAACCCAGTTTGAGCAGACGACCTTGCTCGTCGTAGGCCCCGTTGTGGGCAAGATAGAGCCAAATGGATCCATCCTGTATCCAGACATTTGCCCCCGCACCAAGACGGCCGGACAATGGCATGGAGTCAATGGAGTCCTGGGACGGCGTGTCCCAGGTCACATTGTACGATTCGGGAAAGGGAATTTCGGCGTACCCAAATGTAAAGAAAGCCATTGATGTTAATAAAACGAAGATTTCTTGTCGTGCTCTCATGGTTTTCCTTCAGGAATTCTGGCCGATCCGTATACGATCCAAAAGAAGGATACCGGCTCGAGGAAAGATCGGCTACAAAAAACTCTGACCACCAGTATCAGATATAAATTGGAATTGGAGCTAACAAAAGAAGCAGGGGAATGGGACCATGTAATCCTCGTCGTCTGGGCTATGACTGATGAGTCATATCGTACACCCCATTAATCCCTTCCGGCATGTCCTTGAAACTGATATCGGCCTACATTTTGGCCGTAGTCGCAGACGAGGCATGGTCGAGTTGCTTCTGAAACTGATCCAGATTCTGGACCTTCTTGATTAAGTACACAGTCATGCTATGATGAGCACAGCGGAGAACAGAGCAGGAAAAGAAAAAAGCCCCTTTTCTGATAAAACTGTGATTTCCTGGATACACGACCCGTCCGCTCCGGGAAAATCATTCATTCGGATGATTGGCTGGCGAAAATAATGTCCTCTGATATAATGAAATAAATGAAAATTACCGTACTGCGAATCGGAGGACATATGATTCCGCGATACTTAATGATCACGATGAGTGTATTCCTGAGCGTCGGTTGTGCGGTGAATGCGACAGCCGCTTCACAAGCGGTTCCGACGAAGACTATAGAACGATATGCAGACGGTCGACCGGCAGCACCATACCGCATGGAAGCCAAAGATCAAGGCGTGGTCTTTCGGCACGGTCAGGGACCAAACCAATGCGATTACCTTGGTGCTCGCGACATCTGGGTCTGGCGGTACGCCGATACTTACTATATGCACTACGATGGCGCCGGTCCGAAAGGTTGGCTGGCATGTCTGGCCACCAGCAAGGATTTGGAGCATTGGGACGCCCAAGGGCCTGTTCTGGATTTTGGCGAAGCGGATCGCAATGATTCTGCCTCCGCATCCTATGGTACAACCTTCTTCGACGGGCAGCGGTGGCACATGTTCTATCTGGGCACTCCCCATACCACTCCGGCCCCTGATTACATTCCGGCTTTTCCGTATCTAACGATGAAGGCGGAGGGCGCCACGCCGACCGGACCCTGGACGAAACGATATGATGTAACCCCGTTTCGCGTGAAACCCAACAGCTATTATGCTGGATGTGCCAGCCCGGGCCATATTGTCAGGCAAGGCGATGAATACCTGATGTTATTCTCTGCTTCCACGGATACACCGATTCTGCGTACCCTCAGCCTGGCCCGTACCCGCGATCTGAATGGCCCGTGGACACTGGCTGCTGAACCGCTATTGCCGCCGACGGAACAGGTGGAAAACTCGTCCCTGTATTTTGAAAAGACAAGCAAGACATGGTTTATGTTCACCAACCATGTGGGCATCAAAGACGGTCTGGAATACACCGACGCCATCTGGGTTTATTGGAGCCAAGATGTGACGCATTGGAACCCAGCACATAAGGCCGTGGTACTGGACTGGCATAATTGTACCTGGTCGAAACACATCATCGGCCTGCCGTCGGTGGTGCCCCTTGACCAGCGACTGGCCATATTCTACGATGGGCAGAGCGCCGCTCAAATCCCACCCGGCGTGAAAAGCCACATGAACCGCGATATTGGCCTGGCCTGGTTGAACCTGCCATTACAGGCGCCTTCTGACTGATTGTCCGAATTCGTCTGATGATATTGGTATCCACGAACACTGTATGATACCTCCAATGCCCCAATACCTCGTCCAATTTGTTCTGTTGGTATCTACCCTGAGCGGTGGAATTGTTCCTGCACAAGGTACCGAAGTTCCCGCGATCGATCAGCGCTACCCGATATCGCCATTTGTGGTGGATGTAAGCAAACCGCCTTATTCGGCGAAAGGCGATGGCGTGACGGATGACACCGAGGCACTGCAGCGTGCCCTCAATGAAAATGTCGGCCTCGACAAGCTGCTCTTTTTCCCCAAGGGCACCTATCCTCGTGAGCCGTACGCTGACTTGGCCAAAGAAATGGAACGGCCGGGACAACTGGGGCAAAACCATTCCCCATTTCGATGAATAATTAATCTTCTGGTATCATGGGTGTGAGGGGAAATTATATAATCCATTGTCAGCGAGGAGGATGGGATAGGGGCAAACCCAAGCAATCCAAGTGCGCGTCGGTCATTGAATCCGTTGACGCACTAAAATTATTTTGCCGCAGGCCTTTTTTTCGAGCTCGGCCACATTTTTTCGGACTCAGTTTAGCCAACTCGGTATCTGTGGAGACATTCTGGTGACAAGAATTCGTGCCCCTCCCGGCCCACAATGGAGGGCCAATTCTCCATCATCTGTGTAGCCTGACACGTCCAGTTCCTCGATCGGACATCTTCAGGGTCTTTGTGACACACATATTGGTATACCCTATGCCAAATATCACTCCAGAGCGGGCCGCACTACTTTGCCGTGTGCCTGCGCCTCAGGATCCTCATAGGCCCCGAAGAAATCCGAATTGCAGTCCAGCCACAATGTAATACAACCAAGTTCCTCTCTCGACAGTTTCACTTTGTAGTGCCCATCCCTGAGTATTTTTTGTACAACTTCGAAGCCCGCGCACCGAACTGGCCCGGTGTCGTCTGAGGGGTTGTCCACGGATCATATGTATCACGAACCGCACCTGCCGGAGTACCTTCCCATCCTGACCCAATTGACATTTCCCATTTGTGTTCATACGTCCTCTGTCAGCATCATGTGTGTTTGATATCGATACTACTGGGGCTTCTTGAGCCACTGCTCGGCCAATACGGCATAATCATACAGGTCGATGAAACCATCCGGATTGTAGTCCGGCGCATCGCCGAGGGGCACTTGCTGTAACCAGTTCTCTGCAAGTGACTGTAAGCGGCCAAAGAATTCAAACACATCAACTTGGGCATTGTTGACGACAATCGATCTTCCAGCACTTTCAGCCAGAATATCAGGTTGGTAATACAAATACGCGCTGCTATCTGGAATAACCGCACGGACCGGGAATCGTGCCTTGACCTGGAAAGTGAGCGCTCGTTCCTGGCCGGAAGACAGACCATCGATATAGAAGATCACCTTGCGACCCGCCACTTCGACCCGGCTGATAAGATTGGCTGCAACCAGCGAATCCAGTGAATCTTGCAGAACCTCAAAACCAGTTGGAACGCCCACATCGACGATCATCATCCCGGAATTACCGACAAGACCCAAGTAGCGTACCTTTACCGTCACATTGACGATGTCGTTGACAGCAACTTGGCTGGCATCGTAATCCACATCCAGTCGCATGTCCTTCTGCGTACAGTCATCCTTGAGAAGGACATTAAATCGCCGCATCAACTGCAGGCGAGTTTCCCCTGATCCGACGGCCGTAAGCTCAATCTCGCCATCACCGGCAATCTCTGATGTTTGCAGAACATCGAAGTTGTCCGGATCAACCTGGAATTGTGCAAGCAATTCGCCCGTGCCATCTTCACTGGGCCGACGGGCTTCGATGACCAGATCGATATCCCGCGTCTGGTTTCGAGCAGCTGTCATTAGGGCCTTCAGACCCATGACGGTATCTTGTGTGGATCCAAAACCACCCTGACCATTCTGTTGTAGCGAGATCCATTTGATGGCTTCGTTGGCTTGCGGTAACTCCTTTTCCATCAGGGTCAGGGCCGCATAACTGGTCGTCTCGACCCCGTGCGGTTCCCAATGCAATCCTTCAGCATCGCTGATGGCCAGCTCCAGCAAGCGGTCCAACCCCATCTGTGCCGCGGGACTCCCGGCTTTTGTTAATGCCAGAGTGGCAATCGCCAATCCGTACGCATCGTCCCAGGCACATGTCAGATTCCCGCTCAGATAGGTGAGCGCTTTGTCGATTACGGTCTGCGAAGTGTGTCCATAATCCAGCAGTGCTATGGAAACAAATGCGGTGAGTGTAAAGTTACCGCTCAGGCCGCCAATCATTTCCTGGTGGTGAACGAAACCGACCGGTTCCCAGAAACCCCCGGGCTTCTGGTGTTGCGCGACCCACGAGGCCGCTGCGCTAAGTACCCCATCGTCAATCGCCATTATGTCGCGTGCACCGCTGAAGACATCCAGAACGAACGCCGTCAGCCAGAGACTTCCGGAGTTATCACTGTCACCGAATGCAGAGAATGATCCATCCTGTCGACGATAGGTCAGCTCCCGCTGATAGCCGGTCGTGATGAAGTGTTCGGCCTTGGCACGCACTTCGGGCGTACTCTGCCCCGTCGCGTCGAGGTAACGCAGAACCTCAATATCGGGGGCCAAGAAGATCATGTTCTGTTCGCCGCAACCATAGGGCATTCCGAGAAGGTCTTCGACTCCATTGATGCTCTGGGCAACCAGACTGGGCGTCACGCTGAGCAGGACTTTCTGTGAATCCGCAACGGCAAATTCGGGTATCGACACATCAAGCGGGATTTTTTCGCCGGCCTTGATCAGGCCATTGGTGACGAACTCCCGTTGGGTCCCTTCGGGCTCCACCAACATCTCTTTGCGAACCGCATCGGCACGCAACGGTGAACGCAGTGTGACTTCCAGCGGGAATTTGCCCACCTTTGACGGCTGGATGAGGAACGAAGCAAGCCCCACTGAGTTGGCGGCAATCTCGACCTCATGTACGGGTGCCTCAAGCAACTCGAACCAATCGGCCGGGGCCAGTTCCACTCGTACTTTCTGGGATTCGTCGAGATAATTATAGACCTGAATGCGGATCGGAAATTGTTCGCCCCGCGTCACGGCATAGGGCAAGTCCGGCTCGCCAAAGAACTCCTGGAAAACCCGCAGTGAGGATTCACTCATTCCCAAACCCGAGTCCCCTGTTGACACGGCATGGAGTCGCCATGTCGTGATGCTATCCGGCACCGTAAGGTCGATTTGCACCGTACCGAATGTATCGGTCGTCAGATCGGGCAACCACAGCCATGTTTCCGGGAAGAACTGCCGTATCCTTGTCACTTCCGCCAAGCCGTCGCTATCCCCATTACCCGCACCCGCGAAGATGACATTACCATCTTCGAGCCAGCGTTCCCACTTCCAAATATTGCGCCCGGCCGGAACAGAAATGGCACCCGATGTCAACACCTGCAGGTTGGCCCCTTCAAACACGCCACCGGGGCCGTCATTCCACTCATAGGGATGCTCTTCTACTTGGGGTTCCATGAATAAACGCTCGAGCTCTTTGAACACTTCTTGCATGTTCAGTCGCCCCTCGTTGAGGGCATACACCGATTCATCGACGATCGCCAACCCCAGCATCGCCTGTTGATCGGTCTTGACCGAGACCTTTACCGGTTCCCCGGGGAGGACCTGGGCCTTATCGAAGTTGACCTCAAGCCCCGCCAAATCTTGGAGCTCGACATCGAACTCAAGCGAGTCGGCAGAAAGCTCGTTATTGGGATTGATGATATACGCCACGATTTTGGCCGTGGGAAACATCTGTGGCGTAACACCGAACTCAATCGACTCGGATAATGAATAGCCCGACCATACCGTCTGACCCCGGGCAAAAACATCATAGTACACCGTCACATCGTGGGTCTTGAGCACATCGATCATCAGCATTTCGCCGACATGGACAGGATCCCGGGATGAGCGACTCAGGTAGATAAAACTGTCCGTGGGGGACCACGATGCGTAAAGGATTAATTCTGCCCGTGTTGTGGCATCGTTGGATTTTGCCGTGCTGGTCAGGACCGCCCGGGATGTTTTCTCGGGAGCGAACAAATTAACCTGTGTTGTACCTGTTAGGACGGGAATCGACTGTTTTTCCTGGCCAAGCCATTGTCCATTAAGGTCATAGTATTCACAAGCAAGTTCGGCAGAAACCGTGATGGAGTATCCCTCCTGATTCTCGGCAGTTATGGTTACCTGAAACGGGGCGTCCGGCACAATCGCACGGGTTTCGGCGATGATCTGGTGTTGAATCGTGGAATTGACGATTCGTAATATCTTGTCGGTCTTCTCCTCGTGTCCCGCGGTGTCGGTAGCCATCACCTGCAGTTGTACTGTGCCGGATCCCCCGGCCCCTTGAGTCCCGGCAACATATCCGACCGGCGGTATATGAAATTCAATTTGTCCATTGGTAATCGGAGCCGTATAGGTAGCGTAATCTTCCCATGTCGCGACATAACGGCTGGCATGGATCACAACAGTTCCTTCCACCGGTCGGCCAAAAAAATAATTCACCTTGACCTGACCTGAGATTTCTTCGTTAACCAGAAAGTAGTCTCGCAGAGTATCCAGCTCGACTTTGAATCGCGGCAGGACATACTTTTCCACACGAACATCCACACAACTACTGGCCGAGCCGGATTGTGCCGTGATTTTCCATGTGCCAATGTTGAGTTCGTTTGCCAACGGTAGTTCAAATGGGGCCACGCCGAATGCATTGGCCTCCAGCGATTTGCGGAAGACCTTCACCCCTTTGCCGTCGCTAACTTGCACTTCAAGTGGCCTTGGACGAGGCTGCAGTTGATTGGATAATACCAGCACTCGCCCCTGGATGGTCTGGCCGGGTTTGTAAATGGGTTTGTCCGTTTCGATCAAGAGCACAGGTATCTCTTTAAACAAGACCTGCGCCGTGAGCGGCACAGATACACCCTCGACCTCAATCTGCACGGTGTGACTCCCCTCAGACACTGCGGGAGCATCAAAACCGACGGTTGCCCGACCCTGTTCGTCCGTGCGGCCCTTCCATAATTCGAGCCAAGACTGGCCGACCTGAAGGGCGACGCAAACTTTCGCGGCCATCGGTTCGTTACTTTTCACATCCAGCGTCGTCACTGATATCGTCGCCGGTGATCCGGCATAGACCGTCTTGGGGACAACGGCAACAACCTTGACCGTATCGGGGGTTGGGCTTTGCGCATGGAGCGAAATGATTGAACAGCAGAAAAGTATGGGGATTAGAGTTCCTGTCCTTGGGATCATGATCAGACCTCCTGCAAAGAATATGCAAGGAATGAAGTCCGTGGGGGCCAACTGAGACAACCGAACAACACGGACGGCCAAACATGCTTAATCTTCTTCCCCAGCATGGTCGAACCTCCGAAGAAAGGTATGTTGCACCTTGATAAAACTGTACCATGACACCGAATCTTGTCAAGTAAAAAACACGTGTAATGTTGTATCAGCGAGGTTTCCGGGACCTTGACAAAAAGCCTTAATATTGGTAAAATATTGGTTGTGTTGACTCGGTGGAAGGAGATGGTATGGAACGGTCAGTAACAACCTTACCTCTTTACGGATGGAGGCCATCACTTCTGGGATGTATCTGCCTTGTCTTGGTCGCATCCACATATGCACAGCTTTCCTATAACTTCGCCCCGCCCTTCACACAGGATCCTAAGGCGTGGCACGATACCAGTCTCGGCGAAGCAAATGCAACCAGTTCGGCCAATAAAGGCAGCGGGGAGGTTGCCGCATTCGCCCAGGCTTGGACGGGTGCGGCCGTTGGTGAGGCCAAGCAATATGTGACATTTACCGCTCCGTATGATGGCATCGCCGAGGTGGAAGCGACGATCACCTACCTGGGCGGGAATACGCTGAACTACGGCCCGGCCGCATTTGCCGGAATCTGCGCGGTGTGGGAGATTGACGGTTATCAAAGCACCGATATCTTTGGGGGATACCGCAAGTGGATCGACCATCCGTTTGGATACGATGACATCGCGGGACTGGTGTTCGAATTCGCCGGACTGGTCGGCGGAGTACCTGTCCCTGAAGAGATGATGGACGCGATCGACCTTCTGGACACCCTCACCGATGCAGTACAGTTCATGAATACACTGGCCTCCATGGTCAATGTGAGCACCTGCAATGTGCGGTTCTGTTTCCCTGCCTCTGCGGGTTCCCATGAGGTCGGCATCGGCGTGCGCTGCGAGGCCTCCGGTTTCGTGATCGGCACCGGCAACGCCATCATCGCCGGTGCTGTTTCAGACATCCGCATAACCGTTCATCCCCGGCTCGTGATTACCAATAATACGACATGGGACGAAGACAAAGTCCTTCGGGGAGGTGTTCTGGTGGACAGCGGCGCCATACTGACGATCACACCGGGACACACGATCGCCTTCGGATCCAATACTCCATGTAATGTCAAGGGGATCCTCAACGCAAACAATGTGGTCTTTACCTCGTACGAGTCATCCCCGGCCTCCGGGGATTGGGATGGCATCATCCTGGACGGCTCTGTCAGCAGCCAGAGTGTCCTGGATGGATGTACGATTCGGTATGGGGGGCGAGTCGAGGCGAACATCAAGTGCCTTGGTTCATCGCCAACCCTTCGAGGTTGCCGAATCGAGCGGAGCGGGCATTATGGCATCTGGGCCGAAGGCGGTTTGCCTACCATCACGGGCAACCAAATTGTCTACAACACTTCCCATGGACTGCACATCCTCGTGGGGGGACTGTCGGAGAAGGTTGCCGGAAATTCCTACGCAAACAACGGTGCAGATTCGATAGAAATCATCGGCGAGAGTGTCACCACAGTGACAGATTTTGCCGTACGACGCTGGAAAAATGACGGCGTCCCTTATGTCGTCCGATCGGATATCAAGATTCTGTTCCGAAATTCGTACGATGCTTCGACCCTCTTCATCGATCCGGGAGTAACGGTGCGATTTGATCCTGCTACAGGATTGACAATTTGGAGTGAGGGGCCCATGGGTGTTCTGGATGCCAGGGGAGTGATCTTCACTTCCAATGCCCAGACGCCGATACCGGGTGATTGGGATGGTATTTATATCTACAACGCGTATGCTGCCCGTACCAGCCATATCGAGAACTCCCTGATTGAATACGGCACTGGGATCTCTTGTGAGAATAGTTCCCTGGATATTAAAAACTGTACCCTCCGATACAGCAGTGGTTCAGGGCTGTTCGGCCGCTGGGCGACGGTCACCGTGTCGGGCTGTACGATTACGGAAAACCAAGAATATGGGGTGTGCTTCTACCATCCATATTCCCCTACATTGAAACTGCAAAGTAACACCCTCAGCAATAACGGTTCCTATCCACTGTTTATTACTTCCGGTGCATTGTCGGAGAATGTTGCAGGCAATACTTACTCGGGTAACCATCCCGATGCGATCGGAATTGTCGCCGGTGATGTTGGGTGGAAAGACCTAACTCCTCGTCGTTGGCGAAATGAGGGGATCCCTTATCACATTTGTCATACCTATGGTGGTGGTCCCGTACCGGATGACTACCTTCAGCAGTTGGCGGTGGCATGTAGCCTCACAATCGATCCAGAAACGGTCCTGAAGTTCGATTCACATACAGGAATGGTTGTTGCATGTCCGAATCAACATGCCTTTATGGCCGATCATGTAATCTTCACCTCCGATGCCCAGACACCTTCACCGGGCGATTGGTATGGGATCTCTTTCGGGGGGGGCTCTGCATCCCGGACACCGCGGGATCAACTCTCGAATTGCGTCATCGAATATGGAGGCAAGTACGGCGCAAATATCTATTGTCAGGATGCCTCTCCGATCCTGACGGATTGCACAATCCGTTTCAGCAGCGGATCCGGGATTCAGTCCTCCGAATACGGTCATTCAGGTAAGACGGTGCCGGCGATCACGGGCTGTATTATCCGGGACAATGCGAAATATGGTATCTCGTATACAGGATTGGGAAAACCAACCATACAGAACAATCGCATCTTCGACAACGGGGCTTGTCCTCTCCATATATCTGCTGCCGGACTGAATGAAAACACCGTTCATAATACATGCTCGGGCAACACTCCGGATGTGATCGAAGTGGAAGGCGGACTCGTCGGCTCCCTTTATAGCCCAACCCACGAATTCCATTGGCTAAACGGTGACTTAGAATACCATGTCCTATCCGATATCCATGTCAGCACAGAATGGTCCCAATCGTATATTCCAATGCTGACGATCGACCCGGGCACCATAGTGAAATTCAATCCGGGTGCCGGACTGCAGGTCGGCGGGCCCCAGGACTTCGAACGGGGCATCCTGGTCGCCAAGAAAGTAACATTTTCGTCCAAGAACCAAACACCGGCCCCCGGCGACTGGAAGGGAATTTCGATCCAGGATCACCTGCCCAATCCCGGTACTCTACAATCTATCCTGGAAGACTGTATCATCGAGTACGGCGGAGGGGATGATAATACGGCGAATATCTACTGCAGGGATTCCTCACCGAGTATCCGCAATTCCATTCTTCGTTATAGTAAAGGTTCTGGATTCTATGGGCCGGGATCTTCGCCTCAGATGATCGGCTGTCAGCTCCATGACAATACGGCGTACGGAATCTATTGCGACGGCGGAACGATCAGTAACAATCACATCTTCCGCAACGGTTCGTATCCACTCCATATCTCCGCGCAGGGTCTATCGGGAAATGTCGGCGGAAATCGATATGATGGAAATGATCCCAATGCGATCGAAGTCACAGGGACGGCAATCTCCAGGGCCGATGGGTTTTGGGCCAACGACGCCGTACCGTATCATGTACGATCTTACATCTACATTCGAAGCGGCACCGAGTCTCGACCCGCACGAGTGACCATCGACCCGGGAGCCGTGTTGAAATTCGACAAGAGCGCTGGAATTGTTGTTGGAGGGTATGGTGCCGCCGAGCGTGCGATCTTGACGGCCCATTGCGCAACCTTCACGAGCAATGCCCTCATACCGGCACGCGGGGATTGGAGCGGGATCAATTTTATTCGATGCTGGGGCGATTCATCCTCAAGTCTTCTTGAAGATTGCCTGGTCGAATACGGGGGCGGCTTGCTCTGGAATATCGGCTCGTCCTTCTGTTCCCCCGTTATCCGGCGTTGTACCGTCCGATTCAGTGCAACCCATGGAATCTACACCAGTGGTCCCTTCAATCCCACAATCCAACAATGCGATGTTTACGGCAATACCGGATACGGTGTGTTCAGTCCGGACCAAACGATCAACGCTGCGAATTTCTGGTGGGGGGATGCAAGTGGACCGTACCATCCCATTTTCAATCCTGCGGGACTCGGCGATTCGGTAGACGATAAGGTTGTCTTCCGCCCCTGGCGGACACAGGCAGCCCCCCTGTTCTATGATGTGGATGCTGATGGCCACGGATATTCCTGTGACAACTGTCCGGAGACCTACAATCCCTCCCAGAGGGATTCGGATGGGGACGGACGGGGCGATGTCTGTGATACGGACTGCCCGGATCTCGATGGAACCACTGCCGTAGGTCTGGAAGATTTCCAGATGCTGGCGTCTCAGTGGCAGCAAGAGGGTCCTGACCTGACGGCCGATTTCAATAAAGACGGTACGGTAGGACTTGACGACCTCCTGATTTTGTCTCGCTATTGGGTCAACAGATCCATCGGCTTATTCGGGAACTGGCGGAAGTTGATGATCCTTATCATGGTGTCAAGCAGCGATTCAATGATATGGCACTCAAACTGTACGCAAAAATGCGGAACTTCATTATCGCATCCGGAGATCCGCTCGAGACTGCGGTTCGTCTGGCTATCGCAGGCAATATTATAGATTTCGGGGTCAAAAGCCAATTGCAGGAGACAGAACTGGAGGAAATGATAAACCAATGTCTTTCCAGTGAGTTTTCAGGTGGACAAATGGGAGCTTTTCGTAAAGCCATCCAAGAAGCTGAAGATATTCTTTATCTGGCT
>JAAYVQ010000014.1 GCA_012517095.1 Phycisphaerae bacterium | reverse complement strand
TGGCGGATGAGTGGATGACGCAGTATTGAATGCGTTGTAAGGATGACCTGATATACAAGGCCCGGTTTGCCGGGCCTTTTTTGTTGGCGAGCTAAAAGGTCATCGGGCTTTATGCTGGGCTGGGATAACATATTGCAGTTTGGAAATTGGATTGTAGGATAGGGCTTTGAAATATCGAAGTCCGACTTCGAAATTTCACGAATTCGCGTTATCTTCTTTGTTTGTAAGGGTTTGTGATTCCGGCAAGATCGGTTTTGGGGCGGATGGAGTATCTATGAGCGCGGACCTGTACAAAGAAATGTATCGGCGGGTAGATGAAGTCTTGTATTACATTTGGGATCCGATCGGGAGTTCGGATGAGCCCTTTGCACGCGGGGAGTACTCGAACTATGTGCCCGGCATTCTCGGATTGGTTCTTCAAAATGACGACCCGGCTCCCATCGTCGCACGATTGACCGAAATCATACGGGATTGGATGGGATTGACTGTCAATGTTCTCGACAAAGCACTGTGCGAAAAGACCGCGAAGCTTCTATTGCGGCACAAAGAAGCGGTCCAGCAGGGAACTCATTGATCGAATGGGCCCGCAATGAGTTCTCGTGATTTTTAAGTGAAGGAACGAATGCATGGCGGATACGAAACAACTTCAGAATCTTCTTGAGCCGGTCATGACGATCGCGCGGCAGGATGTCGCGGTGATCCGCGAGGATTCCACGGTTCAACAGGCGCTGGATGGGATTCGGTCGCGAGGGGTGGGAGAGTTAATTGTTTATTTCTATGTGGCTGACAAGGAGGATCGGCTCGTGGGGGTTATCCCGACGCGGCGGCTTCTGACGGCGTCTTTGGAAGAACGGATCTCCGAGATCATGGTCCGGCGGATCGTAACGATTCCGGACAGCGCGACGATTCTGGACGCGCACAAGATTCTGATTCGAAACAAGTTTCTGGCGCTGCCGGTCGTGGACGAGCAACAGCATATCCGGGGCGTGGTCGATATCGGGATGTTTACGCCGGAGAACCTGGAGACTTTTGACCGGGGGAAGATTGAAGAGGCATTCGAACTGATCGGTCTGCGGGTTTCGCAATTGCGGAACGCCTCGCCGCTTCGAGTGTTTCGGTTTCGTTTTCCGTGGTTGCTGGCGACGATCGCCAGCGGGACAATCTGCGCGGTGCTGGCCAGCGTGTACGATACGACACTGGCCAGGAGTCTGGTTCTGGCTTTTTTCCTGACGCTGGTGCTGGGGTTGGGCGAGAGCGTCAGCATGCAGTCGATGACGGTGACGATCCATGCGTTGCGCATCATGCGGCCGACCTTGAAATGGTATGCGCAAGCGCTTTGGCGCGAGTTGGGGACGGCCTTTCTGCTGGGGGCCGGATGCAGTCTGATCGTCGGCCTGACGGTGTGGCTGTGGCGCGGTGCGGGATTGACGGCCCTGGCGATCGGGAGCAGCATCCTGCTGGTGATTCTGGTCAGCGCCTGTTGGGGATTGACGATTCCGGCCTTGCTGCATGTGCTCAAGCTGGACCCGAAGATCGCGGCCGGTCCGGTCACTCTGGCCCTGGCGGACATCGGTACTATCGTGATCTACTTCAGCTTCGCCATGATGCTGTTATGAGAATCCGCCGGGACTTCAGGCCGTGCGGTTTGGGCTTGGACGGTTCCCAACCTTGGTTATTCCACGCATCATGAAGTCAACCCTTCGTGTTGGTTTGTTGATGATACAATGAGTAATGAAAACGAAATCGAAGCGGCGGCGGAATCGGCGCCGGTGTCGGGGATGTGGCGGGCGCTGGGGTCCCGGAACTACCGGCTGTGGTTCGGCGGGCAATTCGTGTCACTGGTTGGATTGTGGATGGCGCATGTCGCGATGGGTTGGATGGTCTATCGGCTGACGGGTTCCAAGCTGCTGCTGGGGACGGTGGCATTCGCGGGGCAGATCCCGGCGTTTTTCCTGGGGCCGCTGGCGGGGGTGCTGATCGACCGGTGGGACCTGCGACGGGCACTGATCGTCACGCAGGCGCTGGCGGCAGTACAGGCGGCGGTACTGGCGGCGGTGGTGATCACGGGCGTGGTGGAGGTCTGGCAGGTGATTGCGCTGGCGACGGCGCTGGGGGTGGTCAACGCGTTCGACATGCCGGCGCGGCACGCGTTCGTGGTACAGATGGTGGAACGACGGGAGGACTTGCCCAACGCGATCGCGCTGAACTCGTCGCTGTTTAACGCGTCGCGGCTGATCGGGCCGGCGGTGGGCGGGGCGCTGGTGGCGGCGGTGGGCGAGGGCGCATGTTTTGCGCTGAACGCGGCCAGCTTTATTGCGGTGATCGCGGCGCTGGCGGCGATGCGGGTGCGGCCGGTCGAGCGGCCGATCGAGAGGAAGCATATCCTGCACGAACTGGCGGAGGGGCTACGGTATGTGGCGGTCAATCGCAAAATCCGGTCGATTTTGGCAATGATTGCGGTGGTCAGCGTGGCGGGGATCCCGTATGCGGTGCTGATGCCGGTCTTTGCGCGGGACATTCTGATGGGCGGGCCACGGACGCTGGGACTGCTGACGACGGCGGTCGGCGTGGGGGCGCTGGCGGGGGGCTTGGCGCTGGCGTCACGGACCTCGACGGCGCGGCTCTACGGGTGGTTCGGCGCGGCGGCCGGGGCGCTGGGGGCGGGGCTGGTATTCTTGTCGATGGCACGGGAACTATGGGTAGCGCTGGCGATCTTGCCGGCGATCGGATTTGCGGCGACGGGGGTGGTGGCGTCGGGCAACACGCTCCTGCAGTCGGAAACCGACGATGCGCGTCGCGGGCGGGTAATGGCGTGTTTCAGCATGGCGTTTCAGGGGATGATGCCGATGGGGAGCTTGTTAGCGGGGGCCGCGGCCGAGACGCGGCTGGGGGCGCCGGGGACGGTGATGGCGGGGGGGCTGTGCTGTCTGGCGGCGGCGGTCGTATATTGGGCGTTCCACGCGAGACGGTGAACCGGATCTTTTCGCGGCCGGCGGGAATCCGGAGTTGCGTTTGATGCTTTAGATTAATTTGAGCGGCAGAGATTCCCTCAACTGAGCATAGGTAGAGGGGACAAGTCCCAATTCTCGAACGCGATTGAAGGTCAGTTCCAGCATCTTCATTTCCGGGTCGAACTTCGCCAGCGACCACGGATGCCAGATCAGAGAGACGAAGATCTTGCCGGATCGTGCGGCCTTGTCGAGGAATACCTTGTTGACGCGGAATTCATCCTGCGGCGTTTTGCAGAATCAGTCGGGGATGGCCTCGGGAAACGGTGGCGGCCACAGGACCAGCCGCTTGGGTCCCCATTGATTGTTGTTCTTGAGCAGATTTTCATGCCAGCCGTGGCCGGGCAACTCCCACAGGCCGGGGAAACCATCGGCGGAATAATCAAAGGGATCCTCCAGCAGGGCTGGGAGGGAATAGTCGGGCCCCCACAGCAAACTGCTGACATACCGGTAGCCGGCCTCGTGAATCATCTTCAGCACCTCCGGCTCGCCCCGCAGGGCGTTGTCGAATCCGCAACCCGGCCGTAGACCCAGACACGGCCGCTCGAAGACCCGTTCGATGGTCTCTTTGCTCTTGGCGATTTCGATTCGACGGTCCTCCATTGAGGGCGCTTCGCCGCAGAAGACATTATTCCGCAGCATCCGATGGGACCAGGTGTGCGAGGCGATCTCAAAGAGCGGATCGTCCAGGATCTTGCGGAACTCAGCGGGATTGGCATCCAAAACCGAGCCCAGCACGAAAAAGGTCGCCGGCATTTCCATCCGTTTGTGGACCTCGACGATCTTTCGACATGCCGCAAGACAGGCCGGCGACTCCGTATCGTACGCCGCGATATAACGGGTCCAGGTTCGATGGGGAACCTGATTTGTGGTCATGCAGGACAAGGTCGTAAGTCCGATCCCGCCGACAAGCGTGGTCTTGATCAATTGCCTTCGCGAAATCGGATGCATTGTCTCAACCTCCATTGGCTGGAAAGGTGTCCGCCGATACTGTCGGCGGCTATCGTACAAACGCCCCGACGCGGAAGAATTCGGGAAGGTAATAGCGGCTGCTGAAGGCCTTCCACAAACTGGCCTTCCGGCCGGCGTGGCAGCGGATCAGGTCCTGCAAATACGTTTGACCTTCGGGGCTGATCTGATACCGGGCCGTCCGGGGCGCCGCGAGCCGATAGTCCGACAGAGGCCTGGAAAAGTGTTCGCCGATCCAGGCGAAGACATCGTGGGCGAGCGAGACGATGACGGGCTCGGCGTTCTGGTTGGGCACATCGAGGATACCCGACGCCTTGGCCAGCACATGGGTGCGGATGTCGCCGAGCTCGGCGGCGATGCGATCGGCGGCGCCGGGATGTTTGGCTGCGACGGCGGCCAGCGTCCGGCGATGGTAGAAATCGCACCAGGGGTCAAAGTTGTCGGTGACGGTGATGGTTTTATACTTACCGAGGAGATTCTCGCCTTGTTCGCCGGAGAGGAGCTTTTCGTAGTTTTCGGTTCGCCGGTAGAAGGCCTCGAGTTCGCCGCGGCTGGACCAGACTTCGTCGCGGGCTTCACGGAGGAAGGCCCGCATCTGGTCGCCGGCGGCGTCGGGAAGTTCGCGGGCCAGTTTGTAGAAATCCAGGCAGAAGTCGAAGATATCCGCCCCGGCCTGGAGCAGGTAAGTGGAGAACTCGATAAACAACGCATGGTTGAATACGATGCGCAGGGCACCGTGGAGGCCGCGACAATAGAGGTAATCGTCGAACGAGAAGGTGTTGGAGCCGACGCCGACAGTTTCAATCTCGAAGCAGATCCGCCCGCGGATTTTGCCGAAGTTTCGCGGGATGATCCGGTAGCGTTTGTCCCAGCCGTAGCGGGCCTGTGATTGCGGCGTGTCCAGATCCGTGCCCTGCAGGAACATCAGGGTGAAGGGATGGATCTCATCGACGCCGAGGGAAATAATATCGCGAAGGGTCTGCAGATGGGTCTGGACGGTCTCGCCGGGCAGGCCGGTGATGATTTCGGTCTCGACGGGGATATTGAGGGACTTGAACTGGTGGACGATCTGGCGATAGCTATTCAGATCGATGGGTTTGCGATGGACATTGGTCTGGATCACCGGATCGGTGGACTGGACAGAGACGATCGCGGCGGCGTTTTTGATCCGGCGGATGATTCCGAGCACGCGGTCTTTGTTGTCCTTTCCGCAGGGGGAGTAGAAAGACGAAGGAAAGCCGCATTCCTTTTGCAGCGAGACGATTTTTTCACCAACAGCTTCGTCGTGGGTGTACATGCCGAAATTGGAATCGGCCAGCGTCAACAAGCGATTTCCGGTATCGCGACGGCGCGCGGCGATATAGTCGAGCTCGGCGGCGACACGGGCGGGGCTGAAGTGCCGTACACAACTGTTGTAGGCGTTGCCGGCCCAGCAGTAGCCGCAGGGAAAGGGACAGCCGCGAGTGGATTGGACCATGGGCGTCAGTCGCAGGTCGTCGAAGAAACTGTCGAGTCGGCCGGACAGGTAGGGCGAAGGGATCGTGTCCAGGTCCGCCGGACGCGGCAGGGTGTTGCCGGTACGAAGTTCGTTTTTGGCGCGGTCGAGGAAGACGACGCCGTCGATGGGTTCGGAGGCGAGGATTTGGCGGCGATCACCGTCTTCGCGGAGATAGCGGCGGAGAACCTCGGCGAAACCGAACTCGCCGTCAAAGGTGACAAACAGATCCGCGGCCGGATGGGCGAGGAAAAAGTCGCGCTGGCCGTCGGGGTCGGGCGGGAACGAACAGCCGCCGAAGACCAGCAGCCCGTCGGGGACGCGCTTGCGATAATGTTCGGCGACGAGCAGGCCGAGGGTTTCGTTCCAGGAGAAGCGGCCCAGGCCGAGGATGGCGGGCGGATCGCGGTCGATGGCATCGAGCAGCGGTTCGGCGAACTTGAAGATACGATAATCAAAACGGCCGGGAAATTGCTTTTCGGCGTAGCCGGCGATGTAGCCGGTGGCGATGGGGAAATGTTCCAGCGAGACCACGGTGGTGTCGTAGGTCAGCTCGGCCAGATAAACAAGATGTCGATCGCCCGGTGTTGCGGGACCCATAACGATTCTCCATCAAACTCTAAACTCTGGGGCCCTATCTTATCCTTTGGCGGCGACGAGGTAAACGAAAATCGAATAGAAGCCGGCGGTGTACAAGTTGCATTGGCGGTTTTATAATGGGAAACGGCAACAGGACTATCATAGGAGATATCAGATGAAACGATTGATGTTCGTCGCTTGGATTGTGATCGCCGTGTCGGCCGTTACGCAGGTTTCGCTGGCCGCGGATGCGGGCTTGCCTCGAAGCACGCCGGAGGCCGAGGGAGTACGGTCGCAGGGGATTCTGGATTTTCTCGGGGCGATCGAAAACAGCCAGCATGAGTTTCACGGCCTGGTGATTATCCGGCACGGCAAGGTGATCGCCGAGGGGTGGTGGTCGCCGTATCGCGCGGACCTTAAGCACACACTGTATTCGACGAGCAAGAGCTTCACCTCCACGGCCGTGGGATTTGCCGTCGGGGAAAAGAAGCTGAGCGTCAAAGACAAGGTGGTGTCGTTTTTCCCGGATCTGGCGCCGGCTAATCCTTCTGAGAACCTGGCCAAGATGACGGTGCAGGATATGTTGATGATGTCGGCCGGGCAGGAGCCGGACCCGACGGGCAAGATCACGCCGACGGACAACTGGGAGAAGGAATTTCTCGCCACGCCCGTGGTCAACGCCCCGGGCAGCAAGTTTCTGTATAACTCGATGGCGACCTACATGTGTTCGGCGATCGTGACCAAGGTCACCGGCCAAAAGGTGGCCGATTATCTTAAGCCGCGGCTCTTTGATCCGCTGGGCATCACCGATTACGACTGGGAGACCAGCCCCACGGGCAACTCCTCCGGCGGGTGGGGCCTGCGCGTGCGAACCGAGGACCTTGCCAAGTTTGGGCTTTTGTATCTCCAGAAAGGCAAGTGGAACGGCAAGCAGATCCTGGCCAAGGAATGGGTCGAGGAAGCGACGGCCGAACACATCCTGCAATCGCCCGATGCGCCCAAAGAGGCCCGCGAAAATAGCGACTGGATGCAGGGGTACGGCTATCAGTTCTGGCGATGCCGCAACGGGTACTACCGAGGCGACGGGGCGTTCGGCCAGTACATCATCGTGATGCAGGATAAGGACGCGGTGATCGCGATCAACTCCGAGACCGAGGACATGCAGGGGATCCTGAATCTGGTCTGGGAACATCTGCTGCCGGCGATGGGCGAGGGGAAGCTTGCGGCCAATGATACGACCACGGCACTACAGAGCACACTCAAGGCCCTGTCGCTGCCGGTACCGGCCAAGGGCGTTGTGTCGCCGCTGCAAAGCGCGATCTCGGGCAAAAGATATCTCGTCGAGGTCGATGGGAAAAAGCGGACGGGTTCGCTGAAGTTCGAGGGCGATCGGTGTATGGCGACATTTGAGGACGACAAGGGAAGCTATACCATTCCGTTTGGGGCCGGGGCGTGGGTGTTTTCGGAGACGATGCGGCTGGGGCCGAACTTAGTCGGCAAGGCGAAGAATCACATGGTCGGGCTGCCGCCGCGGAAGGTTGCGGCCGCCTACGGCTGGAAGGACGACAAGACGCTGGAGCTGACGCTGCGGTATATCGAAAGCCCGCACACGGAAAAGATCCTTATGACCTTCGACGGCGATCAGATCACGCTGACCTGGACCAAGGTTTTCCCCGGCGCACCGCAATTCAAGTTCAGCGGGACGATCCAGAAATAATCAATGAGGATATAGGATATAGTCTTTAGGATTTAGACGAAGACAGAAGTCGCTTGTCTATGATCGCTGGTGAAATTCCTCACGCCTATTGTTGGATTCTGCCGC
>JAAYVQ010000013.1 GCA_012517095.1 Phycisphaerae bacterium | reverse complement strand
TCGCCGGCCACGGTCGGGACAGGTAGCCCCGCAGGGTGGTCTGCAACATTCCGCGAAATAACAATTCCTCAAAGACCGGGGCAAAGCCGACGGTAAATAGTGCAAGCAGAATCGTCTGTGCGGGCGTCGGATGATCCGTCAGCTCCTTCAATGCCGGATGTTTATCGAATTCGAATTCCGGCCCGGAGATATGCTGTCCCGCCAATATTACGGCGAACACCGCCAGCAACACCAGCGGATACGCGGCCAGAAGATTGACCAATGCTAATCCCAAATCCCGCGGAATCGTACGAACCCGCAGGCCCAGCCCGCGGATTCCGCGGGCAAATCCCGTATGAGCCAGCGCCAGCATCAGCCCGATCAGGAATAGATAAACCAGCATCATCGATCCATAGGAAAACAACATTTGGAGCGATGCGGTGGCGTGATTGAAGAGTCGCCGTTTGAGTTCGTCCGTGATTCCTGTCATGAACATCCACAAGCCGATCAGCGCCACCGGAAGCAGAATGGGCAGACGATTGCGTCGAACCGGACAACCCCGCAGGGCCAACGGCCCGCGATCGCGGACCAGCCATACGGCCAGGATCACCACGCCGACAATGCAAATCACCCGTGTGATCCAATCATCCGGCAGACCCCCTTTCGTTGCCGAATCGACCGCGGCAATTATATTTTTCATTTGAAGTTTGCCATTAACAATAGGCATCTCTTTTTCCGCTCCGCACCGCGGCCAGCAGTTTTTCCGCCCGGCCGCGCGGCGTCGGCTCCATCTGGGCCAACGCCTTGGTGATCATCGCCTCCCCCATCGCCCGCGTCTTCGGCGACGCATAGTCTATCAGATATTCCGCGAAGGTCGATATCGCGTTGGGGTCACAGTGTTCCTTGATCAGGCCCGGCTTGGCCAGGTCCATGAAGTCCTTGCCCGTCCGCCCCAGCCGATAGCACCCCGTGCAGAAGGATGGAATGTAGCCCAGCTCGGCCACATCACGGATCACTTCATCAAGCGGCCGATGATCGCCCAGCGAAAACTGCGCAGCGTCGGGATGGTCCTGACTTTCGGTGTATCCGCCGGGATTCGTTCGGCTGCCGGCGGAAATCTGCGACACGCCCAACGCGAAAGTCTCTCGCCGCATGTTCGGCGTTTCCCGTGTGGACATGATGATCCCCGTGTACGGTACCGCCAGCCGCAGGATCGCGACGATTTTGCGAAAGTCGATATCGCTGACGGGCTTGGGCGGATGCGTGGCCATATCGGAGCCGGTGGCCGGTTCCAGCCGCGGCACGCTGATTGTGTGCGGCCCGACGCCGTGTACGGCTTCCAGGTGGCGGATGTGCTGCATCAGCGCCAGAATCTCGAACCGCCAGTCGCACAGGCCGAAGAGCACGCCGATGCCGACATCGTTAATCCCCGCCTCCAACGCCCGATCCATCGCCGTTACGCGCCAGTCGTAATCGACCTTCTTGCCGCCGACATGGACCTTGCGATAGGTCTGGCGATGGTAAGTTTCCTGGAAGAGCTGATAGGTTCCAATCTTAGCGTCGTGTAATTGTCGGAATTCTTCAACCGATAGCGGAGCAATATTGACATTCACTCGCCGAATCTCTCCCGGACCGCTCGTCGTCGCGTAAATGGTCGCGATGGATTTGAGGATATAATTGAAACCCTCGTTCGGATACGATTCGCCCGCGACCAGCAATATTCGCTTGTGTCCCTGCTCGACGAGGATGCGCACTTCGCGGGCGATCTGTTCCTGCGTCAGGGCGACCCGCTCGACCAGCTTGTTCCTTGCACGAAAGGCGCAGTAGAGACACTCATTGCCGCACATGTTCGAGATATACAGTGGCGCAAAGAGCACCAGCCGTTTGCCGTAAATCTGTTCCTTGACGGCCTTGGCCGTATTGAATAGTTCCCCCAGCAGCTCAGGATCGCTGATCGAGGCCAGCGCCGCCATGTCTTCGGCCTCAAGACCCTTCATCAGCCGGGCCTTGGCCAGAATTTCCCGAACCCGCTGACCGTCGCTTTTCCCGGCCGCAGCCAGGACCTGTTCGATGGCTGAATCATCAATAAATGCCGAATCCGTCTTTTTCATACTATTAACGCTTCCTTAGGCGAAATCCATCAGGATTGTCTCGCGAAGTTCGTCGCCCGCCCACCAGAGGAATATTATTGTGATTACACGAACATTTGCCTGCGGCATTATAACGCTTCCCTTAGGTTAGTTCAATCTATATTGTGATTTCATAGCATAACTTCCGTTTTTCCTATCCCCGGTTGCTAATCGGGTAGCTGATTCTATAATGGTAACGGATGAGTATCCGAAAAGTGCAGCCAATGGTTGCACAAATCATTTGGCCCATCAGTCGCAGAATTGGGAAGGATGAGAGCATATGGTGTGTAAATCAAACAGAATCCCTCACGGTCATCG
>JAAYVQ010000152.1 GCA_012517095.1 Phycisphaerae bacterium | reverse complement strand
GGAGTTTGCGTTCGGGGAAATCTCGATCCCCGTGGGCCGGGTACAATATCTGCATATGCATCCGATGACCTTTTACGAATATCTTCTGGCCCTGGGCAAGGAAACGATGGCCGAGGTTGCGATCCAGTCTCCGGCCGAGGTCGCCCCGGAAATCCAGAAAGCGATCCTTCGGGAATTGCGAAGCTACTTTTTTGTGGGCGGAATGCCGGAATGCGTCAAGGTCTATCGGGATACCGGCTCGATGATCGAGGCATTTAAGGTCCAGTCGGAAATCCTGGACTCCTACCGCGATGACTTTGCCAAGTACAGGCCCAAAATCGATCTGACCTGTTTAGACGCCGTATTTCTGAATGTCGCCAAGAGCGTCGGCGAGCAACTGAAGTACACGCGCCTGAACGCCGGTCACTCCGGGCCGATGAATCACAAGGCCTTCGACCTGTTGACCCGGGCCAGAATTGTTCACAAGATTCCGGCCTGCGATCCCTCCGGTTTGCCGCTGGGGGCCACGGCCAATTCGAAGAAATTCAAGGCCGTGCTGTTGGATATCGGCCTGCTCCAGCGAATCTGTCAGGTGCCGGTCGAATTGGAATACAAGCAGGACAATCTGCTGGCCATCTACCGGGGACGACTGGCGGAACAGTTTGTGGCTCAGGAACTCCTGGCCAAAAGCGGCTCGGAGCTTTTTTACTGGGCACGAGACGCTCGCGGCAGCAGCGCCGAAGTGGATTATCTGGCCGTTCGCAAGGGAACGATTGTGCCGATCGAAGTCAAATCCGGCGCCGGTGGAAGCTTGAAGAGTCTGCACCTGATGCTGGAAACCTACCGTAACTGTCCGCAGGGAATCGTTCTGTATAGCGGGACTTATTCGGCTCTGCTGGACGGGAAACTGACTTTTATGCCGTTGTACTCTGCCGCTTCCATTCCCGATTAAACCGCGAGACGGAGAAGAATCGATTCGATTCCTCCGTCGTTGGATTCCTCTGGATTTTCACCGCAATTTCGGACATAATGCTCCGCGTTACCGGGGGTGGTCCTGTTTCGTCGATCGGGACAGGATTGTCCGCGGATGAAAATCGTTCTTCCCTCAATCGCTTGGGAGTTGAAGGCATGGATGCATTGTTTTTGTCACGGTTGCAGTTTGCGGTCACGCCGTTTATTCATTTTCTGTTCGTGCCGTTGACGATCGGCCTGTCGCTGATGATTGCGATCATGGAAACGCGGTACGCTTGCACCGGCGACACCGAGTATCGCCGCATGGCAAAGTTCTGGGGCAAGCTGTTTCTGATCAACTTCACCATCGGCATCGTCACCGGCATCGTGCTGGAGTTTCAGTTCGGCATGAACTGGTCGCGCTACTCGGAATATGTCGGCGACATTTTCGGCTCCCTGCTGGCCATCGAGGCGACGGGCTTTTTCTTCCTGGAGTCCACAATGATCGGCGTATGGATCTTCGGCTGGAATCGTCTCAGTCCCCGGGCCCACGCGGCGGTCATGTGGCTGGTGTGTATCGCCACCTGCGGCTCGGCCTTCTGGATCCTGACCGCCAACGCCTGGATGCAGCATCCGGTCGGCTATACGATCCGCAACGGCCGGGCCGAATTGACGGACCTGATGGCCATCATGCTCAACCCCGCGGCGATCTGGTCGATCGTGCACACCATCGCCGCGTCGTGGCTGGTGGCGGCGTTCTTTGTGATGGGTATCAGCGCCGCGCACCTTCTCAAGAAAAACGAAGTGCCCTTCTTCGTCCGCTCGCTACGGATCGCTCTAATCGTTGGCTCGCTGGGGCTGGTGGCCATGCTCGCTTCCGGCGATATGCTCGGCGGCGAGGTCGCCCGTGTCCAGCCGGCCAAGCTGGCGGCTATGGAGTCGCACTGGACCACGCAGGGCCCGGCTCCGATCACCCTGCTGGCCTGGCCCGATGAATCGGCCGAGAAAAACGCGATCGAAATGTTCTCGATCCCCGGCGGCCTTAGCTTGCTGGCCTTCAAGGACTACAATCATCCGGTCACCGGGCTTGCGGACATCCCCAAAGACCTGAGGCCTCCGGTGGCGATTTCGTTTGTCAGCTTCCGTCTCATGGCCGCCATTGGTTTTGCGATGGTCGCCGTCATGGCCCTGGCCTGGCTGCGATACAAAAAAATCGCCGACACCCCCCTGGTCCTGTGGCTGCTGGTCCTGTTCATCCCCCTGCCCTATATCGCCTGCAACAGCGGCTGGATCCTCACGGAGGTCGGCCGACAGCCGTGGATCGTCTATGGCGTGATGAAGACCGCCGCTGCCGTCACGCCCGGCCTGCAACCCGAACAGGTCGGCTTCTCGTTGATTGTTCTGACGGTCCTCCTGACCCTCCTGACGATCATCGCGTTCGGACTGATCCTCAAACACTGCCGTCGGGGACCGGCGACCCTCGAAGCCAAAGCTTAAGGAGTACGACCCATGACGCTCGAAACGACCTGGTTTTTCCTGTGGGGCCTGTTGTGGGCCGTGTATTTTCTGGCCGACGGATTCGACCTCGGCGTCGGGATGCTCTTGCCGTTTGTCGCAAAAGGCGAGTCGGAAAAGCGAATGTTCTACAACGCCATCGGCCCGGTCTGGAACGGCAACGAGGTCTGGCTGATCACCGCCGGCGGCGCGACCTTCGCGGCCTTCCCAAAGACCTATGCGGTACTCTTCAGCTCCCTGTATGTCGCACTGACACTGCTATTGGTGGCGCTGATCCTCCGCGGCATCTGCCTGGAATATCGCGGCAAGGCCGACAGCGCCGCCGTGCGGTCGTTGTGCGATGCGGGATTGTTTGTCGCGAGTTTCCTCGTCGCGCTGTTGATCGGCGTGGCCTTCGCGAATCTCTTTCGCGGCCTGCCGCTGGAAAACGGCGTCTATCACGGTAGCTTTGTGGGGTTACTCAGCCCCTACGGCATCGCCGGCGGCGCCTTTTTCATCGCGATCTTTCTCCTGCACGGCTCGATCTGGCTGGCCGTCAAGACCGGCGGCAACCTGCAGCAAAAGGCCTGGCAAACGGCCGG
>JAAYVQ010000151.1 GCA_012517095.1 Phycisphaerae bacterium | reverse complement strand
GAAGATATCGATTCATCGCGAATCGGCCTGTGTGGGACCAGTTTGGGCGGCTTTATCGCCGCGTTGACCGCCGGAGTCGATGGCCGATTTCCACGGGCCGCCTTTGTTCTGGCGGGGGGGGACCTGGCAACGGTTTTGACAACCGATGCCCGAGAAGTCCGTGGTGTCCGCCGTGAACTGGAAACAAAAGGGATTACCGGAGAGGCACTCGTCAGACTCGTTGAGCCGATCGAACCATTAAATTTCGCCGATCGTTTGGGAAATACCAAAATCCTGATGGTCAACGGCCGTACAGATGCAATCGTTCCACCTGCCTGTGCGGAAAAACTGATCGCTGCTTCCGCATCAAAAATTGAATCGATCTGGTACGATTGTGACCATTACGGCATGGTCCGATATATTTTGCCAGTGATAGGAAAAGTTTGCTCTCACTTTCCTGTTCAAACTTGGTGATTATATTGTGATATGATTCACATTATACATACCAGTTCGATTAAAGGATGTGTTCTCCGGGTATTTTTTTGCTTGACTTTGGAACGAATAATAAATACAGTAATCACTCAATGGATTGTGGGGATTGTCAATCGATAACGAAATGGCCTAATTCCATGATTTAACTTGCATAACTCTATTTAATAAAAAGAGTTATGGCGATCTGAGCAAGTCCCCACTCGAGTGGAATATCAAGGAAGGTAGTTCGTTTGAATCTTTGTTCAGAATCAGGATGATGGAAAAACTGGAGTCGGGCAGTCGTGGACTACTTTTTTGTGTTGTTGTTTTCAGGTCTTGCAGTCCTATTTATTCTCGGTGGGATTATATTGTCCTATCTTATCGCCCCCCATCGGCCCAACAGAATCAAAAATACTCCCTATGAATGCGGCGAAATCCCGTTGGGTTCTGCCTGGATTCAATTCAATGTCGGTTATTACCTCTTTGCGCTGTTATTTCTGATCTTCGATGTTGAAGCGGCATTTTTGTATCCCTGGGCGGTGATTTTGCGCGTCGTCGGATTTCCCGGACTTCTCGAAGTGGGCATTTTCCTGCTTGTACTCATTCTCGGCCTGATATATGCCCGGAAGAAGGGAGCTCTTGAATGGGTATAGTTCTCGATCGATTGCCCGGCATTTTTGAGCCGATTCCCGGCGGATCGGTCTTGATTACTTCCATCGATGCGATCGTGAATTGGGCTCGTTCCAACAGTTTGTGGCCGCTGGCCTTTGGAACCAAGTGTTGTGCGATCGAGATGCTGATGGCCACAGGCGCTCCGCATCAGGATTTGGCGCGATTCGGGGCCGAGGTAGCCCGCCAGACCCCGCGGCAAGCCGATCTGATGGTCATTGCCGGGGCAATCGTCAAAAAAATGGCCTTGAGGATGCGGTTGTTGTACGATCAGATGGCCGAACCGCGATATGTCATGGCCACGGGTTCCTGCGCGATTTCAGGAGGACCGTTTATGTATTATTCGTACTCGATTGTCCGCGGGGCCGATGAGATTGTGCCGGTGGATGTGTATGTACCCGGTTGTCCTCCCCGGCCGGAAGCGTTTTTTTACGGCCTGATGACTTTGCAGAAAATGATTCGCCAAGGGGAAACGATACGCAAGCCGGGTATCCGAAGAAAACCCGTTCTGGCGGCCTTGCCGCAGGGGATAACGATGGATGATCTTCGCGTCGAGCAGAGGGAATGGCTCCAGCGCGACAATACGGTCGATATGGCGAAAGCCGCGGCACAAAAAACATGGGCAGCAAGATTGGAACAATGGGTACCGAAGAACTCGAACAACTTGTAATAACGCTGGAACCCCGTTGCCGGAAACGCCAGTCCGCCGATCGAGCCGCCGTCATTGCCCCCGTTGCGGAGCTTGATTCGTTGATGCGCAAGCTCCGCGATGAGCATCTGCTGTCGTTTGACCTGTTACTGGATCATACGGCCATCGACCATATCCAGGAAGGGCGATTCGAATTGGTCTATCTGTTGTATTCAACACGACATGGTCACCATTTGATGGTGACCTGCGATGTGGATCGGGCCAATCCCGTCGTCCCGACGGTCAGCGAGGTCTGGCCGATTGCCCATTGGCAGGAGCGAGAAGTATTTGACCTGTTTGGGATCGGGTACGATGGCCATCTCGATCTGCGGCGGGTTTTTCTGGAGGATGACTGGAAGGGGTATCCTTTACGCAAAGATTATACCGATCCGGACATGCTGGAGCCGGCCTGATGAGCGTGACCGTCCGAACTCTCAGCGAATTGCTGATGCCGCCCAGTGTGGCCGACAGCCCCTTGTCCACGCAGGAATATTTCGTGAACATGGGGCCGCAACACCCGATCGCACATGGTTCGCTTCGGATTGTGCTGTTGCTCGATGGAGAGACCATCCGAAAGGTCATTCCGGTTCCGGGGTATGTGCACCGCGGCATTGAAAAAATGTGCGAACACATGAACTACCGCAAGATTATTCCGCTGACGGATCGGATGGATTATCTATCGGCCCTGATGAATAACTGGGTCGTTGCCCGGACGGTCGAGATGGCCGCGGGAATCGAAACCAACGCTCGGATCGAGACGATCCGGACGATCATGTCCGAGTTGCAGCGGCTCCAGAGCCATGTCCTGTGGTGGGGGGTGTTGGGGATGGATCTGGGGGCTTTTACGGCGTTTCTGTATTCATTCCGCGATCGGGAGATTATCGGCGAAATCTTCGAAGAAACCATCGGCGCGCGGCTGACGATGAACTACATTCAGCCCGGCGGCCTGATGTATGATATTTTGCCGGATTTTGTCTCGAAGGTCAAAAAGCTTCTTGGTTATTTGCGACCGCTGATTAACGAATACGATGCTCTGCTGTCGGGCAACGCAATTTTGCAGGAAAGATTGCGAAATATCGGTATTCTGGATGGTAAAGATGCAATATCACTGGGATGCACGGGTCCCGTCCTGCGGGCCAGCGGCGTACCCTACGATCTGCGAAAAGTCGAGCCCTACGGCGTATATGATAAGGTTGATTTCGATGTCGTCATCGGGACCAAAGGTGATTGTTGGGATCGCTACTATGTTCGGATGGAGGAAATGCGGCAATCTATTCGGATCGTCGAGCAATTGATCGACAACCTCCCCGCGGGGCCGTATATGGTGACCAAATACAATGCCCGGCTGAAGCTGCCGAAGGGTCGGTATTACGGCCAGGTGGAAACCGCCCGGGGCGTGCTCGGCGCGTTTATCTATTCGGACGGCGACGGCGATGCGCCCTATCGAATGCATTTTCGTTCGCCGAATTTCAACAACCTCTGGGCGGTTACTCATATCGCTCCGGGCTGGCGAATCGCAGATTATATTTCCATTCAGTCCAGTTTGGATTTGGTGATTCCGGATATCGACCGTTGAGTATTCAATGATACTTGCAGGATATAGCATGATGTCTGTCGGTCAACCTGCCTGGGAGGTGGTGACTGTGGCAGACCGCGCTGAATACTGGCTGGAATCCCATTGGTATTTTGCGGTTGCATACATGATTCTGGCCGTACTCGCGGTTGCGGCGATGGTCGTCGCCCTCGGGATGGGACTGATCTACGGGGAACGCAAGATCGCCGCGCATTTTCAGTGTCGCATGGGTCCGATGCGAGTGGGCTACCATGGCATCCTGCAATCGATTGCCGATACGATCAAGTTACTGCTCAAGGAAGACATTGTTCCCGAACGGGCCGATAAGGTGTTGCACCTGGTCGGTCCCTTTTTAACACTGGTGGTCACAATTCTGATCCTCGGGGTACTTCCGTATAGCCCATTGCTGCAACTGGCGGATGTGAGCTTGGGCGTGTTGTATCTAACGGCCTTGAGTGGCCTGAGCGTGTTGGGATTACTCCTGGGTGGCTGGAGCTCGAACAACAAATGGTCACTCTTGGGCGGGATGCGGGCGGCGGCACAAGTCATCTCATATGAAATCACTGCAACCCTGGCGTTGCTGGTGGTGACCATGTTCGCCGGGACGCTGACTCTTTCGGGGATTGTCCAGAGCCAGGCACAAGGGTGGTGGGTCTGGCGGGCACACGGGGTCGGGTTGTTGTCGATGGGCCTATTTATGATCGCCGCGACGGCGGAGATCAACCGAACGCCGTTTGATATTCCCGAAGGCGAGTCGGAGTTAACCGGCGGATTTCACACCGAGTATTCCGGGCTTCGCTTTGCGTTCTTTTTCCTGGCCGAGTTTATCAACATGTTCGTGGTCGCGGGCATAACGGTTACCCTGTTTCTCGGCGGCTGGATGCCTTTGCGCATCGGCAACTGGGAGACTTTCAACAACCTGATGGGATTGATCCCTCCGAGTTTGTGGTTTCTGGGCAAAGTGGTCGTAATGGTCTTTGTCCTGATGTGGTTCCGTTGGACTTTTCCCCGGATGCGGGTCGATCAGCTTATGCGTCTGGAGTGGAAGTTCCTGTTGCCGATCGGTTTTATCAACCTGTTTGCGGCGGCGGTGATTATTTTGTGCAAGTGGTATTTCTTTCCAGTGTGAGGGGCGGCGTGACTGAATTTCAACAAATCGAGCGAAAACAGATAACCTTTGGGGGAAAACCGGTTCCCGTGGCGGTGGTGCATCCGCTGGACCGGGCTTCCAAGGCGCCATCGGTCTTAAAGGGCCTGGTGCGGGGGATGCGCCTGACACTGGGTTATTTCCTGCGGCCGTGGAAGGTTGTTACGCGCCAATATCCAGAAAACCGCCAGACTCTTCGGTTTCCGCAACGGTATCGCGCCATGCTGACCATGATTCATGATTCGCAGGGATTTCATCGATGTACGGCGTGTAAGCTCTGCGAAAAGGCCTGCCCCAATGGGAGCATTCGTGTTATCACCCAGAAGGGACTCCTGGAGGGGGTCAATAAACTGGATCAATATATCTGGCGGATGGATTCGTGCCTGTTGTGCAACGCCTGCGTTCAGGCCTGTCCGTTTGGGGCACTGAAGATGACCCACTCGTTCGAAAACGCCGTCTATGACCGCCGGCTGCTGGTGTACAACCTGAACCGGTATGCCGGCCCTCCGGCGAAGGTTCTGGCTGCCGAGCCGGATACGGCCAAGCGCAGACAGATGATGGAACCGCGAGGGAGATTTGACGGACCATTGCCACTCAACGAAGGCCTGAAACCGGTTTTGGCGAAGACCCAGGAAAGTCCAGTCAGGGAAACTTCGGCATGATCGAACGGGCGATGATCACGATTCTGTTTTATGGTTTCGCGGCTGCGGCAATCTTGTTGGCGCTTGCGGTAACCACCAGCCGGAATCTCTTGCGGGCAGCGGTGTGCCTGATGGGTGTTCTGTTGATCCAGGCAGCGTTTTACCTATTACTGTCGGCTGATTTCCTCGCCGGCGTCCAGGTCCTGGTCTATGTCGGAGGCATTGTCGTTGTCATTGCTTTCGTTGTGACTCTTACGCGCTCCAGTCAGCTCCTGATGGATCATCCCTCACCGCTGAGAATGTCGTTGGCGTTTGCCGCCTCGGCGGGTTTTGCGGTTGTCAGTATCGCCTCGTTGTGGGTGTCGGCTCTTCATCAACCGGGGATGTCCCATTCCAAAGTAGATTCAACCAAGGCGATCGGAATGGCATTGTTGGATACCGGTAAGACGGGATATGTTTTACCGTTTGAAGTGGTCTCGGTTCTGCTGCTGGCAGCGGTGATAGGAGGGATTGTAATCGCACGAAAGACCCCGCCGCCCAGTCAGCCCTTTACCACCGGAGGCGACAAGCCCGGAGAGGCCGATGTGACTTTGCCGAAGAGTCAGCGGATTTCGAAAGACGGGAGAGATTCTCGATGATCCAGTATCTTGCCGAACATGGGCCTGGCCTGATCCACTGGTTGATTTTGTCGAATGTGTTGTTTGCGATCGGCATCTACGGGCTGCTCAGTCGCCGCAACGCCATCGGGATCCTGATGTCCGTGGAGTTGATGCTCAACTCGGCGGCGATGAACGCCGTCGTATTCAACCGTTTTCTGACGCCGAGGGCCGTGGACGGGGAAATTCTGGCGTTGTTTGTCATCGCTGTCGCAGCGGCCGAAGCGGTGGTGGCGCTGGCGATCTTTGTGGCACTGTTTCGCAATCGATCGAGCATCGATGTCAACCGCATGGATAGCCTGAAGGGATAATTTGGAACGATGACGGAACCGGCTGGAATAGTCCTGAAGAATGCATGGCTGATACCGGCGATCCCGCTGGCTTCCTTCGTTCTCGTCGGGTTGGTTGTTCGTCCACTATCACGGCGGCTGGCCGGGATCGTCGCAACCGCGGCCATCTTCGTATCAGCGGCGATGGCGTGGATTCTGGCATGGGAATATTTCTCCGCTACTCCGCACGGCGAACCGACCGCCGTAATCCCATGGACCTTCGAGTGGCTGAGATATCAAACCGGATTGACGGTCAAACTCGGCGTTCTTGTGGATCCGTTGTCAATACTTCTCATGGTGGTTGTGACTACCGTCAGTGCGTTGGTACATCTGTACAGCATCGGCTATATGCACGACGACGAGGGCTCCGGCCGGTTCTTCACCTGGATGAATCTTTTCACTTTCAGCATGTTGGGCCTGGTGGTTGCGCCCAATATTGTGCAGATGTATGTGTTCTGGGAACTGGTGGGCGTCAGCAGCTTTCTGTTGATCGGCTACTATTATCAGAAGCCCTCGGCGGTCGCGGCGTCGAACAAGGCCTTCATTGTGACGCGTTTTGCCGACCTGGGTTTTATGATCGGGATCCTGATCCTCGGCTTCTACGGATTTCGTTTGTTTAGCGAACTTGGCGATGCCGGTTTGCAACCGTTCGATTTTGCGTTTTTGACCAGCCCGGCCGTTCTGGAACGATTGGCTACGATGCATCTGGGTACCTGCGACATCAGCATCCTGACTTTGTCGATGGTCTTGGTGTTCATGGGCGCCGCCGGTAAAAGCGCGATGTTTCCGCTGCACATCTGGCTTCCCGATGCTATGGAAGGTCCCACACCGGTTTCAGCTCTGATCCACGCAGCGACAATGGTTGTCGCCGGGGTCTATCTGGTTGCTCGGCTGTTTGCTGCATTTGCCGCCAGCGGTACCGCACTGATGGTCGTGGCTTATGTCGGCGCGTTCACCTGCCTGTTTGCGGCCATAATCGGCCTGACGCAGGATGATATCAAGCGGGTACTGGCCTTCTCAACGCTCAGCCAGCTTGGTTACATGATGTTTGCCCTCGGTGTGGCGACCGTTGGGCATCCGCTGGGCTATACGGCGAGCATGTTTCACCTGTTTACGCACGCCTTCTTCAAGTCGTTGCTGTTTCTTGCAGCCGGGGCCGTGATTCATGCCGTGCATACCAACAATATCTGGGAGATGGGCGGACTTGTACGGAAGTTGCCGATTACCCACGCGACTTTTTTGGTTGCCACCCTGGCCATCGCGGGCATCTGGCCGCTGGCGGGATTTTTCTCCAAAGACGAGATTCTCGGAGCCGCCCTGGACGGCGGTCATCCGGTGATCTTTGCGGTCGGTTTGCTGGTGGCGGGTCTGACAGCGTTGTATATGTTCCGCATTTATTTTCTCACCTTCTGGGGCAAATTTCGAGGGATGGTTACCGATCCTGTACACGAAGTACCGGCGTTGATGCGGGTGCCCCTGGTGATCCTGGCCGTGGCGAGCATTGTCGCCGGTTTTGTCCCCATGGGCCGTTTTGTGCGGATCGGCGAGGAACATCACGCCGGGATTAATCTTGCGGTAGCAATTCCGGCCAGCATTTTAGCTTTAATCGGTATCGGACTGGCCTGGATCTTGTATTCAGCCGACGGACGGCGAGCCGCTCAATGTACGGTAAGAATGGGAGCATTCTATACGGTTATCAAACAAAAATTTTATATCGATGAAGCATATCTATTCGTGACCCGCCGGATTCTGTTTCGGTTCGTCGCGCGACCGATCGCTTGGTTCGATCGGCATGTCGTTGACGGTGGCGTCAACCTCAGCGGCTGGATCGCCCGTACGACGGGGTCAGTCCTGCGACACTTGCAGACCGGCCAGGTCCAGGTCTATGGCGTGTGGTTTGTTGGCGGGGCGCTGCTGGTCCTGCTGATCCTGTGGGCCGGATGGCGATAATGATGGAGTAGGATTCGAATGGGATTGGTTAGCGGATTAATTGCGATTCCGTTTTTAACGACCCTGGCGGTCCTGACCGTCCCGGCTGCGCGATGGCGCGCGATCCGCTGGATCGCGGTGACCGGCTGCGCGATCCACCTGATCCTGACAGCCGTCGTCACGGCTCTCTTCTGGCAGCAGGCCTCGGCGGATGTCGCGACGATGAAGACGGCTCTGCTGACCAAACTCTATCTGGTCGAGCAGGTCGAGTGGTTCCGTTCGCTGGGAATTGAATATTTCGTCGGGATCGACGGTATCTCGATGGCGATGGTGATCCTGACTTCCATCATCATCTTCACCGGCGTATTGGCAAGCTGGTATGTTGAAACGCGGACAAAGGAATTCTTTGTTCTCCTGCTGACGCTCGTAACCGGTGTGTTCGGAGTGTTCGTCAGTTTTGATCTGTTCCTGTTCTTCATGTTCTATGAACTGGCTGTGTTGCCGATGTACCTTCTGATCGGGATCTGGGGAACCGGACCCAAGGAATATTCGGCAATGAAGCTGACTTTAATGTTGTTGGTCGGCAGCGCGTTTATCCTCGTCGGATTCCTGGCACTCTATCACGCCTCCGGGCTGCATTCGTTTAACCTGCTCAAGCTGGCCCAGGCGAATTTTTCCGGCGAGTTTCAGCGATGGGTCTTTCCGATGATCTTCGTGGGTTTCGGCGTGATTGGGGCTTTGTATCCTCTGCACACCTGGTCGCCGGACGGCCACAGCTCCGCGCCGACGGCGGTATCGATGCTGCACGCCGGCGTGCTGATGAAGCTGGGCGGTTATGGCGCTCTGCGGATCGCCGTTTATTTATTGCCCGAAGGTGCCAAGGATTGGGGGCTGTTTTTCATGGTACTGACGACGGTGAATATCCTCTATGGTTCCTTCGGCGCGATCATGCAGCGGGACCTCAAGTACTTTACCGCTTATTCGTCAGTCAGTCACTGTGGTTTTGTTCTCTTTGGCGTGGCGGCGCTGAACCTGATGGGCCTTAAGGGCGCCGTCTTGCAGATGTTCAGTCACGGGATCATGACGGGCCTGTTCTTTGCGCTGATCGGGATGGTCTATGGTCGAACGCACACGCGGAATATCGACGAAATGGGGGGGCTGGCTCGTCGAATGCCCTGGCTGGCGGTGATGTTCTACATCGCCGGTCTGGCCAGTTTGGGATTGCCGGGATTGTCGGGATTCATTGCCGAAACGCATGTGTTCCTGGGCGGGTTCTTCGGCAATGATTGGACGAATGTTACGGTGATGCGGATCCTGACCATTCTATCCACGATGTCGATTGTCGTCACGGCCGTGTATGTTCTTCGCGGCCTGTCGCGGGTCTTTTACGGTCCCATCCGAAACAGCCATTTTGAGCATCTGGACGACGCCAAGCTACCGGAACGAATTTCGACGGGTGTTTTGGCGGCGGTGTTGGTGATTGCGGGCGTAGTACCGTGGCTGTTGATTGATCTGATTGAAGGAGCCCTGATGCCGATCCTTAATCGTCTCAACGGATCGATTGCCATGACGGGATTTTGATGTGGAAATGAATCGGAAATGATTTTTCTGCCCGAACTGATTGTGGTGGTTTGTGCGGTTGCAATCCTGCTGACGGATCTTTGGCTGGATGAGCGCCGTCGCGTGATCCTTGCGCCAATGGCAGCGATTGGTCTTGTGGTCGCGATGGCCTCGCTGATAATTTCCGTGCCGCAAAATGGTTTGACCCTGGGCGGTAGGTTTTCGGTCGATCCCGTCGGTTGGTGGTTCAAGGTCTTTTTCCTGTTGTCGGGATTGATCACCATTCTGATTTCACTGGATCTTCTTGATGGCCGGGTCGGGGTACGGATGCGGGGGATCGGTTTCCGTGGAGAATACTATACGGTCCTGTTGGCGACAATTCTGGGGATGATGGTTCTGGTTTCTGCGCGGGATCTGATTACTCTTTATGTCAGTTTGGAACTGGCGACGATGCCATTGTTTGTGTTGACGGCCTGGCGGCGGGACGACGCCCAGTCCGGCGAGGCCGGGATGAAGTATGTGATCTTTGGGGCGATGGCGTCGGCGTGTATGTTATACGGCCTGGGGTTACTTTATGGCCTGACGGGCAGCACAGCCCTGACGGCCATCGATCGGCAACTCGCGAACATGCCGGCCTTTTGGCTGGCTACGGCAATGCTTGTGGCCGGGATCGGTTTCAAACTGACAATTGTACCCTTCCATTTCTGGGCGGCGGATGTCTATCAGGGGGCGCCGGCCCCGGTTACGGCCTATCTGTCGGTGGCATCCAAGGGCGCGGGGTTGGCGTTTGCGTTCCAGATTCTCTATCGCTGGATGGACGGTTGGATTGCTGACGCCGCCGTAGGCGTGGCAGTCTTTGCGGCCCTAACGATGACTCTCGGTAATACCGTCGCCATTGTCCAGCACAACATCAAGCGGTTTATGGCCTTTAGCGCCATCTCGCAAGCGGGATATCTGGTCATGGGATTCGTCGGGGGCCTTCCGGAGGGTATCCCGGCGATGCTGTTTTATCTGCTGGTCTATGCAGTCACAAATCTGGCGGTCTTTGCCTGTATCGTCTGGTTCAGCAACCAGACCGGCAAAGAACAGATTGAGGACTACCGGGGTCTTGCGAGGACCAATCCCTTGATCGCCTTGACGATGATGCTGGGACTGTTCAGTTTGGCCGGAATCCCGCCGCTTTCGGGTTTTGTCGGCAAGTTCTTTTTGTTCAGCGTTGCCTCGAAGGCCGGTTTCCACTGGCTTGTTGCCGTGGCCGCCGTGAATTCGACCATCTCGCTCTATTATTATCTGAGGATCGTCCGGCAGATGTACATTGAACCGGCCGACAAAGATTCTACGCGTCTGCCGATCACGCCAACGCTGGCCGCAACGCTGATGGTTCTTTCCGCCACGCAACTCCTGATGGGGATTATTCCCTCGTTGTATGAAACCATCTCTTCACAGACACTGGCATGGCTGGCCCGCTGAAACGAAGCGGTTTACATCCGAATCCATCCCAATTTCTTATAGACAAGCCCCCGATTCTTCTTATAGTATTCTATTGTGAATTCGGAACAAAAAAACAATCAGAAAGATCGTCAACCCTCTGATCGATGTTCAGGTTGTGGGCAACGGTCGTCGTGCGGCAGCGTGTATCAAAAACTCGGCGCCGCAAAGGGACCCTCGGTTCTGGGATTGTCCCTGATTGCTTTTCTTCTTCCGATCGTGCAATTTCTTCTGGCCCTGGCGGTAATCGAGTGGTTCCTGCGGGCCTGGATCGCCGATCAGGACCTGAGATGGCTGGCCGGAATTCTACCAGCTCTGTTGGTCAGTGTGTGCGGGATAACGATCGTCCGTTGGGCTTTGAAATTCAAGGTTGAGTATATCCGGCAAGGAGAGCCATCATCGAGACCCAAAATATAGGCACTTTTCCCGGAGGGATCCATCCGCCGGAATATAAAGAGTTGACGGAAGATCAGCCGATCAAGGTTGTTCCGCATCCCAAGTCGGTTTCGATCCTGCTCAGCCAGCATACCGGCGTGATCTGCAAACCGCTGGTCAATAAACGCGATCGTGTAACCGCCGGTCAGATGATCGGCAAGGCCGAGGCCTATATTTCTGCCCCCGTTCATTCGCCGGTCACAGGTACTGTCAAGGATATCGCGCTGCAACCCCACGCGGTCCTTGGCCGCGAAATGGCCGTGGTTATCGATACCGATGCTGCGGCCGATACCCCGATCCTTCCGGCGTCCGAACAGTTTACGGCCGGTTTTGATTCTTCCTCGTTTTCCACCGAGCAGATTTGCACGGCCGTTCGCAATGCGGGCATCGTCGGGATGGGCGGGGCGGGTTTCCCCACGCCGGTCAAGATCGAGCCGAACCCGAAGATGCCCAAGGAAATCCTATTGGTCAACGCCTGCGAGTGCGAACCGTTCATCACTTGCGATTATCGTGTGATGATCGAATGGACCCATCAGGTCATGGCGGGAATCAAACTGGCACAGAAAGCATCCGAATGCAGACGCGTGGTCATCGGTATCGAAGACAATAAAACCCGCGCGGCCGAAGCTTTGCGACAGGCCATTGGAAACGATAGCGATATTCAAGTCGCAATCCTTAAAACCAAGTATCCCCAGGGCGGCGAACGGCAACTCATCCGATCGCTGCTCGGACGCACAGTGCCAACCGGAGGCATTCCGCCAATGATCGGTGTGTGTGTGCTGAATGTCCAGACCTGCGCGGCGATTGCCGAGGCGGTTGTCCTCCAGAGGCCGTTAACCCACCGCGTGGTGACCATCACCGGTCGGGCAATCGCCAAACCCGGCAACTATTATGTTCCCGTCGGCATGGCCGTCGGCGATCTGGTCCAGCATTGCGGGGGCCTGACGGATCCAGCCGCCCGCGTCATCCTCGGCGGACCGATGATGGGTATGGCTATCGCAGACCTCTCGACCCCGATCACCAAGACCGGCGGGGCGCTGACCTTCCTGACGCGTAAGGAAGTCACCGAGGCCAAATACCAGCAGCGACAGACCGCCTGCATCCGTTGCGGTCGATGCTTGGAGGTCTGTCCGGAGCACTTGAATCCGACACGGATCGCCCATTCCGTCAAGGCCGCCCGACTAGATATCGCACAGGACTATTTCCTGACCGCCTGTATCGAGTGCGGGTGTTGCAGTTATGTGTGTCCGGCCAAGATCGAACTGAGCGGTTACATCAAAACCGGTAAGATCCTGTTGGCTCGGCAAAAGAAAAAAATTCCATCGTAATCTGATATGGATAAACAAAAGACTCAAAGGCGTCTCTATGCTCAGTAAAATAACCGTATCCCATGCTCCGCATATCGCCAAGTCGTATTCGACTCAGAGCATCATGCTGGATGTGATTCTGGCCCTGTGCCCGGCGATGCTGGCGGGGATGTGGTTCTTCCGCCACTACGCCGTTGTCCTGCTCGTCGCTTGTATCGGTTCGTGCATGTTGACCGAATGGGCCTGTAACTGGATCCGCCGCAAATCCAATACACTCGACGATTTCAGCGCGATTGTGACCGGGATCCTGTTGGCAATGTCGTTGCCGCCGGCGTTGCCCTTCTGGGCGGGGATCATCGGCAGCGTTTTCGCGATCGCCGTCGGCAAAATGGTCTTCGGCGGACTTGGCTGCAATGTTTTTAATCCCGCGATGATCGGCCGGGCGTTTTTGACCGCCTCTTTCGGCACACTCATGACGACCTGGACGGTTCCGGCTCCCCTTGACGCCCAGATGCCCGCCCTGCGGCCGGATTCGACGGTTGCGGTTACGCAGGCCACTCCGCTGGCCTGGAGTAAAGAGGCCATCAAGGGCAAGGCCGAGCCGTCGGTTGTCGTCGCACAGCGGGGGGATGCGTTCATCGGCCGCGTGGGCGGATGTCTCGGTGAGACCAGCGCTCTGGCAATGCTAATCGGCGGGGTATATCTGCTCATCCGCGGCACCATCAGTTGGCATATTCCCGTCTCAGTACTGCTGGCGGCCACGATCTGTGCCGCAATCGGATGGCTGATTAATCCCGATCGGTTCGTTTCGCCGGAGGTCCATATCCTGGCCGGCGGAATGTTGATGGGAGTGTTTTTCATCGCGACGGATCCGGTGACCGCCCCACTGACCGGCAAAGGGATGCTGATCTTCGGGATGGGTGTTGGAGCCCTGACAATGCTGATCCGCATGGTCGGCGAATATCCCGAGGGCGTGATGTACGCGGTGTTGATTATGAATGCCTTTACACCGCTGATCGATCGGTTCTGTAAGCGTATTCCGGCCGGAGGGAAAGGCAATGGCTAATTCCATCCGATTATTCGTCCGGGAAAGTTGGTTGTTGATTGTCTCGTCATTTCTGTTCGGCCTTTTGCTGGCCGTAACCGACGCGGCATGGTCGCCGCGGATCGTCCAAAATGAGCTCAACAAGTTCAACAAGCTCGCCGCCGCGCTGTTTGGCAAGGAGGGTACGACCTTCGAGCCGATTGAAGGGATCTCGCTGAATTCCAGTAAAGGTCAGCCGATTCCCGTGGATGTCCGAAAGGCAATGCTCAACGGACAGTGCATCGGCTGGGCCTTCATGGCCGAAGGCAGCGGATTTGCCGGTCCCATCCGGCTGGTCGTGGCGGCTGACGCAGGATTCGAAAAGATTCTGGGTTTCGGGACGCTGGTCTGTAATGAAACTCCCGGTTTCGGGGACAAGATCAAAATTCGCGGAGGATTTTACGAAAAGCAGTATCAGGGTGCGCCGGTCGGACCGTTTGCGCTGACCAAAGCGGGCGATCCGGCCGCCATCGACTCGACGATTGTGGCGATCACGGGTGCGACGGTCACCAGCGACGCCGTCGTGGCGATTTTCAACCGTTACGCCGTCGCGATCCAAACCCAAATGAAGGCAAAGGGGTTGCTATCCCATGGCCAATGACGCACAAACCCTTAGTTCGGCCCAAGTCGTCTGGAATGGGCTTTTTAAGGAAAATCCCATCTTTGGCCTGATGCTGGGCATGTGCCCGACTTTGGCCGTAACGACCACTTTGCAGGCCGCCCTGACCATGGGCGGTTGCGTGATCTTTGTGCTGATCTGTTCGAACCTGATGATCAGCGCTATGCGGCGACAGCTCAAGCCCCATCTGAGGATCCTGATGTTCACGCTGACCATTGCGGTGTTCGTCACGATAGCCGATCAGTTCCTCAAGGCCTATCAGCCGGAGATGAGCGAATACTTAGGGGCCTACATCCCCTTGATCATCGTTAACTGCCTGATTATCTGTCGAGCGGAGGCCTGTGCCAGCAAGCAGGGTCTCAGAATCAGCGTGATTGATGGGCTGGCAATGGGCGTGGGCTTTACTCTGTCGCTGTCGCTTCTGGCCGGAATCCGCGAGATTCTGGCGTCGGGTAAGTTGCTGGGAATGACGGTCTTGCCGCTGGCCGAGGACGGCGGCTGGTTTGTACCGTGGGCGGGAATGGGTTTTCCCGTTGGGGCGTTCGTAACCCTGGGCTTGCTTCTGGGCCTGGTGGTTCATCTGACCCGGAAAGCCAAAGGATAAACCATGCATACAATCGAAACACTGGCTCTGGGATTTTTATCCATCGTTGTTGTCAACAACTTTGTTTTCACCAAGTTTCTGGGGATATGTCCCTATATCGGAGTTTCCGGCCGTCTCGATATGGCTTTTGGAATGGGGCTGGCCGTCACTTTTGTAACGACCCTCAGCGGATCGGTCACATTTTTGATTGACTCTTTTGTCCTGACCCCGCTGGGACTGGAGGTGACTCGCTATGTGTGCTACATCCTCGTGATCGCCGGCGCGGTCCAACTGGTAGAGATGTACCTTCGCAAATTTTTCCCGCCGCTCTATGAAAGCTTCGGGATTTTTCTGCCGCTGATTACGACCAACTGCGTGATCCTCGGTATCTGTCTGTTTCTGGATCAATGGCAGATCGCCAACTTTTTGCAGGCCGTGACGCTGAGTTTCGGCGCGGGGATTGGTTTTACCCTGGCAATCTGCATCATGGCGGGCATTCGCGAAAACCTGATCCTGGCCGATGTGCCGCCGTGCCTGCAGGGAGCCCCGATTACGCTGATCACGGCGGGATTGCTGACTCTGGCGTTTATGGGCTTTGCGGGCATGATCAAGTAACCTTCGCCGATACGGCGATTCGATTGAAAGCGATGGATGTAATGATTCTTGCTTCGGTTGTCGAGTTGTGGAACAGCGCTTGGCCGGCGGGTGTGGTCATGATGTTCTTGGGCCTGCTTTTTTCGATTGCGTTGCTGGTGGCCAGCGTCAAGCTTCGGGTCTCTGTCGATCCCAAAATCGAGCAGATTCACGCCGTTTTGCCGAAAGTCGATTGTGGTTCCTGCGGTTTTCCGGGTTGTGGACAATATGCAAAAGCCGTGGCCGCCGATCCGGAATTGCTCGGCCGGTGTTCGCCCGGAGGACAAAAGACCGCCGAGGCCATCGCCGCGATTTTGAACCTTCAAATCAGCGGCGGCGGGGCTCCGTTGCGTCCCATCGTCCATTGCCGTGCCCACACAGAGGACCGGCAATACTTCGCCACTTTCGAAGGCATCCCGCGTTGTACGGCCGCTAATGCCCTGCCGCTGGTTCAGGCGTGCAAGTTCGGCTGTCTGGGTTTCGGCGACTGCACGCGCGCGTGTAAGTTCGACGCTCTGCATGTAGTCGATGGTCTTGCGACGGTGGATTACGACCGCTGTACCGGCTGCGGAGCCTGCGCCAAGGCCTGTCCACGGTCCCTGATCCGGCTGGTTCCCTTTACCCAACCGCAGATGATGACCGTCGCCTGCAGCAGCCGCGAAACCGGTAAATCTACACGGGCGGTCTGCGCCGTCGGTTGTATCGGGTGCGGCTTGTGCGCCAAGCAAAGCCCGTTGTTTGCCGTCGAGAACAATCTGGCCACGATGAATTATGCTGGCTTCACCCCCGATCCGGCCTGCGATACGGCCATGCAGAAGTGCCCTACTGGAGTGATCATTCTTTGTGGCAGGGGGGCTCCAGAACCACGCCCGCCGAAAAAGACCGCTGAAACCGTTTTATAGCCGGCGATCTTATCGGGCATAGACAATATCCGTTAACCATATCCGCAGTCAGGTTTCCGATAGAAAACCCGATCAGATTGGCGTAAAGTCACCCCCTTTGATTGGCCGATGAACCTACGGAAGACCGATAACAGAACCGGTCTGTCAAAGGTGAATGATGATCGGATCAATTGGTGGAATTGGAATTTCGAGTTATATCTTTACGCGGACCTCCACCCGCGACGGAGATACTCCGCCTGTCGATCCAATCGGTCCGGTCGAAACCTCTCAACAAGACAACGATGAAATCGACTGGACACAGGCCTCGTCAATGTTGTCTTCTTCCGGTGCGGTCGTCCAGCGATTGTCTCTTCTGCTGGCCGGCGAGGGGAGATCCCTCCAATCCGCTTCCGATTCGCAATCCCGGGAAGAAACGCTGCGTCGCTCGGCGGAAAACGCCGGTCGTCCCGATGCCTGGAATCCATCTGTGGTCGATGAGGAGTCGGATGATTCTCCGCGGTCGGATCCCATCAGCCGACTGGTCGATGTCATCACCGAGCGGGCCAGGGGGATCGCGTTTGCTCAGCAATGGTCGAAAGAGCAATTGGCCGTGTTGACCGAGGTAATTCAGCAATTCCGCGGCGATGTGAGGCAGGCCGCACAATCTTTTGATCCTCGCTCAGCCAGACGCGATGATCTGATCGAACAGATCGACGACGCCTTTTCCCGACTCAACCGCTCGTTTCAAATCGGCGGTCCAACCGATCCGGGAGAGGATGAATCAGATGAACTTGCATCGGTTGAGGATGCCCTGACCGATTCGCCGATCCCGCCCGACACTCTGCGGGCGGCATTCACAGCCGAACTGGCGAATCTGCGAATGACCTTGTCGGAGATGGATTCGTCAGGCCAGCCCCGTCCGCAATCCGCCGGCGATGTTCTGCAAATCGAACGATACCGGACGATGGAAAGGCAGCGTCTGGAACAGTGGCGCGAAGATCTGTATCGGCCGCAATTGAACGCCGTTGCTTAATTTGGAGGTTCAATCATGCAACCAGCGAAGTCGCTTGCCCAGATTCTGACAATTCTGATTTGTATCGGCGTTGGACTGATTTGGCTGGCCACAGCCGATTCGGCGTCCACCAAAACCTACGAAATCGATGCCGATGCGGTTGTGGAATCCTATTCCGGAAATGCCGACCGAATGATCGCGGCCTATGATCAACTCGCCAGCCAATATCTGAATCTGGTCCAGAATCAACTCAATCGAACCAGCGACGACATCCATCATTCCGCGCAAAAGCTCGAATCAATCGAAAAGAAACTGGATGCCCTGTCGCTGCGTCTGGCACGGATTGAAAAAGCCCTGAAAATCACCGACGAAATCAAATCCGCTCCCCGTCCCGAGAACACCGTGGACAAACCTGTTGGGGCGGAATCCTATCCGGCCGAAAGAAAACCATAGTTTGCCTTCTCTTTTCATGTACGAAGTGGAACGGAATTTCAATTGCCAATTCCTCGTCCATTTCCTACACTGAATCTTCGGAATATCCGCCTCGGTCCGTCTCATGAACCTCCTTGGGTCGGGTTCGTAGAATGAGGTGTTTCCCTTGAATGCATTCGGAAGGAATTCGTCGTTATGCGAAGCCGTGGATATACAATAGGCCTGTTATTGTTGTTTGCACATGTGTCTCTTGCCCAGCAGGATACGATTGTTGAGAGCGGGCCGGAGCGATCGGGTGCGAGTGTTCGGGCTGTAAAGGTAGCCGATCGCCTTGGTGTGGCGGTTCATTTTCAGGGGACGAGCGATTTGCATTATTATGCAAACAAAGAATCCGCTCCTGGAGGTTTTGCCCTACAAGTCGAGACGGCAGCCGAAGGCGTTCAATTTGGCGATGTTGAATTTCCCAAACAGAGTCTTTTTTACGACAGGGCCTTTGAAAAAGAGGTCGAAGTCTTTGTCGGCGATTTCACGGTGTTTATCCCCATCGTCTCGGCCCCGAAAACCGGATCTGCTGAGGTAACCGTCAAAATAGGGGGGATCGCCTGTACCAGTAAGTTATGCCTTCCGCCGTTTGAAAAAATCCTTTCGGCAAAAATCAATTTTACCGACGCCTCCGCGTGGCCGGTGATTCAATGGGAGAATGCCACGCAGACCTCTCCTTCCCCCTCTTCCCGCATTTCCGTCTCCGGTCGTATCAATCCGCAGGGATTCAGTATTCCCATTGCAATGGCACTTGCGTTGTTGGCGGGCGTGTCGATCAATATCATGCCGTGTGTGTTGCCGATCCTGCCATTGGTGGTCATGCGGCTCGTCGAGCAATCTCGCCAATCGCCGCGGCACCGCATCGGGCTGGGATTTGCGTTCAGCGGGGGAATCGTACTGTTCTTTGTCGTCTTTGCCGCCGTCGCCGCGATCATCAAGTGGAGGACCGGGGTGGCCATCGACTGGGGCGACCACCTCCGATATCCGTCCGTTGCGGCGGCGATGTTTCTTTTGATCGTGGTTATGGGTCTATTTTTGCTGGATGTATTTTCAATCCGGTTACCCGGGGTGATCACGGCCTCGCAAAGTTCAGGACAGGGCCTGGCCGGTTCAATCGGCATGGGTTTTTTTGCCGCCATCCTCAGTACGCCCTGCAGCGGCGCCTATTTCGGTATGGTTCTGATCTGGGCCCAGACCCAGACATGGATTGTCGGGATGACCGCGATCGTGTTGATGGGTGTCGGCATGGCATTGCCCTATGTGGTTCTGGTCGGATTTCCCAAGTTGTTGCAAAAGATCCCGCGTCCCGGCATCTGGATGGACCATTTCCGCAAAGCGATGGCCTTCGTGCTCTTTTACCTGGCAATCAAACTGGCTCTTCCGGCTTTGTCGGGAGATCGATTGCTGAATGTCGTCAAGTACGCCGTGATCCTGAGCTTTGCTCTGTGGATGTGGGGTGGTTGGGTATCCTTTTCAACGCCGACCGGGAAAAAATGGGTGATTCGCGGCTTGGCTGTCATTCTGGCGGTGGCCTCGGGTTTTTGGCTGTTGCCGTCAGAATCAGCGACGACAAGTTCATCCATCGATTGGCAACCGTATGATTCAGCGAGAGTTAACCGATCCGTTTCGGAGAAACAAACTGTCCTGATCAAATTCACGGCCGATTGGTGTACCAACTGCAAAGTCGTCGAGAAAACCGTTTTTCATGATCCAAAGGTGGCCGACCTGATCCGCACAAAGGGCGTTCTGGCCATGATGGGTGACACGACTCAAAAGCATTTTCCGGCTACAATCGATCTTCGCGAAATCTATAAGATCCCCGGAACGGTTCCGACGACCATTGTCCTGACGGGGGACGGTACGCAACATCAATTGTTGGGAATCTTCGATAAACAGGATTTGATCAATATCTTGCAGCCCCTGCCGGAGGGAACAAAGTAATGGCCAAACAAAAATCGGCTTTTGACCAGGATCAGGCCCGGCAACGCGTATTAAAAATCTTCCCGATTTTGGTCAAGACCTATCCCGGCGCCAAAACCGAACTGATCCATGCCGATGCATTCCAGCTTCTGGTCGCCACCATCCTGTCGGCTCAATGCACAGACGACCGTGTCAATCTGGTGACACCAGAGTTGTTTCGAAAATACCCGGGACCGAAGAATTTTGCCCAGGCCGATCCGATCCAAATCGAAGAGGCGATCCGAAGCACCGGTTTTTACCGCAACAAAGCAAAAAACATCCAAGGGGCCTGCCGTGTCCTGTTGGATCGATTCGGCGGCAAGGTTCCACGGACGATGGAAGAATTGATTACCCTCCCCGGTGTCGGCCGTAAAACGGCCAACTGTATCCTCGGTAACTGTTACGGCCAGCCGGCCATCACCTGCGACACCCATGTCATCCGATTGTCTCGCCGCCTGGAGTTATCGGACCAGAGCGATCCGGTCAAGCTCGAATTCGACCTGATGGAAGTCGTTCCCCGGGAGAAATTCGGCGGATGGACCCTGTTCAGCAATGTCCTGATATTTCACGGCCGTTATACCTGTAAGGCCCGAAAACCCGATTGCGATCGTTGTCCAATCATCGAACACTGTCCGTGCGCCAATCGGCCGGACCTTTGGTAATCCCGCTGATTCTATGGCCATTTTTGTCCGATATCTGTCTTGCTGTAGAGAGTGTGTTATAGCGAGGTGTCTATGATCGATAATCGAATGCCGACGGAAGAACCCTGGCGAATCTTCCGGATTATGGCCGAGTTCGTGGAAGGTTTTGAGGAACTTTCGACGATCGGTCCGGCGGTGTCGATTTTTGGATCAGCCCGGACTAAGCCGGGAACCAAATATTACGAACTGGCTCGCGAGACCGCCTTCAAACTGTCGAAAGAAGGTTTTGCGATAATTACCGGCGGCGGTGGCGGAATCATGGAAGCCGCCAACCGTGGCGCCCGCGAGGCCGGCGGGAAAAGCGTCGGGCTGAATATTGAACTGCCCCACGAACAGATCCCCAATGTCTATCAGAACCTTTCGCTCCATTTCCGGTATTTCTTCTGTCGCAAAGTGATGTTCCTCAAATACGCCAACGGCTTTGTCGTTATGCCCGGCGGATACGGAACGATGGACGAATTGTTCGAGTCCATGGTTCTGATCCAGACGCTCAAGCAGGCCTATTTCCCCGTGATCCTGATGGGCAGCGATTTCTGGCGGGGACTCATTGATTGGCTCTCCGAATCGTTGCACCAAAAACACCTCTACATCGACCGTCAGGATCTGGAGGTCTTCACCGTCGTCGATGATCCGCAGGATGTCGTCCGTGTCCTGACGGATTTCTACAAGGCCCATGGTCGTTCGGGTCTTTCGGAACCGACGGGCCTCAAAAAGACGATTTCGTATCCGGATTAACGGTTGGTTGATTCGAGAGGGTTATCGATCCGGCCCGTTGTATCGCCTCCAGATAATGGTTCCGAAGGGTTTCTTTTTCGGGTCCGCCGAGATGATCCCACGGCAGGATATCGTCGGGCATATATGTTCTCTGTGCCGCCATATCCAGATCCATCCCATGATGTGCGAAGGCCTGTCGCCATCGTTCCAGTTCGAAACACTCATTCCACAAGTCAAACCGCGCGCCTCTTCGCCAGGCCGTTTCAATCACATCCGCCAACCGACGATCGCCCCGACCCATCGCCGACTCCAATACGCTGATTTCAACGGTGTGAAATTTGAATGCGACGCACCGGGCGTTCAGTTCTTTCTTTCGGTCCAGAATCAGTTGCCGGGCCTTGAGAAAATACTCGCGAGATTGTTGCCCGAACCAGCCGAACGGGGTATGCGGTTTGGGAACCAGCCAACTGACGGCCGCATGAATGTCGGCGTTGCGGCCGGAAATGGGCCGTCGTCGTTTGGCGATTGCGTACGACAAATCCACGATCTGGACGATATCATCCTCGGTTTCGCCGGGCAGACCGACCATAAAGTAGAGCTTGACCTGTTGAAATCCCGCCTGATAGGCCGCATCGACTGCCGCAAACAAGTCCTTGTTGGAAATGGGTTTGTTGAGAATACCCCGAAGCCGCTCGCTGGCCGCCTCGACCGCAATGGTCAGTCCCCCTTTGCGAACGGAAGTCAGCATCTTCGGCAACAGCCGCAATTGCTGCTGAACCTTCAGGCTCGGTAACGACACGCCCACATGCCGCGGCGCAAAATACTCATTCAGTTGCAGGACCAATTCTTCAAGCTGCGGATAATCAGCCGTGGACAAACTCAACAAACCGATGGTGTCATAGGCGGTAGCGGAGTACTGGGCTTTGGCCAGCTCGACAATCCTCTGCGGGCTACGAAATCGGATGGGTCTGCGACAAAAACTCGCTTGGCAAAATCGGCATCGGCCGGGACAGCCCCGCATGACTTCGATCGAGATCCGGTCATGAATCGCCTCGACGAACGGAACAATCGGCCGCTGCGGCGCCGCACAGGTATTCAGATCCTCGACGATTGCGTTCGTTCTTCGTACACCCAGGCCCGGAATCGTCGGTTCGATGGATTGGATTGAAAGACCGTCGTATTGTACTCGATAGAGGGAAGGAACATACATGAATGAATAATCTTTTGCCGCGGCCGACAAAAAATCCTGTCGTCCCAAACCCCGATCCCGACATTCGCGAAGGCAACGCACCAATTCCACGGCGACCTCTTCTCCGTCGCCGAGCACGAACATATCAACGAATTCCGCGATGGGCTCAGCACAATTGGCCGATTGTCCCCCGACCACCACAATCGGATCGGTTTCCGTTCGGTCCCTCGCTCGAATCGGAATTCCCGCCAGATCGAGCATATTCAGCAGATTTGTATAGCATAGTTCGTTGGTCAAACTGAATCCGACCAGATCAAAGTCGCGCACCGCCGCCATTGATTCCAGCGTGAACAACGGAATCTGTCCCTGACGCAAAATCGGTTCCGCGTCGATCCACGGCGCAAATGCCCTTTCCGCCGCGATACCTTCCAGCCCATTGAGAACCTCATACAGGATCCCCAGTCCCGTATAGCTCATGGCCACTTCGTAAATATCCGGAAAGCACAACGCAATCCGAATATCACAGACGGAAAAGTCCTTTTGGATCTGGTTGATCTCGCCGCCAATATAGCGCGAGGGATGCCGAACCTTCGGCAAAAACTCCCGTTGGACCCGATCTCGAAGGATCCGGATTTGTTTTATCGGTCGTATTGAATCCATGGGGTCATTTTACACGATTCTGTTGGTTTTCAAAGCCCAGCCGAAAAATCCATGATCTCGGTGTTGCGAACGATCAAAATGTACGCAATTCAAACGATAATTCAGCCATTTATTAACCGATGGCCGATAATCTTGGGTGGAAAATTGTCCGAACAATTTGGATTTTTGTTGGTATAACGCCAGTAACTGATTAAAATACGCCCCTCGATTTCGTTTGGTTTATCGGGATCGAAGTCGGGGGGTACGAATGTCTGATGCGTGAGGGATTCATCGAGTGAAATATGGATATTGTTTTCTGACGGGGATTGTGTCCTGCTGGTTGACGGGGGCTCTGTATGCATCCCCGGAAATGGGCGGACCCACGATGAATTTGGCCACCGATCCGGCTTCCACCGCGAACAACGCCGCCACCTTGATGTATTTTGTCCCATTGGTCTCTCCCACCCTTGTCGATAGCGTCAGCAGTCCGGATAACCAACAATGTGCCAGAATTCTGTCGTTTCAACGGGAGTTGAATCGAAAGGATTTTCGGGTGGTTTGCGAATTTGATCTTCAGGGCTTCGGTAGTCACACCAGCACCTATGAGCCCAACGCCCTGATAGAATTTTGGCGGCCGGAAGTCAAGGCCGGAAAACCGATGTCCAACATGCTGGATTATATCAAGCTGGAAGGAAGCGGATATGGTTCAGTGGAAGTGACCGGAAGGACTGTGAAAGGACGCAGGGAAGTCTCGACTGTTCGAGTGCGTTTTAATCGAGGAGGCCATAAAAGTCCCGTTGCGATCGGCCTTTACAACATCAAACCCATAGACGGCCGATATGATTACGCCAATCGTTCAGACCAACTCATTGCCCGTGTCAATACTTTAACATTTCGTAAAACAGAACCGGGCACAAAGCCAACCATGCTCGTGGAGGTGGCTTCCGTAATCGGTGCCGAAGAGAAAGAAGGATTCTGGGGGAATCTGAAAGGCGCATTGGCGAATTTATTCATTCCTCCTGTAGTAGTGGATCAAGACGGAAATGATGCCATGCTTCAATTCGGGGCCGCTTTGGTAGATGGCCAACAATCATTCACGTTTCCAAAAGCTAAAAATCTGATCGTTCATTCCGATCCTTCTGTTGATCAAACCCAAATTTCTGCAAAGGTTCCTTCCCAACAACCCGAGATTGGATCGTAATATACCGGATTGTTAAGAGTCCATTTGCTTTTTCAGAGTTTCATTGACAAGCAGATAGAATGTTCGTATAATGAATATTTGTTCATTTAATGATTATACAGTCATTATAAGGATTGAAAGT
>JAAYVQ010000150.1 GCA_012517095.1 Phycisphaerae bacterium | reverse complement strand
TAGCCAAATAGAACAAAGGTCAGGGTAAAGGTTATCGTTACGCCGAGGTAGCAAAAAAAGGGGTGATACATCAAGCCCTCGCCCCCGGCTGGCCTGAGTCCAATTCCGCGCGGCTGTCGGAGGATTTGCCGCCACGCTCGTCTCGATCCGGTTGTCGTACTCCCGTCTGCTCTTTTCATCTGACACGATTCATTGGTTTCCGTTCTTCAGTCGCCTGGGCTGCTGAATAATTATAGTGAATCTTTATGCCAATAACAAGGTAAGGAGTGACGACTGGATATCGTGAACGGCCGGCAAACCCGGCCGAACCGCGATCAGGCAACGGAACCGCAAATCGATCGTGATGGTGATCAGCAGGAAAACACGATTGTTGATCGTGGCGCAATCAGCTTGGGAGGGTTACATTATTCGGTATAAGAGACCCGAGACGAGCGCCTCATAGCTTTCCCCTCCGACGAAATCCGGGGTTGAATTTTGTATCAGGACAAGCGGTTATTCGGACACGGGTTGAGGGGATTCTTCCTCCAGCGTCTCCAGCTCCTCCGGCGTATCCGGCACGATCTGCTTGGCCGCTTCAAGTTGCGCGGTAATCGAGAGCCGTTCCGGAATCTTCGGTGTCTCATCGGCGGCTATCGGTTCCTCGGCCGGCAATTGCCGTTGCAGTTCATGATCGCCGACTCGGCAGATCCGTTCGTAGCGCTGCTGCAGCAGCGTCTCGACATCGATCCGTTTCAATTCCCTCAGGGTTTTCGTGATATACAGCTCGACATGATGGAGCGTTTCATGCTGATTGCGATGAGCCCCGCCCAGCGGCTCGGCGATGATCTCGTCGATCAATCCCAGCTTGTGCAATTCCCTGGCTGTCAGCCGCAACGCCTTGGCCGCCTTGTCGGCCTGGGTTCCATCATGCCACAAAATCCCCGCGCAACCCTCCGGCGAGATCACTGAATAGTATGCGTTTTCCAGCATCGCCAGCCGATCGCCCACGCCGATCCCCAGGGCGCCGCCCGATCCTCCCTCCCCGATCACAATACACAGAATCGGTACCCGTAATCGAGACATTTCGCGAAGGTTCACCGCGATCGCTTGTGCCTGACCGCGTTCTTCGGCTCCGATCCCCGGATATGCCCCCGGCGTGTCAATAAAGGACACGACCGGCAGCCCAAACTTCTCCGCCAGCTTCATTTTCGCCAGCGCTTTGCGATACCCTTCGGGATTCGGGCACCCGAAGTTGCAGGCGATCTTTTGTTTGATGTCCCGGCCTTTTTCCTGGCCGATGATCATCACCTTCTCACGGCCGATCTGTCCCAACGCTGTCACAATTGCCGCGTCGTCGCCGAAACAGCGGTCTCCATGCAAAATTCGCGGTTCTTTGACAATCCCGCCGAGGTAATCCTGGAAAAGGGGCCGTTGAGGATGTCGAGCCACCTGAACCGTCTGCCACGGTGAAAGCGAAGAATAGACCCGTTTGATCTCGCGGACAAGCTGCTGTTGCAGCCCGCGGATCTCTCCGAGACGCTCCGCAGGAGAAGATGTCCCGGCGATCTCGGCAATCGAACGGTCAATCGAGCTGATGCGATCCTCGAAAGGAAGATACTGCAGTCCGTTAGGTTTTGCGATTGTCTGAACCATTGAATCTATAACTTCATTCCATACTTAGAATAACGATTGCTGATTGGATGCGATTGGGTTTCCGATTTCATCGGATCATTGTTAAAGGTTAGTACTATATCAGGAATGCGTTCAAAAGGAAAGAAAAAAATTGACTTCGGTTGTTACGACAGGGATACTGATACAACTCGATTCGTGCATTGTCCGGATCCTGCCGTTGGGCCGAAAGAGGCGTAAGTCGTTGAAATGTAATAATTTACGATATTTCTTGTGGATCGACAAATGGCCAAGCTCCATCAAGTCAGCGTTATTGGGATGGGATTATTGGGGGCGAGTATTACCCTGGCCGTATCCAGGATTTCGCCCAAAATCCTGACGGTCGGATTCGCCCACCGCGCATTGACACGGAAGAAAGCCAGACAGCTTGAGGTGGCCGGAGAAGTCGTGGGAGATCTGAAATCCTGCGTCCGTGATGCGGATTTGGTAATTCTGGCTACGCCGATCCGATTGTTTGAGTGCTTATTCCTGGAGATTAAAAAATACGCCAAATCCGGAGTGATCATCACCGATGTCGGCTCCACCAAACGATTTGCGCATAAGTGGGCTGACGGTACTCTCGGAAAATCAAACCTTTATGTCGGTTCACACCCGATTGCCGGCAGCGAAAAGCAGGGGGTCGAGTATGCCCGGGACGATCTTTTCGACCGTGCTCGATGCATCGTAACGAAAACGCGGACGACGAGTCCTCCGGCCCTCGAATTGGTCTCTGATTTCTGGAGATCGCTGGGTTGTATAGTCGAGATCATGTCGCCGGCTCAGCATGACCGTATCTTCTGCAATGTCAGTCATTTACCGCATGCGACGGCCGCTTCGCTGGTTAACGCGACCCATGCCGCCGAGCTTCGGTTATGCGGGAAAGGATTTATCGATACCTCGCGCGTGGCATCCGGCCCGGAAAACATCTGGGCGGATATTTTTTTAACCAATCGTCAAAACACGATTTATGGAATCGACCGCCTGATCCGGGAGCTGAAGCGATTTCAGTCGGCTGTCAAAAATCAGGATCGAAAGAAACTCGAAAGGTTCCTTTTGGCCGCCCGGAAAAAGCGGGCCAGGATGATCGAACAGAAAATGAAAAACAAGGAACTCCTGTGATCGGCTTTCGCGACCTGCTGCAAATCATTTCCCATCAACGATTTACATTCATTCTCGTCGTCGTGGTTCTCGGTCTGGCCGGTTGGGTTTTCATAACGCAAGTTTTGGATCCCCAAACGGTCAATCTCGAACGGGCAAACACCGGGGATCCGGCGGTTTCAGATATTCTGGAGCCCATTCGACAAAAGTACGGTGTTCCAGCCATCGCAGGGGCGATTGTAACCCCTGAGGGATTATGGACTTCAGGCGTTGTCGGTGTTCGAAAAGCCGGTACCGCGATCCAGGCCACGGTTGACGATCAATGGCATCTTGGCTCGGAAACCAAAGCGATGACGGCTGTGCTGGTCGCGCGGCTGGTCGAAACAAAACTGTTGCGATGGGATATGACGGTTGCAGAAGTTTTCCCGGAAATCACAATTCATCCCGAAGCGCAAGCGATCTCGATTTCGCATCTTTTAACCCATCGTGCAGGACTGGTGGCCAATTTGGATTGGGGCGAAGTCTCGCAAAAAGGTCTGATTTCCGAGCAGCGATTGGAAGCCGTACGACAGGGGTTGGCGGACAAACCGAGAAATCCAATTGGAACTGTTTATGAATATTCGAATCTCGGATATGTTATTGTCGGGGCGATGATCGAGAGAATCACCCAGTCCAGTTGGGAAGATCAGTTGCAGAAGGAGGTCTTCGCTCCATTGAAGATGACCCGTGCGGGATTCGGTGGAACGGGAACGCCGGGAAAGATCGATCAGCCGTGGGGCCACACGAAGAAGGATCAACCGGTTGCAGGAAATGGGCCGACGGTGGACAATCCACAAGTCATGGGTCCGGCGGGAACGGTGAATGATTCGCTGGCCGACTGGTCGAAGTTTATCGCCGATCAGCTTTGCGGTTCGGCTGGGATGCCCGCGTTACTGCATCAGAATACATACGCCTTTCTCCATTCGCCTCCATTTGGGGGGGATTATGCGTACGGCTGGCTGGTTACGCAAAGGGATTGGGGTGGGGGAACGGTTTTAACGCATGCCGGCTGCAATACAATGAATTACGCGGTTGCCTGGCTGGCTCCGAAGCGGAAATTTGGGGTCATTGTGTGTATTAATCAGGGGGATGATGAGGCCGAAAAGGCCTGTGATGAAGCGGCCGGGAAATTGATCGATTCCTACTGTCAGATATTGTCAAACAAGTGACTCGAATCAGTGAATTGCTTTGCGAGGTCAAGTTTCCGGACAACCGATAAGGATCGAGCAGGATTTGACATCGATCCGTTCTTTCTCCATCGAATTCCTCCAGGGCGACAGGGTATCCCTTGGCGATTTCAGACCGTCAATGGATTGTCTTGACGAATTCGGCCGAATCGTCGAAAATAATGACCGATGAAATGTCTGGTGTTTTCAAGCGTCTATTCAAAAGGGACTTATGAAAAGCAGAATATTCAGTGTTATGATAGTGGGTATGGGTTTGTTTTGGGCTCAGGTTTCCAAGTCGCAGGACCTGCCCGCGTGTGCATCTGCGCCGATTCCGACCGGAAATCCTGCCATAACCATCCCGCTGGGAACAACCCTCGATGGCGTTCTCAATATCTTGCGAAAACAGACTGAATCTCTCGGTAGTTACCAGGCCACACTGAAATACCTGTTCATCCAGGACCCGGAGCTTCTGGATTCAAGGACGCTTCGAACGGGTTCCCTTTATTACCAAAAATCCCCCAAGTCCCAACTCCGAATCCAGTTTGATACCTTCAAGCAGGAAGATACGCAGGAGGAAAAACGGCTCGAACAGTTTTTCTTTGACGGCGTCTGGTTGACCCGGATCGACCATCCGCTCAAGAAGGCCGACCTCTACCAGAAGGCCAAACCCGAAAAGCCACTGAATGTTTTCGAGTTTCTTAACACGGTTTTCCCCATTGTGGGCTTTACCAAGACGGAGAACCTCTCAAAAGATTTCACGATCTCGCTGGTCACCGAAACCCGCTCAGATCCCAACCAGCCGGTTCATCTGTTGCTGGTGACCAAACCCGAATCCAAATTCGCGGAGCAATACAAGAAAATCGATTTCTGGATCGATAGTAAACAAGTCCTGCCTCAGCGAATCCTGACCGCCTCCACCGAAGGTGATATCTACGACATCTCATTCGTAAAAGCCATCGTCAACAAACCTATCGATCCGGAAATTTTTGTGCCGAAGATCCCCGATGGGTTTACGCAGAATAAACAGTTTCTCGATGAGAACAATCCGAATACGGAAATTCTCGTTCCGCAAGGATCCAAATAATCCGACATGGATGGAAGGAGTCCCATGGCCACAGGACTGGTCATCTATTATTCCCGCAGCGGCAACACCCAGCAAATGGCGCAGGTCTTTGCCACGGCCATGACCGAAGCCGGTTTGCCCACCCAGTGCAAGTCCGTCGAACAGGTCAAAATCGTCGATCTCCTGGAAGCCGATGCCATCGTCGTCGGTTCCCCGACCTATTATGGCCGAATGTGTGCCAAAATTGCTGAATTGTTCGATGAATCCGTCAGCAAGCATGGCAAACTGGACGGTAAGATCGGCGCCGCCTTCAGTTCTTCGGCCAATATCGGCGGCGGAAACGAAATCACGATCTTCAACATCCTGACGACCCTCCTGGTTCACGGCATGATCGTTCAGGGCGATCCCCAGGGTGACCACTTCGGCCCCGTTTCCGTCGGCAAACCCGACGATCGTGTCCTCAACCAGTGCCGCAGACGGGCCCAGCGGGTTGCCGAGCTGACGCTTAAACTCCGGTCGTAAGCCCGATAGGGGGGATGAATTCGGAAAAAATCCGGGTGGAAAGTTCCCGCTTTTCGTTTGACAAAACGCGGTTTTCAGAGTAAATTTCTGTTTTCTTGATAACGACCAAATTTATCTTCATTGGAGGTTTGATACAATGCAGGAATATGAAAATCTCAAGAAGCTTGTCGCGGAGATTGAATCGGATATCAGCAAGGCCGAGGGTGGGAACAAGGCTGCTGGGACTCGCGTCCGCAAGCAGATGCAGATGATCAAGCAGGCCTCGCAATTGGTCCGCAATCGGATTCTTGAAATCCGCGCTACGGAATAAACGGCCTGTCAAAATACAGTCGGTGTCGGTGAGTGCCGGGATAGACGCCTTGCGCTGGGTTTGTTGCCGTTGCCGAACAAGGACGATGAAACAAATCTGAGGTTGTTATGCCCCCTGTACTCCTGATCGATTTGTCAAAAATCGACCTGAATCAGGTCGTTTTTGATCGCAATGCGATTGCTGAAGTGAATCCCCAATCGTTCGAGATGTCTCAGCTCGATGGAATTATTTGGTACGATCGGGAAAAGCTCGAAGCGGTTGGCTTCAAAGATGTGACCGACCGGGAGTTCTGGGTCCGTGGACATATTCCCGGCCGACCGTTGATGCCCGGGGTGGTTATGATCGAAGCGGCGGCACAATTGGCCAGCTTCTTCATGAAGCGGATTTATGGTTTGACCGGTTTTATTGGTTTTTCCGGTATCGATGATACCCAATTCCGCGGAACCGTTGTTCCCGGTAATCGTCTCTATCTCCTCGGGCATATTAAGACCATTCGCAGTCGCCAGTTCAGTGCGAAAGTGCAGGGTGTCGTCAACGGTCAGATGGTCTTCAATACCGTCATTTCCGGCATGAAGGTCTGATCCGTCGATGTTCACGGACTGCTTTGATTCGGCCGTCCGATTCGACGGATCCCCTCAGGACCTGCAGCAGCGGTCGTCAGAGATTCCCTCGGGCAGGGGAGTCCTGCTTTTTTGTGATGTTGACGATCGTCCCATCCAGTTGCTTGTCGCCGCCGACCTGCGACGCACCGCCCGAAGTCGCCTTTCGATTCCTCAGGGAGAACAACCCACCCGTCGTGCCCGCCTCTCTGAGGTGGCTCGTACGGCCTATTTCCGTCCTGCCGGTTGCGAGTTTCAGGCCCATTGGGATTTGCTGCGCATCGCCCGACACCTTTTCTCCGATTCGTACCGCGACATGATCCTGTTGCCCAGTCTGCATCTGATCCAGATAGATCGGGCCGTCC
>JAAYVQ010000149.1 GCA_012517095.1 Phycisphaerae bacterium | reverse complement strand
TGTCATGAATCTAAACGGCCGGGGATGCAATTCTCCCCGGCCGTTTGATTATCCCATCCAGGGGAATCCATACGAATTTCTGTTTCAGATCGCGCCAACGGGATTAAGAAATGCGTCCTTAACTTAAGTCCATTCTTTGAAATTCCGTCGAAACCGTACAAATCACTTGAAAATGATGAACGATACGTTATATACAACCTGAAATGGACGGGATAACCGAACTGGGGGGCAGAGATGATCGTAGTGATCCATTAAAGGAATAAACGATTCAAACAAATATTCGGTGGATTCATGAACGATAATAGAGTTGTTTCTGCAAGGATGCGGGTACTGGGCCCCTACTTCTGTATTTCCTATGCGTTACTTTTGATTAACGCATCGAGTTTATATGGGACGCTGGAACAACGGGACGGATTTACCGTTGTTTTTTTTGTGGCTGCGATGGCCGTCCAGACTTTTTTATTCTTGTTACCGGTTCAGTTGATCTTATCATTGCTGGACTGGATCGGGAAATGGAGAGCATTTCATTTCGTTCCCGGAAAGATTCGGAAGTTTTTTACCCTTGGATGGTATGGGCTGGCCGTTCTGGGATTTGGGGCGATCCAATGCCTGATTTACATCGACAAGACTATATACCGGATGTTCTCGTTCCACTTGAACAGTTTTGTCTGGAATCTCATTATCACTCCCGGCGGAATTGAGTCGATGGGAGGAGACCCCTCCAGCCGAACCTCATCAGCCATGATCGTTGGGACGATTTTCGCAATTCAACTGGCCGTCCTGTTGCTGTTGATTTTCTGGCCGGGATTACGACGAGGCCTGACCGCGATGGCTCCGCGGTCGGTACGGATCGCAAGTCTGATCGGGCTTGCGGCTTTGTGGCTGTTTCAAGCGGGAATTTATGGGGTTTGCACCATGCGGGATTCGCTGGGACCGTTGACCGCAGCCAAGTCGGTACCGTTTTACATCCCGGTGACTTTCACGCGACTGGCAGACAGGTTGGGGGTTCATGTCGTCCGGGATGAAGATGAGGTGCAATTGCGGATGCGAAAGATGGGACAGCTCCGATATCCTCTGAATCCGATTGCCCGCACAGCCGATCACAAGGATTACAATTTCGTCTGGCTGGTCGGCGAATCGCTTCGGGAGGACATGATTGATCCGGAGATTATGCCGGCAACCCACCAATTTGCACAACAATCGGTTTGGTTCGCAAACAATTATGGCGGAGGCAACGGTACCCGGATGGGTCTGTTCGCCATGTTTTACGGGCTGTATGGGAATTATTGGTTTGAGTTTCTGCCTTTGCAGAGGCCGCCGATTCTAATGGACCTGTTGCGCAAAGATCGTTATCAATTCGGCTTGTACACCAGCGCCCGGTTTACCTATCCGGAGTTCGACAAGACAGTGTTCGCTGGAATTCCGACGGATGAGCTGCATTCCTACGATATAGGGATGGGATGGGAACGGGACCGCAAGAACGTAACGGACATGCTGAAGTGGATCGACCAGCGGGACCCGTCACGACCGTTTATGACCTTTTTATTCTACGAATCGGCACACGCGCAATATCATTTCCCCAAAGAGACGATCATCCGGAAGGATTACCTGGAGGATTTCAACTATGCAACAGTGGACCTGAAGAAGGACATCGGCAAGATCTGGAACCGGTATCTGAATTCGTGCCGACACCTGGACACGCAGTATGATCGCGTGCTCAAATACCTCAGGGACAAGGGGCTGATGGACAGCACGATCGTATTGGTAACCGGCGACCACGGCGAGGAGTTCATGGAGAAAGGTCACTGGGGCCACAACAATCAGTTCCACGAAGAGCAGGTCCGTACACCTCTGATTCTGTGGGTCCCGGGAAAACCGCCGCAGAAAATCGAGCGGTTGACCAGCCAACTGGACATCCCGGCGACGCTGATGACATTGCTGGGCGTGACCAATCCGCCGCGGGATTATTCGCTGGGATATGACCTTTTCGGCAATGAGACGCGAACATATACTGTCTTTAGCGATTGGGACAGTATTGGCTACATGGATGAACAATTCAAAGGAACCTTTCCGCTGAAAGGGGCGGGATTTGCGCAAAAGAAGGTAACCACTCGGAACGACGGTCCGGTGGCCGATATGGCGGCTTTTTTCTCCTCACACAAGGCCCAACTGCTGGAAATCATGAATGATATGACACGGTTTAGCAGCAATACCCAATCTCGTCGATAATTCGAGGGTTCTATTCCACCCATCAGCAAGCACACAATCGTTCGGATTCTCTGGACAATCGGCCTGTTGGGGCTGATCGTGGGATTGTGGCTGCGTGAAAGCCCTCTGGCTTATTGCGTGGCACAACAACGCCAGATTCTCCTGGGGCGATATACGATCGAGCAGATGACTGTGCAACTGATCGTCACGCCGATCGCGTTGCTGATTGTACTGGGGATCTGGACGGGGAAGGATAAGAGCCCGCAGGAGAAACGACATGATAAAATACGGCTGATTCTGACGATTGGTTCGGTTCTCCTGACAATCGTCATTGCGGATATTTTCCTGAGACTTGTCGAGGGTCCAGCCTATATTCGGACAGCCCAGAGCCATCACCGGCTTGCCAATCAATCCATCCATGGGATCTTCGAAGATACGCCGGATACGGCATTTGCATATCCTGACGCTCCGGCCGGATACCCACCGATTGAGTACACGCTGACCACTGACGCTCGGGGTTTCCGCAACGGGACGACACTGGCGAGTTGCGATGTGGTTGTACT
>JAAYVQ010000148.1 GCA_012517095.1 Phycisphaerae bacterium | reverse complement strand
GCGTCCGGCAGATGCGCCCCGACTGTTCCCGGATTGATCGCCGGCCCGTCGCTGACCTGATCGTTTAAGAGGAAGAAATCCGGCAGCAGGCCCTGCCGATCGGTGTCCGTTGTCGGCCAGCTTTCCTGCAGGCCCGCGATCGTGATCCCCTGAGCGAGCTTCAGCCATGGCCCTGCAGGATCGACTCCCGCCAGTTGATACAGCGCCGAACCATACACGAGGCCGCACCACTGCACCGGCTGGCCGAACCACACCGGCGCTCGCCAGTTGGTCGCGCACAATACCGCGATCGTCGCATACTCGCCGATCTGCCCCTCAGTGGGGTTGCTCAGATACACAAACGGCACGCCCGTCCACGCCCAGTAGCGGGCCTGCTCAAGATGTTCGATCCGGCCGGAAAGCATGTATCCCAGCGTATAGGACTTGACCATGTGCGCCGCCGCCAGGATATCCGGCGTATGCAGCGGACACTCCCAGGTCTGCGCCCCGCGCGGAATCGTGCCCGCGTACAGTTTGGTCTGTTGGTCGAGTACCTTCAGTGCCTCGGCCACAAGCCCCGGCTCCGGGCACAGCGTCGCCGCTTCGAGAATATCGGCGATCAACGCACCGCCAATCCCGTTGGCGTGATTTTCAAAGTGCGTCCGGCCGTAATCCACCCCGCCGGCCGGCTTGTAGATGATCTTGCCATCGGCGTCGAATTGTTTCAGTTCCGCGCGGGCGTGCGCGACCCGCTGGCGAACATACTCCGGCACCCGCCCGAAAACTAACGGCCCCGTCGGGAACCGCACATGCGATACGCCGCTGCCGAAGGTATCCGACGGCGAAAGTTTCTCCAAAGCCAGCTTGCTCCCGGCCGTCAATCGCTCGCGAAGTACCGCATCGGTCGTCGTTTCCGCCAACCACTTCTGGAACATCGCCGCATCTGCCGCCGCCGTCGGCCCGAAGCTGTTGCCCCACACGGCGTGGCGATACAGCCCGTTATTGACGATCTTCGAATCTAACCACCCGTGCGATAGCAAATCCACCGCCGCGTCAAATCCACCCTCGAATTGGGGCAACCTCGGCCAGCCCCGCAGTGCGACATATTGCTGCACGGCCGGGATCACCGTATCGCCTTTGCCGCCGATGATCGTCGCCTTGACCGTAATGGGCTTGTTTGCCGAGATCGTGATCGGCGAATGCGCACACAGCTCGTTTTCAAATCGACCCGCACTGATTCCCGGCCCCGACAGCCACATCGCATGTCCGCCCGACCCGAACACCCGATCCGGCGAATCGAATCCCGCCGCCACCATCGGATCGCGCTCCCAAATCAGGCCGACATATCGCCCGTCATTTTGGATGACCATCAGCGGAAAAGTCACCTTGTACGAATCCGGAACCCGCCGCACATTCAGCGGAGCCGCGATATCCGCCTCGCTGCTGCTGGGCTCATCCTGCAAGTACTCTAAGCCCGCGAACAATCCCTGGTTCTTCTTTTCGCCGAAGGTCCCGACACCCGCGAACATCGTCAACCAGGGAATCAGAACCGTCTGCCGATCCTGATCGGTCTGTAAAGTCACCTCGACCGAAAGCGTTCCTTTTTCTCCAATACCAAACAGCCGCGTCAGTCGCCATGTACATCCGCCCTTGTCTTTACCCTCGCCAACGGCGCGGATGACTTTTTTCGCCGCGTCAAATTGCACGGCCGCATTCCGCAGCCGCAGCCACTGAACCTGATCGTCAATGATTACGCCGATCTGCTCGGACGAATACCCCCGCGCAAACGGCTTGCCATCGATGGTGATCTCGAAATCGCCCCACGCCAACGGCGAATACCGAAGCGCAAGATCGCCGGACTTGGCGTCGAAGGTTCCGGAATCTTCGAAAGTCGCAAACTCCGGCTTCTCAAATACCGGCGGTTCGATCTTCTTGATCGCCTCCACGCGAATCCACGCGACGGTCAACTCGCCCGCCGTCGTGCACGGGTCCAGCCGAAAGCGCGTCTTGGCCCCCAGCGGATGCGGGATCGTCAAGACATACTCGTGCCAGTTTCCGTCATTGTGGACCGTAAAACGCACCGATCGCTCCGCCGAAAAATGCGGCCCGTAAAACAGCTCGCCCCCGCGGTCGGCCTCCGACTTCATCCGAATGGTCACCCGCGCCATCCCATCCGGCGATGGGATATCGATCGCCGGCCCCTCGATCCACGGATCTTCGCCCGTCGAGATCACCCGCAATCCCTCGGGCGTACTGACCACGGGCTGCACCTGCCCGTTGCCGCTCCACCCCTGAGTACCCTTGGTAAAATCCCACTCCGCGACGATTCCACCCGCCGCAAAGACAGTCGATCCCATCAGAAACACGATCGTCGCAAGCGATATTCCATACCGTTCCATCATCACACCCTTTCCCTGGATATGCGATCCATAAAACACGGGCACGGAATTCCGTGCCCTTTCGTCATTCTTGATTATAGGATGCCGTGGATTCGGATCAATTTTTTTTCTCGAACACAAACTGATCGTTCCGCGCGTCGATGCGGAGCTGATCGCCGTCGCCGAACTTGCCGCCGATGATTTCCGACGCCAGCGGATTCTCCAGCCGCTGCTGGATCACGCGCTTCAGCGGACGGGCGCCGAAGGCCGGATCGTACCCTTCGGTCATCAGCAGCTTCTTGGCCCCCGCCGTGATCTCTGCGGCGATGTTGCGGGCCTTGAGCCGCTCGATCAGATACCCCGTCTGAATCTGAACGATCTTTTCCAGGTGCTCGCGCCCGAGCGTGTGAAAGATGATCGTCTCGTCGATCCGGTTGAGGAACTCGGGGCGGAAGAATTGGCGCAGGGCGTCCTTGACGCGGGCTTCGATCTCCCAATCCTCGCCTTTGTTCTCGGCCAGTTCGCGGATCGCCTCCCCGGCAAAGTTGCTGGTCATGATGATCACGGTGTTTTTGAAATCGACCGTGCGGCCCTTGCCGTCGGTGAGGCGGCCGTCATCAAAGACCTGCAGCAGGATATTAAAAACATCCCGATGGGCTTTTTCGATCTCGTCCAGCAGGATCACCGAATACGGTTTTCGCCGAACGGCCTCGGTCAGCTTGCCGCCCTCTTCATAGCCGACATATCCGGGCGGGGCACCGATCATCCGGGCGACGGAATGCTGCTCCATGAACTCGCTCATATCGATACGGATCATGCTGTTGGGATCGTTGAAGAGAAATTCCGCCAGCGCCTTGGACAGTTCGGTCTTGCCGACGCCGGTGGGCCCGAGGAACAGAAACACGCCGATGGGCCGGTGCGGATCGCCCAGGCCGGCACGGCTGCGACGGACGGCGTTACAGACGGCGGCGACGGCCTGGTCCTGGCCGACAACCCGCTTGTGAATCTCCTGTTCCATTTGCATAAGCCGCTCGGCCTGGCCGGAGACAAGGCGCGAGACCGGCACACCCGTCCATCGCGAGACCACCCGCGCGATCATCTCCTCGGTGACCTCGTTGTGGATCATCATCCCGCCGTTGGCCTGCGACAACGACTCTTCGGCGGTCGAAAGTTTCTTTCGCAGGTCCTGAATCGACCCGTATTTGAGCCGCGCCGCCGTCTCCAGGTCGCCCATCCGCTGGGCCTCTTCCAGGGCATGCTGGGCCAAGGCGATCTCTTCCTTGATTTTTGTGATCTGTTCGATGCGACCCTTGTCGGTCTTCCACTGAGCGGTCAGACGATCGTTTTTTTCCTGCAACTCGGCCAGTTCTTTTTCGCACTTGGTCAGACGCTTGGCGCTGGCCGCGTCGGTCTCCTTTTTGAGCGCCTCGCGCTCGATCTGCAACTGCATGATGCGACGACGGATGTCGTCGAGTTCGGCGGGCAGCGAATCGTTCTCGATCCGCAACTGCGAGGCGGCCTCGTCGATCAAGTCGATGGCTTTGTCCGGCAGGAAGCGGTCGGAGATGTATCGATTTGACAGCGTCGCCGCGGCCACCAGCGCCGAGTCGGTGATTCGCACGCCGTGGTGAGTGTCGTAGCGGTCCTTGAGTCCGCGGAGGATCGCGATGGTTTCTTCTACCGAAGGCGGATCGACCACGATCGGCTGGAAGCGGCGTTCGAGGGCCGCATCCTTTTCGACATGTTTGCGATATTCATCCAGCGTGGTGGCGCCGATGCACCGCAATTCGCCGCGAGCCAGAGACGGCTTCAAAAGGTTGCCGGCATCAACGGAACCCTCGGCCTTGCCGGCGCCGACGATGGTGTGGAGTTCGTCGATGAACAGAATGATGCCGCCGTCGGAAGCAATGACCTCCTTGAGGACCGCCTTGAAGCGTTCCTCGAACTCGCCGCGGAACTTCGTGCCCGCAATCAAAGCGCCCATATCCAGCGCGATGACGCGTTTATCTTTCAGGCCCACGGGCACATCGCCGGCGACGATGCGCTGGGCCAGGCCTTCGACGATGGCAGTCTTGCCGACGCCGGGTTCCCCGATGAGCACGGGGTTGTTTTTTGTGCGGCGGTTGAGGACCTGCATGCAGCGGCGGATCTCGTCTTCGCGCCCGATCACCGGGTCGAGCTTGCCCTGCTTGGCCATATCGAGTAAGTCGATCCCGAAACGCTCCAATGCCTTGTATTGTCCTTCGGGGCTGTCGCTGGTCACCTTTTCGCTGCCGCGAATATCCTTGAGGGCCTCTTGGATCGTCGAAGCGCGAATGGAATTGACGCTGAGAATCTGTTTGGCGTCGCTGTCGATTTCCGCCAGTGATAAAAACAGATGTTCGGTGCTCAGATACTCGTCGCCCATCTTGTCGGCGCGGTTTTGCGCGTCGAGGATCACCTGGCTGAATCCCGGGTCCGGCAGGATCATCTGTCCGCCCGTCGAGCCGGTTGGCAGACGCTTCAGTTCGCTTTCGACCATCCCGCGAACGCGGCCCACATTGGTGCCGATCTTCTTGAGCAGCATCGCGGCCATGCCCTCTTCATCCTCCAGCAGCGTGCTGAGCAGATGAATGGGCGTAACCACGGTATGCGACCGCCGCATCGCCAACTGCTGAGCGCTGGCGATCGCCTCTTGTGC
>JAAYVQ010000147.1 GCA_012517095.1 Phycisphaerae bacterium | reverse complement strand
CATTTCAGTGGGTTCAGGCGTGTACCGATTTGAAGCCGTCCTGAACAAGGTGTTAAAAGAACAACAGAGATAAGGATAGTGTATCCAGCTGAATTTAACCATCCCGAATGAGGAGCCATTCACAATGAACCAACATACTGATCGCAAGTGGTCTCGATTAAATGCAATGACAATCGTTGCCGCGTTGTTCCTGCTTTCGCCGCTGGCGATCGCCGCCGAACCGGCCGCCCCCGCCGATGCCGACAAGCCCCAGCTTTGCCAGGGCGATTTCCAGACGCCCGAGCAGGGCAAAGAGCAGCTCGCCCGCTTCGCCGCCACTTTCAAGACAGCCGACCAGTGGAAGGCCCGCGCCGCGACGATCCGCGAGGGGATCCTTCGCGGGGCCGAGTTGTGGCCGCTGCCGGAAAAAACGCCGCTCAATCCGATCATCCGTCCCAAACGCACCTACGCCGGTTATACCGTCGAGAATGTCGCCTTCGAAAGCTTCCCCGGCATCTTCGTCACCGGCTCGCTCTACCGGCCGACCGACGCCAAAGGCCCGATGCCCGGCATCCTCTGCTCGCACGGCCACTGGGGCGACGAAAAGGATTACGGCCGCTACCGCCCCGACATGCAAAAACGCTGCGCCGTGTTCGCCAAAATGGGCGCGGTGGTCTTCGCCTATGACATGGTCGGTTACGGCCAGATGCGCGACTGGGGCTGGACCCACAAGGCCCCCAAAATCCTGCGGCAGCAACTGTGGAACAGTATCCGTGGCGTGGATTTCCTGCTCTCGCTACCCGAGGTCGATCCCAAACGGATCGCCATCACCGGCGCCTCCGGCGGCGGCACCCAGAGTTTCATGCTTGCGGCCGTCGATGATCGCGTCGCGCTGTCGATCCCGGTCGTGATGGTCTCGGCCCACTTTTTCGGCGGCTGCAACTGCGAAAGCGGCATGCCCATCCACAAAAGCAAAATGCACGAGACCAACAACACCGACATCGCCGCGATGGCCGCCCCCCGGCCCATGCTGGTCATCTCCGACGGCCAGGACTGGACCAAAAATGTGCCCGAAATCGAGTTCCCGTACCTTCGCAATGTCTATCGCCTCTTCGGCGCCGAGAGCAAGGTTGAAAACCTCCATCTGCCCGATGAAGGCCACGATTACGGCCTGTCCAAACGGTTGGGGGCCTACGCCTTCCTGGCCAAACACTTCGGCATGTCCCTGGACAAAGTCAAAGGCCCCGACGGTAAGGTCGATGAAAGCTTCGTCGCCATCGAACCGACCAAACAGCTCTATGTCTTCGACGACCACTGCCCCCTTCCCGCCTATGCCAAGCGAGGCGAGTAAGAACTCAAGCCAAAAAGAGAAATCCGACACAGGGGAGTTGTAGAAATCGGAATCTGACGATAGAATTCTCCTTGAACAGGATCGGTTCACTGTGGAATACCGAACGGATTTGTCGGGAAGGAGAGAATATGGGCGCATCGCTGGATTATTTTTATCAATACCCATTTGCGTCGGCAGTCGGGGAATGGGAGAGGGGGTTCGGCCTGCGGCTGGCTACCTGCGGAGTTAATCAGGAACATCCATATTTCTTTCATGGCAAGCTCCGCAATCCTCGATGTATCGGGGATATGCTTTTGGTTCTCAGTGATATTGTCACGCGGCATTTCTTTCTTCGAAGCCCCGTTCTTCGCGATCCAGTCGTGACCAGCAGCGAGACAATGCTTCGATTCGAGGGATTCAGCGGGTGCTGCGGCGTCTATGCCCGTGCGGATTTTCTGCCGGAGGCCTTCCAGAGCGACTTGCAGGCGCGGGGAACGACCAATGTCGATTTCAACAACCCGATGCGGGCGGCGCTGACGCGGCTGCGGAGCCAGGAGAATGTGCAACTGTCGGTCGGGCGGGAAGAGGTCGCGATATCCCGGAGTGGAGACACAGTCGTCGAAAAGAAGGTCAAACTGCCGATCCGCTGGATCAAGGGATTCAGCGAAGTGCAGGCGTATTTGCCGATCCTGGCGCCGATGTTCGAAATCGACGCTCATGAGGCAAGGCAATTCATCCGTTCGCTTCCCCGGGGATCGGCGCCCAAGCAGCCGACCTATGTGGCACAGGCCCAACGATCGCTACGATTGAGCTTTCGGCCGTCGGCTGGAGCGATCCGTCTGCAGGGACTGGACCGCATCCGGGTGCTGGAACCACTGCTGGGCAGCGCAAAGGGATTGCGGGTCTGGGCCGACAACGAGTCGGGCGTGAGCGGCTGGGAGGTACAGTTCGATGTGGGGCGGTTTTTCCTGCTGGTTAGCCCGGAGTCGTATCGCGGTTTTTCCGGCGAAGGGCAGATCCTCGAAAAACTGGCCGCCAATAATTGCCCCGAGGCCATCAATCTTGTTGCGGCCGAGTTGGGCTGGCAAAATATCGTGGAAAGCGACGCGATCAGCCGTAAGACCGGGCTGGGGATCGATGAGGTGCGGAGAGCGCTGGCGGTATTGGGTTCGCGGGGGCTGGCTGGCTATGATGTCAGCGCGGGGGCGTATTTTCATCGCGAGCTGCCGTTCGAGTTGGATAAAGTCGAAGAACTTCAGCCGCGATTGCAGGGGGCGCGGGAACTTCTCGAAGAAAACAAGGTACGACTCGTCGCGACAATCGCCGCTGACCAGTTCGACTTGCTGGTCGAGGGCACGGAGGTCGAGCACACGGTTCGGCTTAGGCCCGATCAGGACAAGTGCACTTGTCCCTGGTTCAGCAAACACCAGGGCCAGCGCGGGCCGTGCAAGCATATCCTGGCGGCGCAAATGTTCGTGGAGAAGGGAGAGTACAGCGAATGACGGCGGAACAACTGGAGGATTTTATCACACGTGGGGATCTGGCTGGCCTCACTCAGGCCGTTACCGGATTTTCGGAATCCGAACGGAAAAAACTATCGAAAACAGCATCGTTATTGTTAAACCGGATTCAAAAAGCGATAGCGGCAACATTCACTACGGATCCATTTTATAATGCCCCCGGTGATGACGCATTGACAACAATTGCCAAACGAAGAGATGAACGAGAGGTACTTGGCAAACAGCAAGAAGTGGCTAAACTCGCCGCTGTTGCGTTTTGTCCATTATCGGTTGTTAAACGGTTGGAATTCTCCACCTATAAAGATAAAGTCACCCCTCTGGTTATATCGGTCATCTCGGATCGAAAACCCGACTGGACCGGCGAATGGGTCGAGCTTGAATTGCGGCGGGAAAGTACCTGTCTCAAATGGGACTATATCGAAACTTTAATTCGTGCCGGAGCTTGTCCGAGACCGACAACGGATGCCTATATCCGTTTCGTAGTGGCGAAATTCCCCGACAATTTCTATTCCAAGGAAGAACCCTTTGTTCCTCTCAGCAGAAAGTTACGGGGCAATTCTTTTCTCTTGGAAACTGAGGTCTGGCGGTTGTTCGAGGTTGAAACCCGGGCCTTTACCTCCGATTGGTATCTTGGAAGAAAAGATACTCCTGATGATTATGAAAGCTGGACGATGGCTCTGGTTCGGCTGACCAACGAGAAGGTGATCGATCGACAGCGGTTGATCGACGGTTGTTTTCTGGGGCTGACGTCAGGATTTACAAACAAGAACACGCTAACGGGATATATCCAGTTCTATGAGGCGCTGGAACCGACAACGGAAGAGGTGATCCAACGCCAAAACAAGTTCCTGGATCTGTTGGCCCATTCTGCGGAGCATGTGGTTTCGTTTGCCCTCAAGCAAATTCAGCGGATCGATAAGGAACATAAGCTCGACGATGAGGCGTTTTTGCGACCGGCCGAGACGCTGGTCCTGAGCCGGATTCAGGGACAGGTCAAGACGACCCTGACAATCCTGTCGCGAATCATCAAGCGGCAGGAACGGCTGCGAAAAGCGGCGCTGGGGATTCTGGTTCAGGGGATTGGGCATGAGTCAGCGGCCGTTCGGGAAATGACGCTTCGACTTGTTGGACCTTGGTTGAATGATGAATACCCCGAGATTGTTCGGACGCTCCGAGATTCCCTTGATCGGGTCAGTCCTTCGGTGCGGGAAAAGGTCCAGTCGATATTGGCCCATTTTGGATGCAAGCCGAAAGGGGCCGGGGCTTCGGCTGAACCAAAGGTGAAATCCGGCAGAATCGAGGAGTTGAAACAACAGGCCAGATTGTTGCCGGAAAGAATCCGGAAACTTGCGGGGGTCGATTCGGTATTGAAGGCCATCGAAGAAGGGGGAGACTATGCGCCGCTGGATTACGATCTCTACGATGCCCAGGTCCTGTCGGGCGTCAAGCCCATCCAGCCGATTCAGTCGCTGGAAGAACTGATTGAGTCGGTGTCTCATGCGATCGAGGTGGTCGATTCGGCCGAGGAGGTGGAACGGATACTCGACGGCATCAGCCGGTTCGGCACCGAAAGGCCGGAGGATTTTGAACGACAAACCGGACCGATCAAGAAACGAATCATGGTCGATCATGGCGGGGGCAGCGCGAAAGCATTGCTTTTCGGTAGTACGCCACCCCATCTGTCGACTCTCCTGTTGTCTTGGTTGGGAGAAAAGCCAAAACGACAAGACCCTCCATATTATGTCAACTATCCATCTCCGACCTTTGTAATGAATACCCGATGTTATGAACTGGCTGTCCGGATCCATCATGGAATTTCGGCTCCCTTATTGGCGATGCCGACTCATCGCCATGGATGGATTGATCCGCGGGTATTTGTTGAGCGGATGATCTACTACCAGGCGAACCAATTGATGATTCTCAAGCAAGATTTCACACAAGCCCTTCTCCGGCTCGCTCCGGATTACCGATCGCAGGCATTCAAACAAGCCGGATTTCTCAATGGAATGCCCGGTGATATTGTAAGGTGGGTTCTTGGAGCATCCATACCCCCTTCGAAACCATCCAAACAGGATGTGTCGTTGTGGATTACAGCCGGACGGGTACGGGATTTGAGGCGGAGATTGAACGAGTTTGAAATGTTCACAGACTACCTGGTCTGCGCGGATGCCATCATCCCGGCACAATACGAATGGAAAGCCTTCAAACAAACCTGTATTTGTAAATGGAACAAGACCGAGTATCAGATACCTTTTGTGTCGATTGTAAATGGGATCGATCCTGAAAAGATGCGGTCAACAATCGATGTGCCCTCATCCATGATGCATATTCATGGTCGGGATGCAAAATGGGAATCGATCTATTACGGATATCATGCCAACATCCACTGGCTGGTCCACTGGTGCGGGATGATCTGGCCGCAGAATGCCGATGCGTTCTGTGTCGCCGGGATCGAGGAAATGATTCGGCGGATCGATATGGTATCTTCGGTGGATGATCCCAACTTCGCCTATTACGAGTTGTTGTTCGAGCCGGATCGGCCGCTGTTGGAGATGGCGATCCTCTTGATCTGGATGGGATTGGCGGGAAAGGATGCCGATGCGCGGGGACATGCGATCGACCTGCTGACCGAAGCCATCCATGACGGCCGCGCACATCCCCAACCCTTCGGTGAGGTACTGGTCAAGCTGTGCGCCGGAGGATGGGTCAAACTGAACCGGATCGGTGATGCTCTCAACTCGATCTCGCGGGTGTCGCCATTGCATGCCTATGTGTGCTGTGGGATTCTGCGACGATGGTTGGCCGGACAAGAAACACTGCCCGATGATGCCCATCATCTATTGTCCTTGCAACTGGAATTGTCGGTGCAGATAGGTTGGACCTTGTCCGAAACGGAAAAGCGGCCTCTGGCCGGGGTATCCGGATCGAGCAAAACAGCAAAATTGGCCAAAGATCTGATTCGGTGTGAATTCAGTCGTCCGTCGGCTGAACACCGACAAGCTCTGATTCAGCAACTGGAAGCGCGATTACGGCGCGGCCAGCGATGGCAGGTGGCGCTGGCCGGCAAATGACGGAATACAAAAATCCCTGGGAATTCCGTCGGCTATTGGCCCCATGCTTCCCATAATAACCCCCCTGCCTCAGGAAACGCAAGGCCGAAGGAGACTCGTATTCCGATAATTGGCGCCGAGATCATTCTGATAACCGTCCGGTTATGGGGGCCTGTCAACAAAATTTTCGGAAATTTTCATCCAGTGCCCCCTAAAGTTCCATTTGAAAGGTCCGATATTTTTTATATCGGCAAAAAAATTATCTCCGTTTTTTCCTTCCGGACGGGAGATTTCGTACGCTTTAACAGGGAAGGAAAAAAAACCGAAAAGAATTTGAATCCAAATCCCGAAGTTGACCGACAGATATGATATAAT
>JAAYVQ010000146.1 GCA_012517095.1 Phycisphaerae bacterium | reverse complement strand
GGTCGATCGTATTCTGGCGGCTGAACCCATCTGAAACCGGATCACCCGGACCGCGGCGGGAATGCATCCCTTTTTATCTTGATCCCAGGTCGCCATTCGCATACACTATGAGGTTACTGAATACCGAGACCTGAGGTTCTTCGAATGGACAACAAACGGGTTAGAGTGGGATTGGCCGGATTCGGCATCGTCGGAAGCGGCGTAGTCAAAATCCTGCTGGAAAACGCCGAGGAAATCAAAACCCGCACAGGCGTATCGCTGGAATTGGCCTGTGTGGTGGATTCGGACCTGAATCGGCCCCGGCCGGTTTCGCTTCCAACGGGACTGTTGACGGCCGACCTACGACGATTGATTAACGATTCGTCGATCGATATCGGGATCGAATTGATCGGCGGCACCGGCTTTGCCCGACAACTTCATCATCAACTTCTCGAATCCGGTAAACATGTCGTCACCGCCAATAAGGCCCTGCTCGCTGAGCACGGCCCCGAACTGTACTCCGCCGCCCGTGCCGCCAAAAAATGTATCGCCTTCGAAGCCAGTTGCTGCGGCGGTATGCCCATCATCTCCGCCATCCGTACCGGCCTGGCCGCCAACCGCATCACCGCCCTCTATGGAATCCTCAACGGAACCTGCAACTATATCCTGTCCAACATGACTCAGCGGAATATGGACTTCGCGTCCGCTCTGCGGCAGGCCCAGGACAAGGGCTACGCCGAAGCCAACCCCAAACTGGATATCAACGGTTCGGATAGCGCCCATAAACTAACCATCCTGGGTTCGCTGGCGTTCGGCTGCGAGATTCCCTTCGACTCGGTTTATATCGAAGGCATCGAGGGAATCGGAATCGAGGATATCCAGCATGGCCTGGAGATGGGATATGTCATCAAGCTGCTGGCGATCGGACAAAGAGACGCGCAGGGGAAAATCTCCCTGCGGGTTCATCCTTCCTTTATCTCCAAAAACACCCCATTGGCTCGTGTTTCGGGCCCGTTTAACGCCGTCAGCATCTTCGGCCACGCCGTCGGCAATACCCTCTATTTCGGCCGCGGCGCGGGCATGATGCCCACCGCCAGTGCCGTCGTTGCCGATCTGATCGAGGTCGCCCTCGGCAATTCCCAGACCCTCTTCGACAATATGCGCTGGACCCCGCAGGCGCAAGCCCGCGCGCGGCTCAGCGATATCGGATGCATCAACAGCCGCTTTTATATCAAGGTCATGGCCAAGGACAAGCCCGGCGTCGTCGCCGCCTACGGAAAGATCCTCGGCGATCACAATATCAGCATCTCCGGCGCTCTGCAGCATGAAGGTCGCGGGCCGGACAATTCCGTCCCGGTCGTGATCACGACTCACCCCACGCAGCAGAAGAACATGGTCGCCGCGCTGGACCAATTTCAGAAACTGGATGTCGTCTGCGGCAAACCCGTATGTATCCGGATCGTGGACATCCCGGAGGACAGCGAATGACCGCCAAATACGCGATTATCGTTCCCGACGGAGCGGCCGATCGGCCGCTGGACTGCTTCGGCGGCAAAACCATCTTCGAGGCCGCCGATATCCCGAACATCAATGCCATCAGCATCGAAGGCAAACAGGGCCTGGTCAACACGATTCCCGAGGGCTTTTCGCCGGGCAGCGATGTCGCCCAGATGTCCCTGCTGGGATACGATCCTCGCCAATACTATACCGGTCGGGCCCCTCTTGAGGCCGCGGCCCAAGGTATCCGCCTCAAGGGCGAAGACTGGGTCTTCCGCTGCAATCTCGTGACTTTCTCCGAAGACAAAATGGCCGACCATAGCGCCGGCCACATCTCCTCCGACGAAGGGGCCAAACTCGTCCGCGATCTTGAGGCCGACATCAACGACCCGAACATTCGTTTTTATCCGGGTCTGAGTTACCGGCACTTATGCGTCATCTCCGGATCGAACTTCGAAAAAATCAAGACAACGCCCCCCCACGACATCATCGATGAAAAACTCGCCAAGCATTTACCCAAAGGCAAGAACACTGAACAACTCATCGCGATCATGGAGCGATCGCAGAAACTGTTCGAACATCACGATGTCAATCGTGTCCGCCGCGATCTTCATGAAAATGCCGTCAGCAGCGTTTGGCTCTGGGGCCAGGGTCAGAAGGCGACATTGGACAGCTTCAGCAAGCGGTTCGGCGTTAAGGGTGCCTGTATCACCGCCGTCGATCTGGTCAAGGGCATCGGCAAGCTGATTCATTTCGATATGATCGAGGTCCCCGGCGCGACGGGCTTCTTCAATACCAATTACATCGGCAAGGGTCAGGCCGCCGTGCAGGCGCTGCAGGATCACGACCTGGTCTTTGTCCATATCGAGGCCCCCGACGAGGCCGGTCACGCCGGAAACGCCGAACAGAAAAAGGCCGCCCTCGAACAAATCGACAAATTCATTGTCGGTCCCGTCCATGATGCCCTCAAGCGCTACGATCAATACCGCATCATGGTCCTGCCCGATCACCCGACGCCTGTCGAGACTCGTGGTCATATCGGGGATCCCGTGCCCTTTGTCATGGCCGGAACCGGCGTCAAAGGCGTCGTTCGCAAACCGATGTCTGAAAAAAACGCCACAGAATCCGGATTCCGCATCACCCAGGGCCACGAACTCATGGAATACTTCCTGAAAATCTGATAACCAAACTAATCGATTTTTGACTGGAGGCAAGAGCATGGAACGCAACGAAACAAACACTAATTTCGTCCCCTGCGGCTGCTGCATGTCCAAGGCCACCTGCTTGTTGAATCGTCGCCAGTTCATGATCGGCGCCGGTGCGGGTCTGGTCGCGGCCAATCTGGCGATGTCCTCCCTGGCCCAGGTCTCCGCCGGCTCTGATGTCCCGCAGTACAAGCCCATCTCCCCTAAACCGCTAATCGTCCAGCCCGTCCTGGCCGTGCAACTGTACAAACCACATCCCCAGACCAGTTGGCGCCCGTGGGGTGGAATCCATACTCAGGAAGATATTTCCAAAGAACAAGCCCGTATCCAGGATGAACTCAAGAAGCTGCAGGCCGACAGCGAGTTTGCCATTCAGACTCGACCGCTGGTTACCCTTAGCGACCCTAACAAGGCCGCCGAACTGGGCAAGGCCGATCACGACCTGATGCTGATTTATGCCGCCAATACGGACCTTCGGATTCTTGAAGGCCTGACCAATCCCGCCAAGTGGACGCTGGTCTTTGTTCGCCACAAATCCGGCCCTGTCTATCTCTGGTATGAAATCGCCCACAACCGCTACCTCCGTAAGACCGTTGATCAGTTCGGACAGCCCGGCGTGGATCATCAGGATGTCGTTGTCGATCGTTACGATGAACTGCAATGGAGGATGCGGGCCCTGTTCGGCCTGAAGAATACCCTTGGCAAACGCATCGTCGCCATCGGCGGCGCCAGCGGCTGGGGCGCCGGCGGCCAGAAGGCCCCCGAGATTAGCAAGACTTGCTGGAAAATGGACATCCAGACCGTGGACTATCCGGCCCTCGGCGAATTGATCAAAAAGGCCCGCCAGAACCAATCTCTGGTCAAATACTGCTCGGACCTGGCCGACCGGTATATGAAAGAAACAGGCATCAAAGTCCAGACTGATCCGCAATATATTCGCAACGCCTTCGTCCTCAACGAGGTTTTCAAAGGACTCATGGACAAGGCCGGGACCGATGCGATCACGGTCAACAACTGTATGGGAACCATCATGCCACTGTCCGAGACGACTGCCTGCCTGCCGTTGTCGCTGTTGAATGATTCCGGATATACGGCCTATTGCGAATCCGATTTCGTCGTAATCCCCTCCGGTGTGCTCCTGCACCACATCAGTTCGCTACCGGTCTTTCTCAACGATCCCACCTATCCACATGATGGCATGGTCACCATCGCCCACTGCACAGCTCCCAGAAAGATGGATGGAGAAAATTACGAGCCGGCTCAGATCGTCACCCACTTCGAGAGCGATTATGGCGCCGCCCCCAAGGTCGATATGAAGCTCGGCACGAAAATGACCGTCATCGATCCCGATTTCGACAACAAGGTCTGGCTCGGCTTCGAGGCCGAAGTCATCGACAATCCCTTCCTCGATATCTGCCGTTCCCAGACCGACATCCAGATCAAGGGCGACACCGATGAACTCAACGCCCAGACCCGCGGCTTCCACTGGATGGCGTCATACGGTAACTATCTGCGGGAGACCGGTTACGCTCTCAAAAAAGTCGGTGTCGGCTGGAACAACCTCTCCAGGCCCTCGAAGGCATAAAGGATTCTCAATATCGCATAATCAACCAAACCGGCCAACCGCCCTTCGATGGGCCTGGCCGGTTCTTTTTTGGGAACTCGGTATGAATAGCGGCATACTGATGTTGATTACTCTGGGATTCGGCGCATCAGTCCTCGCGGTATCAGACGACAATGCGCCCAAACAGTCATTCACCAATTCCATCGGAATGCGGATGGTGTCCATCGCTCCCGGCAAGTTCACAATGGGCTCTGAGGCCGGTGAATTCGACGAACGCCCCGTCCGTCAGGTCGAAGTCGGCCGGTACTTCTCGATCTCGGCGACGGAAGTGACCAACTCCCAGTTCGAGCAGTTCGACCCTTCCCACAAATCGCTTCGAGGCAAACACGGTTTCTCC
>JAAYVQ010000145.1 GCA_012517095.1 Phycisphaerae bacterium | reverse complement strand
ATCTTCATGACGGCGCAATTGGAGAAGCATCGCCAGTAGCCGTCGGCGTATCCGAGGGGCAACATTCCGACGAGGGTCGGTCGTTTTGTAACAAAGGAACGGCCGTAACTGACGGAATGTCCGGCAGGCAGGGTCTTGAGCTGCACGATCGGAGCCTCCAGACGCATCGCCGGTTCCAGGTGGATCGGCGGGGGAGACATCCGGCGCGAGAAGTATCCATAGAGCGAGATTCCACAGCGAACCATATCGAAATGAGCGTCTTTGAGCTTGATCGTGGCGGCGCTGTTGGCTGAATGAACAATCAAGTCCGGTTTACCGAGCAGTTGCTGATCTCGGAGGAACGCATTGAAACGGGACAGCTGCTCTCGTGCATAGGAGAGGTCCTCTTCGTCGGCTGTGGCAAAGTGAGTATAGATTCCCGCAAGTCTGAGATTGGGTTCCTGTCGAATCCTCTGGATCAGGCGAACGGCCAGCTCCGGCTCAACGCCGCAGCGACCCATGCCGGTTTCAAGGTTGACATGCAGGTTCAGTACCTTGTCGGACCCACGGAGTCGGCCGGCGGCGCAGTCCACCGCTTCCAGCGAGGTGGCCACTCGATGGAATTGGCTGTCGGCGCAGGCGGGGATGAAATCGGCTGGCTCAGCCGTATGCATTGGCTCCAGGATCAGGATCGGTTTTCCGCGGACCCACTCGTTGATGTGGATGGCCTCGTGGATACTACAGACAGCGTAGAAATCGACATCGGTCAGGCGCAGGACTTCGACGACTTCCCGGATTCCGTGGCCATAGGCGTTGGCTTTGACCACGGCACAGAAGCGGGTTCCCCGACGGCACAAACTGCGGAGGTTTCGAAGATTGTTCAGCAAAGCTCGCGAGGAGATATGGGCCTGAAGATCAGTACGAACGAGAATAGGCGTCGGATATACCTTCATGGAATGATTTATTCTCCGCTGAGAATCTGCCGCCGCAGCCGAAACAGTTCCCGAAAGGCCCGCAGGATTACGGTAGGTTTGGCTCCGCTGGGTTGTCCTGAACGGCGAGGCAAATGACGGACGCCAATTTGAGCGATCGAACAACCCTTTCTGACGGCACGAGCAAGGATCTCCGTGGAGATTAAAGCCCCATTGCTGAGCAATCGCATCCCGTCGAACACTTGTCGGCGAAACAACTTAAACGCACAGTCGATATCTCGTAGCCGCAAGGAAAACACCAGGCAGACCAGATGAGTCCATGCCCAACCGTTGAATCGGCGGAGGAACCCTTCTTGCCGATTGATTCGATAGCCGATGGCAATGTCATGGGAGTCGATCAACGGCAGCAGATTCTTGAGTTCGGTCAGATCAAACTGACCGTCGCCGTCGGTGAAAAAGATTAGATCTTTTGTACAGGCGGCGATTCCGGATTGGAGAGCGGCTCCATATCCGCGATTTATCGGGTGATGGACCACTCGGATTTTAGGATTGACGGCCGCGAGGCGATCGGCGATGGCTCCGGTTGAATCTCGGCTGCCGTCATTGACCACGATGATTTCAAAGTCCGGGGAAATGTCCTGCAGAACGGTTATCGCCCTGGAAACGACATCCTCGACGTTTCCGGCCTCGTTGAAGCACGGGAAAAACACGCTGATTGAACGGGACCGGCCAGCCGGCATCCCGATGGTGGAAGACGGGCCACGAACCTGTTCGACGCTTACCATTTGGCCTCTTGGGACAGATTGCTCGGCAATCCTTCGGTACTCGTGAAGAAATCCTGATAGCGTTTTGCCCGGGTTGGATCCGTCGCCTGAGTGGAGGCAATCAGGCCATTGGCGGCGATTCGGGCGGCGACGAGTCGGTTGCAATACCCACCCTGTTTGGCATACTCATCCCGACGGTCGAGAAAATCTTCGAGGAACGCCTGTAAGGTTTCCTCGGCCTGGCGGCGAACGGATGGGTATCGTCGAACTTCATAGACCATACGAAGGGCCGATGCCTGGTTGGGTTCAAGTTCAAAAGCTCGTTGAGCATGTTCGAGGGCCTGTTGGGCGTATTGTTCATTTCCCGTTTGTAAATAAAGGGTGGCCAGCGTCAGATGCTTGGAACTTTCGGTCGGAAATTGAACCTCGCCTTTGAATATCCTGGCCAGAAGGTCCTTTCCTTCGGGTGAATCGTTGCGGACATACAGGTACTGGAAATCGTCCAGATAGGCGATTGACCAGTTGCCCTGTATCTGCAGGGCTTTAAGAAAATAATGGTTGGGAAAAGACATAACTTGTTCAGAGGAAATCCCCGGATAGGGAACTTCGGTGGCAGGCATCAGGATGACCCAGACCTTGTGTTTGGCCAGTTCCTGATGGATCCATTGACCGACCTGTCGGAAATCCTGATCCGTCAATTTCTTCCCGCTCCGGATCAGTTTCTCCATGACCGGCCCGCCTCCCTTGATTGTTCGCCACAAGTCGAATTTATCGATATTGTAAGCGGCTTGTGCCCGGCCGTCCATGAACAGTTGCAGAGGGGTTTTGCCCGTTTCAGGATCAGGATCCTGGAAGAAAGCGATGGCTCCGCCTTCCGTCCAGTAATTGAACATGTTTCCCGTCAGGCGATTCTCACGAATGAATTGACCGGCATCAAAGGGCTTGACATTGGATGCCGTCATCCGCATGAAGATACTGTCTCGTTTGCCGTCCGGAAGCCAGGGATCAAGGTAAATTCGCTTGTATTTGCCGAAGGTGTATCCGCCGAAAACGATCAGGACCAATCCCGCCGATCCAATTAGCCCGTTTCGCAGCCAAGCCGGGTATTCCGGAAGGGCGAATCGCCCCGTGATTCCTGCCTGCCGTCGGGCGGAAATGGCCAAGATTGCCTGTTCAAACATCAGGACAATCATCGGGCAGGCCGCCGAAGCCGCAAGGGGGATAAATCGCCGAGAACGAATGGCCATCAGGACCGTCAGGGCAACGATGACGATCATTGCCAGATCAATTTTCGGCATCGAAAAGGCCGAGACCGACAATCGATTGGATCGATCCGGAAGGATTGCCGACGTCTTCGGGGCCCTGATCCAACGGGTGGCGATCCAAATCGCCGCGGCCAGGATAACCAAGATACAGAGAACACCGAAGGCCTCTTCGTCTCCGACAGGATTTGGGCCCTGGCTGCCGGGGTCCATCCAATTAAAGGCCGGCCGCCACTCATTGACACTTCGCCATGAGGCAGCATGTTTGCTGACACTGATTTCAAAGGTATGGGTCAGGTTCGTCAGGTGAAAAGGATTGAACAGGACCATCGCGATGAATGAAGACGCGGCAGCCGCCATGATCCAGCCAATTTTACGGTTCGAGACCTGGAGCAGGCGAGTTTTGGCCATCGTCAGAAGGATGCTTCCAAGAACCATCGCAACGAAACCCAGAACAAAAGTGAACTGATACCCGCCGACAAACGACTGGACCTGGCGAAGAGTTTCGTCCGGTAATCCGGAAGGGATTGAAATCATCAGCCGAATCATCAGGATCAGGAAGGCAAGAAAACTGACTCCAATCGAAAATGTGGTTCTCAGGCCGGAAGGAATTAAATCACTCCATGTCAAGGCAATGCAACCCCCGCAAACCAGGAGAATCATCCAAAAGGCGCCATCCGAAAAAATAGATGTAGCCGACGGCGGAGTCCCATACGATAGTTGATGGATTTCCTGATACAACTCATTGGCCATGAATTGTCGCGTTAAACCGAATAGGATTAACCATAGAAGACACGAGCAAGCGCACAAGGTCCATTTCTTCGGAAGATTTGCCAACAGATGGATTAGCACGAACGGGATCAGCATGATGAAAATGTAAATGTATCCCCCGTGAACATTGGCCCAGAATACGGTGACCGGAACCAGGAACCAGATGTAACGGATATTCCGATATATCGCCAGCGCCAATACCAGCAGGAACAACGGAGCCATCAGGTTCGCAAAACAAGCCGGACGGATATCGAAGAAGGTCCTGCCCACAAACATGGCAAAGGACGCCGCTGCAGCCGAGCCGGGGACCGAAGCCCCCAGGGTACGGGCCAAGAGATAAACAACGATCACATTCAGAAAAAACAGGCCGAACTTCCAATAGACAAGGGCATTGTAGTTGTACTCACCGTCGGAGCCGAATTTTTCGACCAGCCAGTAAAACATGACATGCGTCAGCCAGTTCTGGTTGATCCAGCCGGTAGGATGCCAGTAACGGATGGTATCGATGCTGAAGGGTTTACAGAGAGTCTGAGCCCACTGAGGCCATGTTTTGATGCTCTCCTCAGTCGGTCCGGCAGGATGGCTGTTGAAACTGAACGGTTCAACGGTGTTCACGCCATGGTTGACGAAATGTCGTCCGCAGGCCAGGGCGACCCAGGTGTCACCGGCCGCGACCATGTGGGTACAGGCGTGAAATGCGAACAGGAACATGACCGCCCAGAAGAGAATATATGTCCACCTCCGGAAAATCGAAGGGAGCTGGCTGGGAGTGTCAATTCCAATCTCTTTTCCGTCGTACTTGACAGCGGATGAGAAGGACTTGGCGATCGGTCTGGGTCCTGGATTCACTTGAGCCATTCGGCAATCCGCTTGACACCCTTTTCAATGTTCTGGATGGAACAGGCAAAACTCAGACGGATATTGTTGGGTGCTCCAAAAGGCGCTCCGGGCACGACGGCGACCTTGGCTTGTTCAAGCAAGGCCTGTGCGAATTCCATACTCCCGGCGATCTTGGTATCGCCAATCGAACGGCCGAAGTGTTTTGAAACATCCGGGAAGGCATAGAACGCGCCGGTCGGTTTGGGACAGACGACACCCGGAATGGCGTTGAGCATATCGGCGATGATCTTGCTGCGTTTTTCGAACTCAAGACGCATCTTCTCGACGGTGTCGGAGGTATCCTTCAGGGCCGTGATCGCTGCGTCCTGGGTGAAGGTTACCGGGTTTTGCGTCATGTGTGACTGGAGTCGCGACATGGCCTTGATGACATTGGCGGGTCCGGCGGTATACCCGAGCCGCCAGCCGGTCATCGCATAGGTTTTGCTCAGGCCGTTAACGGTCAGCGTACGATTGTAGGCATCGGTACTGAGGGCAGCGAAACTGATGAACTTCGTATCGCCGTAGATCAGCTTTTCGTAAATTTCATCAGACAAAACGACCACCTCAGTACCTTCGAGAACCTTGGCCAAGGCAGCCAATTCGTCGGGCGTATAAGTAAAACCGCCTGGGTTGTTGGGAGAATTGAGAACAAGCATTGCGGTTTTCTTGGTCAGGGCGGCCTTGAGTTGTTTTGCGGTCATCTTGAATTCATTCGTCGGATCGGTCTGAACGACCTTCATGGTTCCCTCGGCCAGCTTGATTGTCTCCGGGTAGGTGACCCAGAAGGGGGCCGGTATGATGACTTCGTCGCCGGGATCGATAACGGCCTGCATGGCCGCGTAGATCGAATGCTTGGCGCCGAGGTTGACGATAATCTGTTCAGGGGCATAGGTCAGGTTGTTGTCTCGTTTGAGTTTTTCGGCGACGGCTGTTCGCAGTTCCACCGTTCCCTCGGCGGGAGTATAGCGAACTTTGCCGGCCTTGAGGGCCTTTATAGCCGATTCCTTGATGAAATCCGGAGTGTCAAAGTCCGGTTCACCGGCCCCGAAACCGATGACATCGATGCCCTGGGCCTTCATTTGTTTGGCTCTCGAATCCACCGCGATTGTCGCCGACGGCGGTACGGCTTGCGCTCGTTTACTGACTTTCATACAGACCTTCATCTCCTGATAGACGGATTGTAAGCTTTGTTTCACTTGCTTCCAGCGGGAAATATTAAATCCAAATTCCCGCAAAAGGTCAAGAAAAACCCCAATCTCCCAGGAACATCCGTTAAGCCGATGTTTGTGAGTTTGGATCAGGAACTGATTTTTGAACGACTCCCAGAAGAGACAGTCCATACGGAAATCGGATTCCCGATCTCAGAAAATGGCGTTCTGAAGCGAAAATGGATCCGAGAAGGGCGTTGATCGGCCGAGGGACCAGATGGAGATCCTTTGGTGTTTTCCGCAAGGCAAACCACTGATTGGCCAAGCGTTCGACAAACGCCAGGGGAAACAGAAAAAAGTTCATATAGGAAACCCAGGTATACGAAATGGGCCCGGAGGAGCGAATGAGTTCCATTAATTCCCGGCGGTTGTATCGCTTGTTATGATGGTGAAAGACATCGCGTTGCGTCCAGAGCCATTGAAAGGCCGGAAGGGTACAGATCACATAACCGGAAGGTTTGGTCAGCCGAAGGGCCGCAGCAAATCCGGCCTTCGGGTCGGCCAGGTGTTCAAGAACATCCAGCATCAAGACCGCGTCATAACTATTTTCTTCCAGGCCGGACAATTCCGGCAGGATTCCCTTTCTCGCCCGGACCCCACGACTGGCGCAATACCCCAGAGCGTTGTCGTTGTTGTCAATCCCTTCGGCCGAATACCCCGCCTGTTTCAGGGCGAACAGCATGGCGCCGCATCCGCATCCCAGATCGCAGACGGCGGGATGGGATGTTGAATTCCGGGGAATGAGCCGATTCAATAATGACAGCACGATGGCCCGTTTGGCGGTGAACCACCAATGCGTGGATTCCATTTCGTACATTTCCTGATAGAGCGATGGATCCATGTGGGCCAAGACACTTTCAAAAACGAAGGATTAGATCCGATCTGTTTTCGCCGGAGGTTCCGTTTCCGCCCAACCGGTTTCCTGGGGGGGCAGGCCGGAAGATTTTTCGGCGGCGATATACAAGGGTCGGGCCTGAACCTGTTGATAGATTCGCCCGACATATTCGGCCATTAGACCGGCGATCAAGAGTTGGATACCCCCCAAAAAGAAAATCCCGCTTACCAGAAGGGCGTATCCGGGAATCGGAATCCCAAAGAACAATTTTTGGACTACAATCACGCCGATCAATCCGAAACAGATAAGGCAGACCAGCAATCCCATTAAAATCCCCAAACGAAGAGGGACATTCGAGAAACCGAGCATGACATCAAAGGCCAGTTCGATCAGCTTCAAAGGGCTGTATTTGGTTTGCCCGGCAAACCGATGGTCCCGTTCGTAAGGAACCGCGGTCTGTCGGAAACCGGTCCATGCCACCAGCCCCCGGACAAATCGATTTTGTTCCCGGCAACGACGGAAATGATGGACGACACATCGGTCAATCAGACGAAAATCTCCCGTATCTGCCGGAATATCCACCGAACTTAGGCCACGAAGAATCCGATAAAACAACCATGAACTGGCCCGCTTGAAAAGCGTTTCGCCGCGACGAAGAATTCGCCGGGCATAGACAACCTGATATCCTTCCTTCCACTTGGCGACCAATTCCGGAATGAGTTCAGGGGGATCCTGAAGATCGGAATCAATGATGACGGCCGCATCTCCGATACAATGGTCCAGACCGGCCGTGGTGGCGGCCTCGTGGCCGAAATTTCGGCTTAAGAACACATATCGGACATGGGAATTCTCTTGAGCCAATCGACGGATAATATCGCGGGATTGATCCGTGCTGCCATCATCCACAAATAGAAATTCAAATTTCCCGCCGAGCTCTTTTTCAACCCCGAGAAGGCGAGAAAACAGTGTTTCCAGGCAAGCCGCCTCATTGTACACCGGAATAATAATCGAAAGGATATCCATCGTTTCCTGTTTCATCTCCTGCAAGTCCATCAAACGGTTATCCTTGATCCTGCCAAAGCGGGATATTCCGGATGACTACTTCAAAGGATATCAGAATTTCGGTGGTTTTACAAGTTCCCTTTATCGCCAATTCGGTAGAAAACGGGGTATTGACAGGGGGGTAGGGGATTCTACAATACCGACCGATAACAATTTCTTCGGGAATCCTGATAGAAAGAAATAATGTGACTGATCCGATCGATCCAGGCGACATGATCCGGCAGAATCCAAGTTCTCGGAGACGGTCTGTTTTCCTTTCTCTGCGGACCGTAATATGGATGGTTCTGGTTCTGTTGATTGTGGGTTGGCTTGTTTATGAAGCGTTCGGCGATCGTCTGATTCGGAACCTATTCCAGAATCAATCCTTGCGAATCAGAGGCCATTCCCTGTTGAATCCCGACAAATCCATCGAATATTATCTTCGTCTCGGGGATCAAGTGGTTCGCGGTTGCGTGGTTTATCTCTTGCTTCTAATCAGCGTGGTCCGAGTGGCCTATGGATGGGTATATGCTCCTGATCGACGCCCTCGACTATTGCTGATCTGTGGATTGATGATCGTTGCCTCTACCTATCTGATCAATCCGGATCGCCGTATGATCTTCGGTCATGGGGGGATCCATACGGGGATCGTCTATCAAATTCTCAATGGCGGTCTTCCGCCGGCCAATCCCCTGTTGGCCGGGCAGCCGCTTCGGTATCCCTGGGGGTATCATGTTTGTGTGGCCACAATATGCCGAGTATTTCACATTGCGCCGGGCTGGTCTTTTGTTCTGATCAATCTTGCCTCATTGGGGCTCTGCATGATTCTGATTGCCCGGGTTTGCCGATGTCTCATTCGGGACACTGCCGGGCCAATCTATGCCGTTTCCGTTTCACTGTTCATGACCACCCTGATCAGTCGACCCATCCTGGAATTTGTGTCGAAGACTTTCGGCTATGAACTGGAATCGAGGGCCCTGTTTGCCGGTCAGAAATTCCTCCGGTTCAATGGAGATTCGCTGGGGATTCTCTGTTTTATTTTGTCGGTTTATTCGTTAATCCGACTGGTGCAGGGACATCATTCCCGCCGATATTGTCTTTTTTTCTTTCTGGCGGTCGCAGGTTGCGGCTTTCTATATCCCTTAATGTTCCCTGCGGTGTGTGCCAGCGGGGGGATGGTGGTATTGTATCTGGTTTTGGAAGCGATCCGATCCAGACGGTTTCGCTGGATCCCTCTCATACAAATCCCGGGTTGCCTCTTTCTGTCAATCCTCCTGGTGGTACCTTTTCTGAAATTAATGACAGGACCCAATGTCGGTCATAAAATCGGTCTTCTGGATTTGCACTGGATTTTCCGGAGCGGAGTCAATGTTGTATTTATATTGGGTCCGATTTTCTGCATCATCCTCCTGGAATTCCGAAGTCTTCGTTCTCATTGGAATCCGCAAGCTGCCGCTGTTTTGATGCTTGTCTTTTTGGCTTGTCTGGGATGTTATCTCGGCATGCACATGTTTAACGAAGCGGAATATAAGTTTCTAATCCTTTTGAACATCACGGTTGGAATTGTCGGCGGTTTGGCCCTTTCGACGCTTCGAACTCGGCTTCGGCCGGGGTGGATGTTCGTATTGCTGTTGGTTTTCGGATCTCCGGCGATATTCGCTTTTGATCCTACGATCCGGCCTTATTCCTGGTCCCGGACTCCACTGTTTCGTCAACACGGGACAACGCTGTTGTTTTTTGATCCTCTTCAGGATGAGCTTTATCGATGGATTCGGAATTCGACGCCGGCAAATGCGGTTTTCGCGGATACGAAATTGGATATTCCGTATTGTGGTCAGCGAAGTCTGTATCTGGGATGGACGGGAGTGGAAAATCCCGACCGACTGGAGAGCGGATACAATATCAGCATGTATGATCTGCTCGAACGACAATCGGGTTATCCGAAAGAACTTCTGGATTTTCGTCGCCACAATCTGCATCAGCTTTATTCGCCCGATCAGCCAATCTCCGACACCCTCCTTCAAGAAATGAGAAAAATTGAATCATTGTATATTGTCCTGCGGGAACCGGAGGTGTCTTCCCGTTTCGCCGAAGACGATTTTGAGACGGTCTTTGTCGATTCGTCCGGACGAATACGAGT
>JAAYVQ010000144.1 GCA_012517095.1 Phycisphaerae bacterium | reverse complement strand
GGTTTTGACCACAAGATCCGTCAACGCAGCAATGTCGATCATGTCCGCCACATTGAGCATGGCCTGGAAGGCAGCGGCACTTACCGTCTCATCCGCATCGGAAGCATAGGTTAACAGGAGTATGGGTGTCCCCTCAGGACGCCGTTGTCCGAGAAGATCGATCGCAATGGCTCTGGCCTTCGCATCGCCGGACGCGGCTTTCGTTTTGATGAAGGCATCCGCGTGTGGACTGGGTATCACAGCCAAGCCACGCTGTGCCGCCTTCTGTACGCTGCCCCGGCCGTTCATAGCCGCGTCAAAGAGCGTATTGGCGCTGGTCGCGGTTCCAAGCTGGCTGAGGGCATTGGCCGCAGCCAGAGAAACAGTCTCATCCTCGCCGCCAAGCAGTTGGACGACCGCAGCTTCAGCAGAAGTATCCTTCGAGTCGGCGATCAGACCGAGCACCTGCACTTGGGAGTCACTCTTGAGCTTCGGCAATAACTCCGTCAGTGCCTGAGTTACCGCTTTGGTTGAGGACATTCGGGCTGCTTGAATAGCCGCCTGGCGCATCTTGGGATTCGTATCCTGAATGAGGGTCAGGGCTTCTTTGACGCCACGATCCGGATCGGAGGCGATCAGCCCTATCGCCGCCGCAACCTGAACACCCATGGGGACATCCTTGGTGCTGCCCGCCCATTCATAAACAGAGGCGTAGAGCTTGGCAGCCCCAGCCATGTCCTTGGCCGCAACCTTCTCGCTTGCCATGAAAATAAGCCCCCGGGCAGCGTCAGCCGAGATCGGCCCAACCGGTTTGGTAAGCAGTGCGAACAGTGCCTGAGCACTGTCCTGACCGCCGATCCTTGACAGGGCTCCGACTGCCGTGCGGGCGACATCGAGCTCGGAATCACCAAGGGCTTGCGTCAGCGGCTTAACAGCCGACGATGCATGACGGTTGCCAAGAGCATCAATCAATCCGATCTTCCACCGAGGTTCCTTGGCGTTAGCCAGTTCCTTCAACAACACATCGGTCGCACTGCTATCCGGATTCTTCTCCAAAGCCCTCCGGGCATAGTCGCGCGTGTTCTCATCTTGATCCGACATCAATTTCGCCAATAATGGGACGGATTCCGCTTTGCCGATACGCTCCAGTTGCAGGACGAACCAGTTACGGACAGTGTTCTCCATTTCTGTGTGCTGTTCAAGGGTCTTGACCATGACCTGGGCCAACACCAAACGCTGTGCCTCGGCTCCAGGACGAGTCGTATACGAACCCATATCCTGCAACATGATCTGATAATTATAGCGGGAATTCACATTCTCAGCCGACATCAGCGGGAGCAGATAGTCCACCGCTTTCTGGTAGGCCTCCATCCATTGGCCGGCATCCCGCGTTGGTCCCTTTGCTTTACCCGTCAATTGCGCCACCAGTTCCTCATCGGTCTGTGCATAGGCTGACATCGCTATCGACAGGCCCACGAGAATCACACCAATCCGATATATCGTTTTCATAGAAAGGTCTTCCTTTCGGGATGTTCTTTTGGGGTTAAGATAGCACATAGGGCGCTCGCCGCGGACGGTCGTACCATCGCGCCGCTTCGGGGTCATTCAGGATTTGTTCGTTGTTGGGGTCCCAATCAATCGGCCGGCCCAGCCGTTCGGCGATTCCGCTGAGCTGGCAGATCGTAGCCGTACGGTGACCAATCTCGGCGGCACAGATCGGCTGTTTACGACTGCGGATACAATCGATCCAGTTTCCGAGATGATCTCTCGATTCGTACAAATGAATATCGTTGGGACCGAGGGGCTTGCGGGCCAGTTCCGCCGGCACGGTATCGAGCATACCGTTACGGCTGACGAAAACCTTTCCCGTATCGCCGATAAACTCGATCATGCCGTTTCCGGGGTTGGCAAGGTTGTCGGTCGGATGATCTCGCAACACTGTCGTGCCGTCGGCATAAACATGAGTCTGATACCGCGTACCATCCCATCCTTTGGGAATGAATTTGACCGGGCCGGAATCGTCCATCCCCAAGGCCCACTGGATGATATCGAAGTGGTGAGCGCCCCAGTCCCCATTCTTGCGGGAACCGTACTCCCAAAAGCATCGCCAGCCCCCGCCATAGTTGCCTTCGACACGTCGGAAGTTATAAGGATACCATGGAGTGGGTCCAAGCCAGCGGTCGTAATCGAATCCTTCCGGGATCGGTTGTTCCGGTAATGTCGCGGGTGGAGCAAACTGGCCCAAGCTGGCATAGCAAGTCTTGATCTTGCCAATCCAGCCGTTCCGAACGATTTCGCAAGCCGTACGGAAGGCCCACTCAGATCGTTGCTGCGAACCCACCTGATAGATAGCGCCGTATTGCTTGCAGGCGTTGCTGACGAGCCGGCCCTCGTGAATGGTGAGCGTCATGGGCTTTTCGCAGTAAACATCCTTGCCTGTTTGGATGGCCGCCAGGGAAATCGCCGCATGCCAGTGATCCGGAGTACAGATGATGACGGAGTCGATGTCGGGTCGCTGACAAATCCGCTCGTATTCCAGATACGCATCACAGCCCTTGTAGGTCCCCGATGCGATTGCTTGAGCGTAAGCGCTGTCCGTCTGGTTTTTTGCACCCTCACGCTTTTTGCGATCGACATCACAGACGGCGAGAACCTGGACGTCGGACCGTCCCAGCATCGTTCTGAAATGCCCGCCCATCTGGCCGCCCATACCAATCATGCCCATGGTGATGCGATTGCTTGGTGCGGAGGCGCCGAAGGCGGTGGACGGCACAATTGCGGGCATCGCCATGGCTACACCAAGAGCGGTCGCACCACTGAACATGAAACTGCGACGTGTCATTGCATCTTTCTTGGTCATATATTCTGTCTCCTGTTGAAAATGGTCCACTGTAAAACATTTCGTGTCTGTTCTGTGCCGACACCTTGCTTTGTTATTATCCCTTCATCTTATCACCGGTGGCAACAAAGAAATGAGATATAAATAATGAAGAAATAATGAGAAAAATCGTGATCGGGCCACTGGCGATTCTCCATCCTTATCTTGATGAATCACAGAATGGATTCGTACGATAGGGTCTTTCCCGGTATTCTAAAAAATCGAAGTCCGCGGGGATCCGCGTACCAGCCATATCCTGGCAGGCCATGCCGACGAAGGCGCCGGTGAAATTCGGTTGGCCGGGGGTACTGGCTTCGTCGGAGAGAATGCTGGCATCGAACTGCTGAGGCAGCCAGCGCCAGTCGGTGTCCACGCCTTCGACGCGAAAGGCGAAGTGGAGCCGCTCGAAATCCACCTCGACACGCAGGTGCACGGGTCGGCCGGCGGAAATCCCGATAGGGGGTGTGAAAGAATCGGTCTGAGTCGAGTCGGGCAAACACGACATCACGCGTAAGATTTTGCCGAGTGTTTCGTCGTGTGAGAGATAAAGGTAATGAAACTTGGCGCTGTTATAATAACAAACCAGGCCTGCGCTTTGCTGAAAATGCTTCGGCTCGAACTCTACGACTGTGGCCGCACTAAAGCAATGTGCCTGCTGCCGTCGTGCAATCAGGGACTGGCGAAACGGACTGCCAATCGTTTCACGGCCGTAGAGGCGCAAGAAACCCGGACGCGCGGTCAGGGAGAAAAGCTCATCGGGCCATGGAGATCGCAGCCACTGGAAATCGAGGGGCAGTTGCGATGTATTGAAATCTTCGCGAGGCGGTTGCGGCGGGAATATGTGTTCCGGCAACCCGGGCGCAGGCGTTTCGAGCGATGGAAGTCCCTGTCCATCCAATGTCCGCAGCCAGTCATCCGTTCCCCAGACCATCTTCTGGATGGCAGTTTCCCGGCCCAGCGTGCAGCGGCCACGATTTCGCAGGGGCCTGCCGCACAGATAGACCATGTAGGTCTGGCCGTTTTGCGTTTCGATGAAATCCGCATGGCCGGTACGCTGCAATTCGACATCCGGGCGATGGCGCGCGCTGAGAATGTACGCGTCAGGATGCAGTTCATACGGCCCGGTGATTGTCCGCGAGCGCGCCATCGTAACGGCGTGTCCCCAGCCGGTGCCGCCCTCCGCCGTAAGCAGATAATACCAGCCGTTGCGTTTGTAAAGGTGCGGCGCTTCGGTAAAACCCAGCGGCGTGCCCTTGAAGATATTGATCCGTTCGCCAACCAGCCTGCGTTCCCGGGCCGAATATTCCTGCAAGACGATACCCGCGAAACGATTGTTTCCGGGCCGGTGGTCCCACAACATGTTTATGAGGTACTTGCGGCCATCGTCATCGTGAAATAATGAAGGATCGAAACCGCTGCTGTTGAGATAGACGGGATCGGACCAATCGCCATCCATACGCGGGCTGGTGACGAGGGAATTGTGAAAATCGCGAAGCGAGGCGCCGCTTGCACCGCCGACGGTCGTGCGGCCATAGCGTTTCACATCCGTGAAAATCAGCCAGAATAAACCATCCGCATAGCTCAAACACGGCGCCCAGACACCGCAGGAATCAGGACTGCCGAGCATATTGAGCTGGCCGGCACGGTTGAGCGGTCGCGTAAGCAATCGCCAATGAACCAGGTCTCGCGAATGATGAATCTGTACACCGGGAAACCACTCGAAGGTCGAGGTGGCGATGTAGTAATCATCGCCGACGCGGACGATGGATGGGTCGGGATTGAAGCCGGGAAGGATGGGATTACGGATGTTCATGCGGGCTTACCCTCCGAAGAGACAACGGCGCGGCGAGCGGCCAACTCCCGTTCGATTTCGTCCACGCGATTCTGGTTGAGCGGATAGATCAGGAGCGCAACGGCTTTGAGCAACGCGAAGATTGCGGGCATAATGGAAAAGGCCAGCGTAATACCCAACAGCGCCAGGGCGGTTTGCGTTGCATTTTTTACATAGCCGAATTGATCCAGGAACAAAGGCAGCAGGAAACCGCCGACAACCATACCGGTTTTGATCGCAAACAGCGAAGCCGAATAGATCAGCCCCGTGGATCGGCGCCCGAACTTCCATTCTCCATAGTCAGCCACATCGCCATAGAGCGCCCAGGTGAGCGCCGAGGTGGGTCCGGCGCAGAATTGAGCCAGCGCGTTGACGGCCAACATGAGTCCAAAGCCGTCTTTCGGCAGGAAAAAGAAGGCCGCAAAACAGAATCCCGTAACGATGCTCAGCACAGCGGCGTAGTACTTTTTGTCGATCCTGCGGGCGATCGAGCCGAGACACGCGGTACCGAGCACCAGACCGATCGCGCCGGTGGTCAGAAAGATCGTGGTGCGATCGAGGCCATGAAACATCGGCTTGCCATCGTCTCCTACGACATACTTAAAATAGAAAACCGTACTTCCCGATCGCAGCGCTACAAAGGTCGTCGAGAAGATCGACGCGATCAGCATCATGACCCAGGGCCAGTTACGAAACAGCTCGCCCAGTTCCTCCCGAATATTGGTCTTTTGTTGCGGCGGTGGCGTGACGCGCTCTTTTGTCGTCGTAAAAGTGATCCAGAACATGATTACCGACACCAAGGCGAAGATTCCCATGGTTGACCGGAAGCCGAGCATTTCGTTGCTACCGCCAAGGTATTTCACAAGAGGCCGGACGAATAGCGAGATGAGCAAAGCCCCGCCGAACGCTCCCACAAACCGGAAGCTCGACGCCACGGCGCGCGTGCGCGACGAGGGGCTGATTACGCCCAGCAGCGACGAGTACGGCACATTGATGACCGAATAGCTCGTCAGCATCAATGCGTAGGTGATGTAGGCGTAAACAATCTTACCCGTCGGGCCGAAATCCGGTCCGGCAAACATAAGATAGCCGCAGATTCCATAGGGAATCGCACCCCATAGGAGATAGGGACGAAACTTGCCCCATCGGGTTTTCGTGCGGTCGGCAATCAGGCCCATAATCGGATCATCAAAACAGCCGATGATGCGAACGATGGGTATCATCCACAACAGCACAGTCGCGGAAAGGCCCCACACATCTATATAGTAGTAGGTAAGAAATATATTGAAAGTCTGGAAGAAAAAATTCGAGGCCGTGTCTCCGAGAGCGTAACCGATGTATTCGCGGGTTTTGAGGCGTTCGCCGGTGGCGGAGGATTGTGAAGTAGATATATTCATTTGCGAATAATCCGGCGTATGAGGTCCAAAATCATCATAATAATGGCGTCAGGAAGTGTCATGGTCATGGTTGCTTCACAGCCCCCACACTTACAGTGAACCCCGTTAGGGGCTCATCCTCGCCGTCAAGAAACCTCGCGCAGAAATCGGTGGCCCCCCCGCCGTTGACGACAGCACAGCGGATGACATTGGGACCCTTCTTGAGAGTGAGTCGTTTGGAAACGCCGTCGTCAATGACGGTCTGCCGATCGCCATAGATGCCGATCACTTCCTTGCCGTTGACCCACCAGACGGAGGCCGCATTGGAACCGATGGACAGACGAACCCCGGGCATCTCCTGCGGACAATTGATGGTTGTAACAGCCCAAAACAGGACATTCGAGGTTGGCTTGCCGAAACCGGATGCAAAGTAATAGAGATTGACATTATAGTCGCTTGTGTCAACGGCGTGCCAGGCAAGTTCCGTGCCGCCGACGGTTACCTTATCCCCATCGTGTGGAATTATGGTGAGCTGGTTGGGGAAATATTCCTTCTTCACGGCCGCCTGAACGGCGCTGTCCGTAAGCCCGGTAGCGGGAATGGGTTCGAGGATGATCCATCGCTGGATAAAACCCCTGGGATCGGGCGATCTTTCGGCGGTGGCGGGGCGCGTGAGGGAGGTCGCAGGATTACGAGCGGCGTTGCCGAATGCAACGGCCATGGCCAAGAACATCGAGCCAGCCAGGACAACAAATGCCGTCATACGGATATTTCTGAGGGTAATCATAGAAACTCCCTTTCTTTATTTTGTTATCAGGGCGTTTTTAAGATCCAGCGTTGTTTGGCACTGGTAGGATCGAACTTGGCGATCGTGGCAAAACTGTTGCCGATTGCCGAAATGGCCAGCGATTCCTTCGCAGCCAAAGCGAACTTGGGCATGATCCGCCAAGTGCCGTCGGTGAGCTGATCGAGACGCCAGAGTTGTTCGGGCCCGCCGGAAAAGGCAGGGAGGGCGACCAGCTCGCCATCCTCGTCCACGGCCAGGGTGCGGTCGGTGCCGGCGATCGTGATCTTAAAATAGGGTGAGCCAAGGTAGCCGCCAACATTGGTAACGGAGGTAATGGTCCACTTTTGCTGGGCCTGGCACAGGTAGTTGGACATTCGGATGTCGATGTTGCCGGCCGGCCAGCTCGTCGAGACCTGAGCGACATCCTGGGACGGAATCACGCCCCCTTGTCCGGCAAATATTCCTCCACCTCCACCCCCATCCGCACCCGGTCCCCCTGGCCCCGCAGGCCGAGGTCCCCGAACGCGTCTTCCTCCTACCGGAACACCCTCCACGGCCAGCTCGATCGTCGTTCCTGTGCGAACGGATTCGATCTGATAAGTGCCTTCTTTGAAATGATCTCCCGCAACTGGCCAACCGTCTTTCCACAACAACGGGCGGATATCGATCACGCTGGCACCGCCTCTGTCGAGGTCGGCCTCGTAATGGCAGGAGAACTTCTGTACCCCGTCACCCAGATCGATCAGGCCAAAATGACCGGGACCGATCACGCGGCCTCCGGAACCGACGAATAGCTTGCCTCCGCCTTCAAGCATATCCAAACCCGTATGGTCAAGGAACGGGCCGGTCACTTTCCTGGCGCGGCCGACGCGAATATTGTAGCCGGAATCGGCGCCCCGGCAGCAACTGCCGTGTGTCGCCAGAAGGTAATACCAGCCGTCGTGATAGATCATGACTGATGCTTCGCAATTGATCGCGATATCGATGGGCTTGTCGTTCGGATCTATGCGCTTCCCGGTCCTGGGGTCCAACTGGACCAATCGGATGTAGCCGAAGTAGGAACCGTAAACCATCCATAATTTCCCATCGGTGGGATCCAGAAAGAGTCCCGGATCGATGGCGTTACAGAACTCGACTCCGTCGGACGAGGCGACCACTCCGCATTCCTCCCATTTGTAGTCGGGGGAATCCGGATTGAGGGACTTGCTCGATATCATATTGATGGCAGCTTTCGGCTGTGCACCGATGTTGGCGGCAATATACAAGTAGTACCGATCCCCAATATGGATGATATCCGGTGCCATTCCCCGACGCGGGGGAGTAACGCCGCGGCTCCATGTCCAGCCGTCGTCGGAAACCAGGGTGGTACCGCCAGTGCCATAAGTGTAGAATTTTCCATCGCAGAGAGCGATAGTAGAGGGGTCGTGAATTTGAATCTGTCCGTCAAGAGCGGACGAAGGTTGGATCCACAAGGTAATAAATATCAGGAATAGCAGGATCGTTCGAACAAGTGGAGATGGCTGAGTATGTTGAATGGGTTTCATAATTGGTTCTTCCAAATCATCATGCTTGATTAGACGAATTCAGGATTTCTATAATCCGGTCCACATCATAAATACAACCCGCCCAGGTTCCGCCGCTGACATTCTGGAGAGCCGCCCAGAGCTGGGTATCCTCCGGAAGATGGTCGCCTGATTTCAGGTCCGGATGCGGGCGGCGGGCATTCAGTACTTCTCCGGCTTTTTCCGGAGAATACCGCAGGTTCCCTTCTCCGACAAATTGAATGCTGCCGGTCAGGTTTTTCCGATCGATGATAATCTCAATCATGTCTCCGTCCCGCAGTTTTCCGATGGGCCCACCCGCAAGGGCTTCAGGTCCGACATGACCGATACAGGCGCCGGTCGATACGCCGGAAAACCGCGCGTCCGTAATGACCGGCACATGTTTTCCCCAGGGAATATATTTTAAGGCGGCCGTGAGCTGATAGGTCTCCTCCATGCCGCTGCCGATCGGGCCGCAACCGATCAGAACAATAATATCTCCGGATTGAATCGGAGAATCACTCTGGCCTTTTATCGCCTGAATGGCATCCTTTTCCGAGACAAACACCCTTGCCCGAGAGGTGTGCCTGTACACTTGATCGTTGTCAATCACACTCGGATCGATGGATGTGGCTTTGATCACGGCCCCCTGGGGTGCAATATTGCCGGAAGGGAAGATCACTGTGCTGGTCAATCCCGCTTTTAAAGCGGCGTCGGCATTCATAATGACAACATCGGGCTCTATGTTGTCCAGTTCCCTTAATCTGGCCTTTACGGCTTTGCGTCGCTGGCTTTGCCGCCACCAGTTCAGATTCT
>JAAYVQ010000143.1 GCA_012517095.1 Phycisphaerae bacterium | reverse complement strand
ATTCCGATCCCGGAAGGGAATACGCTACGAATTCAGACGATTTCTGTCAAAAGAAAAAGCCCGCCGGGGGCGTATCCGGCGGGCTTTCATTGGCCGTAAGAATATTATTCTTTCTCGGCCTCCTTATTCTTGGCATATTGTGCAACGATCTGCTGCTGGACATTTGGCGGGACCGGCTCATAGTGGCTCAGTTCCATCGAGTAACTGCCCTGACCGCCGGTGACGCTCTTGAGCTGGCTGTTGTACTGTGCGATTTCCGACAAGGGGACCTGGGCTTTGATGACCATCATGCCGCCGGGGAGCATATCCTGACCGCTGATGCGGCCGCGACGGGAGGCCATGTCGCCGGTAATATCCCCCATGTTTTCGGAAGGAACCGTAATTTCAATATTGACGATCGGTTCCAGAAGAGCCGGCTTGGCCTTCATGACCGCATCGATAAATGCGCCCTTGCCGGCCGCACGGAAAGCCACTTCCTTGGAGTCCACCGGGTGATGCTTGCCATCATAGACGGATACCTTGATATCCTGCAGAGGAAATCCGGCTACAACACCGGATTCCATGACATCCTTGACGCCCTTGAGGATGGCCGGCTCAAACTGACCGGGGATCGAGGCGCCAAAAATGTCCCAGGAATAATCCAACGGCGGATCGGAATCGCGCGGGGCCGGTTCAACCCGCAGATAGACCTCGCCAAACTGACCGGCTCCGCCGGTTTGTTTCTTGTGGCGGTAATGTCCGTCGGCTTTTGCGGTGATCGTCTCGCGGTAGGGGATCTTGGGCTGCTTGGTGGTCACGGACATCTTGAAGCGATTTTCCATCTTGGAGAGCATGACGCGCAGATGCAGATCGCCGAGACCATAGATGACCAGTTCCTTGGTCTGTGAATCACGGCTGACCTTAAAACAAATATCCTCTTCGGAAAGCTTCTCCAGAGCGGTGCTGAGCTTGGCTTCGTCTCCTCGAGCGGCCGGTTCAAGGGCCAGAGCATACATGGGTATGGGGGCGGGCGGCATGGCGAATTTCCCCGAAAATTGCCCATCGTGAACAAGATCACCGACCTTGAGTTCATCGATCTTGGCCAGGGTGACCCACTGTCCGGCGAAGCCCTCATCCACTTCTTTAATTTCGCTGCCCTGCATGACCAAGGGATGGCCCGGCCGAATGGCCTTCTTTTCGTCGTTGATCCTCAACTGGGTGACGGAGTTTAATTTACCGCTGAACAAACGGATTGACGAGTATTTCATATTCGACCGGGGATCGAAACCGACGCGGAAGACCAATCCGGCCAACGGACCGTTCGGATCACAGGGGACGGGAGTTTCTTTATCGCCGTCTTTAAGAATGGCCGGTTTGGCCTGATTTGGCGAGGGGACGCCGGAAAGAATGACATCCAATAATTCTTTGACCCCAATTTCTTTTCGGGCGTTCGTGAACAGGATCGGAATAATCGTTCCAGCCATCAGGGCTTTGGAGAAGATCTCGGCGATCTTCTCGGGACCGATCTTTTCGCCTCCCAAATACGCTTCCATCAACGCATCGTCGGCCTCGATGATACTTTCGACCAGTTCGGTGTGGGCCTGGGCTACATCCATGACTGGAGAAGAACCAGCGGAATTTGCAATGCAGTCAATAATCGAATTTCTGTCCTCCGACGGCAAATTCGCGCAACGACACTTTGCCCCGAAGGATTCCTGGATATTGGAGACCAGATCGGCCAGTTCGGCAGTTTCGTTGTCAATCTTGTTGATGACGATGATTCTCGGCATATTGAGCTGGGTGGCCACCGTGAACATCTTGCGGGTATTGACTTCGATGCCGGAAGTGGCGCTGATGACAATGACGGCCGCTTCGGCCGCGGGAATGGACTGCAGGGCTGCGCCCATGAAGTCCGGGTATCCAGGCGTATCGAGAATCTGGAGCAATTTGCCTTTGTATTGGGCATGGGTCAGAGCCGAATGAATCGAATGACTCCGTTGCTTTTCTTCCTCGTCAAAATCACTGACGGTGTTCTTGTCCTCAATGGACCCTAGGCGGTTGATCGCGCCGGCAGTGTGCAGGATGGATTCCACCAGCGAAGTCTTGCCGGCCCCGCCGTGTCCGAGGAATACCACATTTCGTATGTCGTTCACATTCGCCACTCTTACGGCCTCCAAACAGTCTCAATTCCGATTCTGCAACCATATAAGAAAACCCTAATATTATCTCTTTTGGAGCGTTTCGGCAAGGAGAAAATTCGGACAAAATCGCTTGATTCTCCATTCCACTCGGCCGGATCAGGCGGGAGTAAAAGTTATGAAATACCTTGACAGCCGGGGGTCTAAGTCTGTATTCTGCGTTCGTTTTCGTTCCGACAAATCCTGACTGGATAAGGATCGCATCGACATGCTCATAGACAAATGGATGGCGAGATGGGTCATCACGGCCTGCGTGGGGATCGTATCCTGGGCCGGGGCCGCCCTTGATACGACGCCGATTTCGGGCGTATTTCAGAAGACCGGCAATGGTAAAACGGCCCCGGCCGGGGCTGACACCGAAGTCGTTACCCAATTCATTACGGCGGCGACGGAACAGATCCTGTGGGCGGAGAAGGGGGGGGATGCGATCGATGCCCGGATCCAATTGATGGCCTTTCGCGGTCAGGATCAATATGCCCAGGCCTATGTGGGCATTCTTCGTGGACGACTGGAAACCGTAATCAAGGAGGCCGGGGCTTTTCCGGATGCGGCCAAAAAGGCGGGGGCTTTGCGGAACTTTAGCATTCTGATTGCTCAAATGGATACCCTCGAGCTTGCGAAGTTGAGTGTGGGTCTTCTGGGCGAGAAAGATACGGTGATTCGGTATTGGGCCGTCAAGGCCCTGACCAGCGAAAAAATCAGCTCACAACTTTCTACGGCCGCGGCGACGGATGCTTCGTTTCGAAAACAAATCCTGGATGCTCTAACCCGAACGGCTTCACAGGAAGATCAGCCGGTGATTTTGGTTCAATTGGCCCGGTACGCCTTGAAGACGAAAGGGGCCGAAGGCCGCGACTTGATCCTGACTGTAGTGGATAACCGTATGAAGTCCTATGTCGCATGGAAAGTGACGCAGGAATCCACGGATCTGGAAATCCTGACAGTCCTCGTTGAAAAACTGGCTGCCTCAGTGGCTCCGGAAGACAAGACGGTTTTCGCGGGCCGTTTCGCCCAGTATTATTCTTATGTGATCCAGCGATATGCCAAGGGTCAGGACATTATGTCGTTGTCGGCCAGGCAAGCCCTGATCTCGACGATTGTCGGAACGGAGGAATCGCTTCTGTCCGGACCGGCTCTTCTCAACCGGAAAGCGACCGATCTGCGATCGGCGATTCAGAAGAACAATCTCGAAGCCCTTATCAAGGCCCATGATGCCATTTTGGGGTCGACTGCGGGAGCCGGGGAACTGGCCGGGAAGATCAAGTTTACCTATGAAGGAAATGCCTCTGCCCCCAAGGTTTTACCCCCGCCTCCGGCTACGCTTCCAAAAATACAGGAACTGCCTCCGGCGGATTCGGATGAGACCACTGAGGAAGAAGAGCTGGCTGAAACCCCTGATTCGGCTGTAGAGTCACCTGACAATCCGCAGCCGCCAATGCCCCCTCAGCCCAAGCCGGTCCCGCAACCGAAGCCAAAACCCGCCGGTACCGAACCTGCCCCGAAGTAGGTCGATATGGAGTTATTTGGGGAGGGGGTAGATGTTTCTCCTCATGCTTTGCGGATTGTGGGAGTTCGGCCGAAATGAACGAACTTACCAATCCATTTGATTTTGATCCTATCTTTGGGGGTATCGAGAAGATTCCCCGTTCGATGGAAAGGGAGCAAAGTCGGGTGGCAATCCGGCCGATGAAAACCGGAGAATCCGGATTACGGTCTTGAAATATGAGGCCGGAGGGAGTATAATACGGCCGGTTTGGATAAAGGAACGCCATGCAAGACGGGAAAATCGAGATCAATCGAACGGAAGATGTCGCTCTGGTGCGGTTTGGATTATCATCGATCTGTGCCTGTAACGATGTCGAGGAAATCAGCCAAACCCTGCGTTCCTATGTGTGCCATAATCACCCTCCCAAAGTCGTCATCGATTTTACCAATGTTCGTTTTTTTTCATCCCAGATGCTGGGGCTTCTGGTGGATCTTTGGAAGAAATTGAAGGGCTTCGGGGGATTTCTGGTGATCAGCGGGATTGATCCGCAATTGTTCCGCGTATTCCGAATCACTAATCTGGATAAGATTTTCGCCTTTGCGCCCGATTCGCAGGCGGCAATGGCGATGACGCAACAGAACTGACCAGCCCGGCCCCGGTGCAAGGGGCTGAATCGAATTTGAATCGTCAAATCAACCAGGGATCACGGAGGTCCGCACATGAGAATTGAGAAGCAGTTTTCCATTTTCATGGTCAACAAACCCGGCGTTTTGGCCAAAGTCCTCAACGAGTTTGCCGTCGAAAAGATCAACCTGATCGCGATCAGCATGATGGATTCGGTTGAACATGGCGTTATGCGCATTGTCGGTGGAGGGGCCGAGCACATCCGCGGATTGTTGAGTCGGTTAAACCTGCAATTCAGCGAGACGGATGTCTTGTGTGTGACGCTGGGCAACAAAGCCGGCGCCCTGGCGGCTGTCACCCAAAAGCTGGCGGCGGCCCACATCAATATTTCGTACGCTTACTGCACGGCAGGGGCTCATGGGGGAAAGACAACGGGCGTGCTGAAGGTGGCGGATGTCGCCAAGACCATGCATGTCCTCCAGGGCCATGAGACCCATAAAAAACCCTCGAAGGATAATCCCACCATTCGCCATAATCCACGCGGGCGGCGATAAGCCACAACCTTCTGTAATCCCGAAACCGAAGCGGGGCAATTTTTGTTCGTGCAACGGATTATTGGCCGACAATAGTCCTGTCGGAGTCATTGAACAGGGACGCAAGATACGGGATCTATGAAGCGAACGGCGGTACGAATTTCGGCGCAGGGGATCGAGGCGGTCGTGTTGTTATTGATGGCCATTGGGACAGTGTTCGTCTTCTCGGCCAGCGCCAGCGTGCAATCCAATTACGATTGGAAACATTTCTACCGATTTACCGGCCTTCGGAACCTCTTGTATTTTCCTCTGGCGGTGATCTGTATGTATGTGGCCGCAACGGTGGATTACCATCGTTTTGACCTCCGTCGGATTCGATGGTATCACTCACTGACCCCGTGGTTTTTGGGCTTATCGATCGTTCTGCTGGGGCTGGCTTTGATTCCCGGGATCGGGCAGGGCATTGGCGAAGATAAATCCTTTGCCCGTCGGTGGTTGTATATCCCCCTGGGTTCCCTGAAAATCAGTTTTCAGCCGTCCGAGCTGGCCAAGTGGTGCACCATCATCTACCTGGCGGCCTATCTGGATCGATTCGAGGATACCATCAAACGATTCTGGAAACGGTTTGTTCCGGCCTGGATTGTGCCGGGAATCATCGTTGTCCTGATCGTTACGCAGGATTTCGGAACCGCCGCATTCATCGCGTTGTTGTCGTTTATTCTGTTGCTGATCGGGGGATCGCGATTGTGGCACTTTCTGACGCCGCTGCCGGTGATTCTGCCGGCGTTTTATTTTGCGGTGGTCAGTTCCCAGACGCGGTTGAACCGCATCAAGAATTTTCTGGAACCGGGGAACTTACCTTATCAGGCCGTTCAATCCCTGATTGCGATTTCCAGCCATGGGCTTGAAGGGGCCGGCCTGGGACGGGGTGTAACCAAGTACGGCCATCTTCCCGAAGATACCAGTGATTTCATTTTCGCGGTGATCGCCGAGGAGATGGGATTTGGAGGATGTGTTGTTGTCTTATTGTTATTCATTCTCCTTGCGGTGCTGGGATTGATCGTCATTTACCGCTGCCGAGATCGATTCGGCAAGTTGCTGGCCTCCGGGATTGTGCTGGCCATTGGAATCCAGGCGGCGATTAATATCGGCGTGGTAACGGTGGTGCTTCCGACCAAAGGAATTCCGCTTCCGTTTGTCAGCGCGGGAGGAACGAGCTTGTTGTTGACGGCGTCGGCGATCGGAATTTTATTAAATATAGCTCGACATAACAGTGAATTGGGGTACTACGAGCCGACCAAGGAGGTCAACTGGAGGTTTGAGCGCAAAGCGCGGGGAATCGGACGCACGCTGGGCGAGGGGACGCAATAGCGATTTTCAATCGGAGTCACGACGGAGACCAGGATGTCACGGACCTATATCTTCGCGGGAGGCGGAACGGGGGGGCATCTTTACCCGGCGATCGCGGTGGCCCAGCAAATCGTTCGGCTGGATCCTGAAGCGAAGGTGTTATTTTTCTGCAGTAATCGACCCATCGATGCGGCGATTCTGTCCAAGGCCGGATATCAATACCTGCCATTGCCCGCCAAGGGAATGTCGCTTCGGCCGGATCTTCTGGCGGATTTTGTGATCTCGCAGGTCAAGGCCTACCGGGTGGCGAAACATCGGCTTGGAATGGTGGAGGAACGGGGAATTGTTATCAGTGTCGGGGGGTTTGCATCGGCGCCGGCTGTCTGGGCGGGGAGACGGCTGGGGTTTGCGATCGCGATGATCAATGTCGATCTGGTTCCGGGCAAGGCCAATAAACTGCTGGGACGGAAGGCCTCCAAAATCTTTGTGCAGTTTGAACAGACCCGGGCGTATTTTCGCGGCCGGGAAGATGTTGTGGCTGTCACCGGTTGTCCGCTGCGGGAGGGTTTTAACCATCCAGACCGAATGCGAGCGATCGAGATGTTGGGGTTGGATTCCAAAAAACGGACCCTGCTGGTAACGGGCGCGTCGAGCGGTTCGGCCAGCATCAATCAATCACTGGCCAGGATATTGCCGACACTGGAAGGTTTTTCCCAAACCTGGCAGGTGGTTCATCTGACCGGGAAGGCGAATTTCGAACAGACCAAGGCCGCGATGCCGTCGGGAACAATCGCCTATTATCCGGTTGCGTATTACGACGATATGCCGGATTTATACGCGGCGGCGGATCTGTTGGTTGGCCGGGCGGGGGCGGTCAGCGTCGCGGAGTATCTGGCGGCGGGGGTACCATCGGTCTGTCTGCCGTATCCGTATCACAAAGATCGTCATCAGTACCTCAATGCCGAACCGCTGGTACGGCAGGGAGCCGGGCGTATTGTGGATGACCGACCTGCAGACCTGCAGCGGACGGCCGAGGAACTCGGGGAACAATTGCGGGAATTGATGACCAACGATGCCCAGCGAGCGGCGATGCGAACGGCGGCACAATCCCTGGCCCGGGTGGACGCGGCCGCACAGATTGCCGTGACCCTTCGGGGGATGGTGGGCTGATTTTTTCTTCTTCGAACTGATCTTTCAAGGATTTTGACGGGGGAAGGGCCTGCGCAAATCGAGGGAACTTCTTTACCCAACGCCCATGGCCGGTATAATGAATATTTGTCCAGCAGGCGTCCTCCAATGAGGATGGTTCCGTCAACCCGAGATAAGGGGATTCGATGTCGGAAAAACACAGAAAACGAAGTATCGGTATTACGATCCGGAACCGGATCGTATCAGGCATCTTGTTGTTATTGCCGTTTGCGGTGACTTATCTGATTGTTCGATGGTTGTTTTTGTTTCTTTTCAAATATCTCAGGCCCGTTGTTGTCCGAATTCTTGAAGAGGTAGGACGGATCCCCTGGATCGGTGCGGCCAATCCTTTGGTGGTATCCATTGTCGTAACGATATTAACGATCCTGATGCTGGTATTTTTTTTGTATCTGGTCGGATCGGTAGCGAGGTGGGTTCTGGTTCGTCGGTTTGTGGACGCAGGGGAGGCCATCCTTCTCAAGATCCCGCTGGTTCGAACGATCTACTCAGCGACCCAACAGGTGGTTAAGGCGGTCTCGCTCCCGGGCAAAGAATCATTCAAATCCGTGGCGATGGTGGAGTTTCCACGGCCGGGATTCAAAGCGATCGGATTTATCACCGGTTATGTGACCGATTCCAGAGGGGACAAATATGTCAAGATGTTTATTCCTACGGCGCCGAATCCGACGACGGGATTTTTCGAGATGGTTCCCATTCAGGAAGTGGTCGAAACCAATCTGACGGTCGAGAGCGCCTTTACCATGATTATCTCCGGCGGACTGGTTTCGCCGGAAGGATTCCAGATGAGAACTTCATCCCGGAGCGCCAACCATGTCCAAGTCTGAGAAGAGCTGGGAAAAACGGCTGAGCGGGCAGATCGACGAGCTGGCAATGGATTTTGTCGAGTCGCTGTCGTTCGACCGGCGGCTTTACAAGTATGATATCGTTGGTTCGATCGCGCATGCCGAAATGCTGGCCCAGCAGAAACTGATCAGTAAGGCCGAATGTGCGGAGATCAAGAAGGGACTGGTGGAGATCTCCGAGGAGATCGCCTCGGGGAAATTCGCCTTCAATAAATTGCATGAAGATATCCACATGGCTATCGAGGATGCCCTGATCCGCAAGGTCGGCGAGGCGGGGAAAAAATTGCACACCGGCCGCTCGCGAAATGACCAGGTAGCCATGGACCTGCGGCTGTGGATGCGCGACGAGATCGAACTGCAGCAGACACGAATCGGCTCATTGCAAAAGGCGCTGTTGAAGCTGGCCGAACGCCATGCGGAGGATATTATGCCGGCCTATACGCACATGCAACGGGCCCAGCCGGTAACGATCGGGGCGTATCTGCTGAGTTTTGTCGAGATGCTGGCCAGAGATCGTCGGCGCCTGGGACATTGCCGGGAATTACTCAATGTCTGCCCGCTGGGAAGCGGGGCCGTGGCGGGTTCCACGCTGCCGCTGGATCGGCGGGTAACCGCGCGGCAACTTGGATTTGCGGACATCACCTACAACAGCATCGACTCGGTCGCGGATCGGGATTTCTGCGCTGAGTTTCTATTCGATTGTGCAATGATCTCCGCCCACTTGTCTCGTCTGGCGGAGGACTGGATTCTGTTTTGTTCGACGGAGTTTTCGTTTTTGACCATTGACGACAAGTATTGCACATCGTCAAGCATGATGCCACAGAAGCGCAATCCTGACATGCTGGAACTGATCCGGGGCAAAACCGGGCGGGTATATGGGTCGCTGGTGGGGATGCTGACGATTTTGAAAGCCCAGTCCTCGACATACAACCGGGACCTTCAGGAAGACAAGATTCATGTCTTTGGAGCCGCAGATACCATCGGCACTTGCCTGGAAATGGCGACGGCGATAGCATCGGGCTGCCGATTCAACACCCGGCCGATTGCGGGAGGGATGGACCGGGGATTTTTGGATGCGACGGCCCTGGCGGAGTATCTGGTTGGCAAGGGCATTCCCTTCCGGCAGGCCCATGGGATCGTGGGGGCGCTGGTGGCCGAGTGCGAGAAGAATGGCCAGCGGCTGACGGATCTGAAGCTGGAGCGATTTCAAGCCGCCTGCGAAGCGATCGGAGAGGATGTGTATCAGACCCTCAATCCGCTTCAGGTCACGCGGCGGTATCAGACGGAAGGGGCAGCGGGGCCGGCTCAGACGCATAAACAGATCGAGTATTGGAAGAATTTTCTGCACGAGCGGTAAGCCGCGATGCCGAACAAGGAAGACATCCTGACCGAATGGTTTGCGCGTCAGTCCCAAGCGCCGAAATCGCGATTCCCGATCGGGATCGGCGATGATATGGCCCAAGTCCGGTTGGGTGGAGACGAGTCGGTCCTCATCACGACGGATATGCTGCTGGATGGAACGCATTTTGACCTTTCGACGGCGACGATGGAGCGGGTGGGCATCAAGGCGATGAATTGCAGTTTGAGCGATTGTGCGGCGATGGCCACGATTCCGGTATGCGCGGTGGTCGCTGTGGCGCTGCCCAAGGGATTCGGCTCGGCGAAACTCAAGCGGCTTCATAAGGGTCTGGTGAAGGCGGGACGAAAGTTTGACTGTCCTCTGATCGGCGGCGACATCACGGCCTGGACCGACAAGAGCAGCCGGTTTGCGGTGAATGTGACGATGCTCAGCCGGCCCGCGCCCGGGATCGAACCGGTACGGCGAAACGGAGCGAAAGTCGGGGATCTCATTTGCGTGACGGGGACTCTGGGAGGATCGCTGAGGCGAAAGCACTTGTCGTTCACACCGCGGGTACATGAGGCGCTGACGATTGCCACTGCAGCCAAAATACACGCGATGATGGATATTACCGACGGTCTGAGCACGGACCTGAACCGGATGTGCAAACAAAGCGACGTCGGGGCGGTTCTGGATGCCCGATGGATTCCTCTATCTTCGGACGCCAAACGCACGGCCCATCCTTTGGCCAGCGCCCTGCACGATGGAGAGGATTTCGAATTGCTGTTCGCTCTGCATTCGCGGGATTTTTCGAGGATTCGGGATCTTCCGGGGATCCGAATCTCCTGTGTTGGAATATTTACCGAGGGGAAATATCTAAATATACGCGGGATTGACGGGCGGATCCGTCGTCTGAAACCGGGGGGATACGATCATTTATGAACTCTCCCGGCGATTCGTTGATATTGGAAAGCGACAGCCCGGAGCGGACGATGGAAATCGGACGCACGATTGGTGCATCGCTCCAGGGCGGAGAGGTGATCTATCTCATCGGGCCGCTGGGCAGCGGCAAGACGCATCTGATCCAGGGGATTGCCCGCGGCGCCGGAGTGGAGGAATCAACGGCCGTAAACAGTCCGACCTTTGTGTTGGTCAACGAATATACGGCGCGGTTTCTGGGTCTGGACTTGTATCACATCGATGCGTACCGGTTGGCGTCGCCGACCGAATTTGAACAACTCGGATTTGACGACCTTTATCGACCGGATTCCGTTGTCCTGATAGAATGGGCCGATCGGATTCTGTCGGTGTTACGAGATATTCCCGCCATTCGAATCGAGCTATCGCATGAAGGCCCGACGCAACGAAAGATTGTGTTCACACATATTTCTCCCGCGATCCGAGCGGCGCTGACGCGATAAACCGTACCCTCGTTTTATTCCCTTTTTTCACCGCTTGTTCCGATCGTGAAAGGGCCGGATTATCGGCCTGAACGAGGTTCGAAAAAATCCTGTATTTATCCCGCAGAATCTCCGCGCGCGTTTGGAAGCTGGAGGATTGTTTCGTAAGGTTTGGTAGCGTCGGGCAGTTCGACGCGGGCTCTTTTGAATCTTACAGGTTTCCTCGTTCCGATGCGCCGGCTGATTTACCGCCACTTCGAGACCTGACGGCTCGCAAGCGAAGAACTGATGTTCTCTTCGGCCCGGATTTCATCGGTCGGGGTGATCCAACAGAACAAGGTAGGAGTGTTTTGAACCGTTCAAAACCGATACCGAGAACTGTTTCAATACTTTTATTGTGGAGAGACTCAAATGATTAGAACGAACAAGCACGGTTTCACGCTGGTGGAAATCCTGATCGTGGTCGTGATCCTGGGTATCCTGGCAGCCATCGTGATCCCTCAGTTTAGCAATGCCAGCCAGGAAGCCAGCGTCAACCGGATTCGGGCCGACCTGCAGACCATGCGGTCTCAGATTGAGCTCTACAAGATCCAGCACCTGGGCAATGCCCCCACGGATAACACCACCTTTGAGACCCAGATGACCACGCAGACGGCTATCGGCGGCGGCGCGGGCACCGATTTTGGTCCTTATCTGCAGTCGGTTCCTGTCAACGCCTTCACGAACACCAATACCGTCGTGGCTGCGGATCCCGGTGACGGTTCTGCGGGATGGGTTTACACGGTTGTCGGCGGCACATTGGCCACCATTCAGGCCTGCAACAGTGCCAACTATGTTCCCGCTGCGGGTCAACCCGCCACTCTGGCTGAATTTTAATGGAAGGTGTCGATTCTGCTAATCAAGAGCTGACCAGCGTCCGCCTCGTGCGAACCTGGTCAGCTTCTTTTTGACTTTGATCCATACAACAACGGAACGAACAAGCGAGAACCAAGCCATGGAGACACACGAGAAAAACGGGTTGACCTGGACGGAGATGTTTGTGGTCGTCGTGTTGTTGGGGATATTTTCCGCGATGGCCGTTCCCCGATTCAGCCGTGCCAGCCAACAAGCCCGTTTAAATGATTTGATCAGCGACCTTCAGGAGATTCGGTCGCAGATCGAGCTATTCCGGATTCAACACAAGGAACGATTTCCCGGCCAGACTTCGGCAAACGGCGAAGTGGACCGGGCGTTGTTTTTGAAAGAACTGACGACCCGGGGCGACGATGATCTGGGACCCTATCTGCAACAGATTCCCCGCAACGCCTACAACAATCTGGATACCATCACCTTTGTCAGCGATCCTGCGGCCAAGCCCACGGGAACGGAGGGGACGGGTTGGTGGTTTAATGGAGCGACGGGTCAATTCCGGGCTTGCGACTGCCTGGAAAATACGCGATATTGAGGCATGGAAAGAGGACGGAACAATTCCGGTTTTACGCTGGCTGAGGCGCTGATTGCGATGACGATCCTGGGCGTTGCGTCGCTGGGCGTCATCCTGCCCTTCTCCAGCGGAGCTGCCGCGCAGGCCGAAGGAGCCAACCGTGCGATCGCCGGAAAGCTGGGCTCGGACCTGATCGAAAGGATCAGCACTACCACCTATGCCAATATCGTGTCTACCTGGAACGGATATTCGGAGGCGATGGGTCAGGTTACGGATGCGGCGGGTGCACTCTTCACCGATCCTCTCTATTCAAAATTCAGTCGATCCGTGACCGCCAGCAGCACCACGCAGGGAGCGACGACCGCCGTCTGGGTGACCGTAACGGTGAATTATAATGGTCATAAGGTTCTTCATATCAAGACGATGATCGGAAAACCTTTCTGACGATGTGTTTCAGGCGCAGAACAATTCATTGCGGCGGTTTTACCTTTGCCGAATTGCTCATGGCGATGATGGTTACGGCGATCATTCTGACGGCTGTACTCACCCTGGCTTCGGCCTTTGGTCATGCGCGGGATGCGACCGAACAGATGAGCGAGGACCAGACGACCTTGCGAACAGCGACGATTCGGATTATGGATGCGATCCGTTTCAGCAACCGCGTGATTTCTGCGACGGCGACACAAATCCAGTTGTGGGCCGACGGTGACGCCGACGGGTACATCGAGGCGGGGGAATATCAAACCATTGACACCGATGGAGTGACTGTTTCGATGACGAATTCTGTTGGTACGGTAACGGTAATTCCCGAATGCCGCAATGTTCAGTTCTCCGTCGATGCCGCCGCACCCGGCACCAAACGCATCAGCATCGCCTTTGATTTGCAGGACAACGGTCAGACGCGTCATTACGAGATCGTCGGTTCGTTGTGGGCCAATGATCGGCATGTTCATTAAGGAGGACGCCATGCACCTGTCAGGAAATCCTGTTCGATGGAACCGGCGCAGGGGAGCGGCCTTGCTGGTGGTTTTGGCGATTACGATGTTGATTACGGTGGTTTCCCTGGGATTCATCGGCCGATCGGACACCGAATTGGCCTGCGGTGACAACACGGCCCTTCGATTGAAAATGGACAATCTGGCCCGGTGCGCCATCGAATACGGTCGGGCGTACGCGATTAACTACGGCCCCGCGACGATTTCATCCTCCCCCGCAGCCCAACCCTCGGAGGCCGGCGCGAAAGATTATTGGAAACTGACCTTTCTCGGCGCTCCTACGGCCAATCCTGCGGATCCGAATCTGTTTTCCGGCGCTGTTACCTATTCCTATCCGATTTCCGCCGAGGGATATCGCACTGTCAACTCCGCACGGGTTGCATACAGCAAGCTGACGGCGCAGATCTTGTTTGTCAATGATGGGGGGACTAAAAAAACATTTGTTGCTTCGATCCGTCGTCAATAAAAGCCCGCCCCTGAAAGTCCGCGACAACGCCCGATAATCAAAATCGGGTATCTGATTTTGTCCTCGTAGGTTTCAATTTCACCCGTCTGGCGATGGGATGGGTTTCCTTGTTTCATCCTGGTTATGTGGACTGTAGGGATAACACGGATTACAGGAATTGCCCGTTCTTCATAATCAGCGATATTAACCCCGCCCCGGCGCCTCGATTTGTGATGTACCCCGATTCTCTGTGAGAGAGTCCGCGTTTATTCCTGGGTTTTTGGGGAATTGAAGATTGAACGGACAACAAGTTAATCCGTTCGTCTCAACGGACGAAATGAACGCATGGAATCTGCGAGGATTTCTGGTTTGACAATAGAAAGGTGAACGCATGAACAATTCGATTCGGAGACCGCAGGGGGGCGGGACGGCATTTACCTTCATCGAATTGATGGTGGTAATGGTGATTCTGGGAATCGCGGCGATGTTGGCCGTGCCGATGTTTTCCTCAGCGGCCGATTCGCAACTCCAGGCGGCGGCGACGATGATTGCGGCCGATCTGGACTATGCCAAAAATCTGGCCATTACTCGACAGATGAATGTGACAGTGGTGTTCGATCCCTCGACTGAGTCGTATCAGGTACAGAATAGCGGGGGAACCGTTCTCAGTCACCCGACGAAAACCGGAGCCAGTTTTCAGGTGAACTTCGCTTCCGATAACCGGACAAATCAAGTGGATATTACCGATGCCACGGGATTTGACGGTGTATCCTCGATTACTTTCGACTATCTGGGTTCTCCCTACAGCGGGACAACCACGACCACGGCCATGACGACCGGGCAGATCGCCCTGTCGGCCGGAGCGTATTCGACGACGGTCACCATCGAACCGGTGACCGGGTATATCCGAATTCCCTGATTGACGGGATGGATGATTGGATGTTTGGAATGGAACGACAATCCGTTCGGCCGATCGCTCTGGATCTGGGCCACAGCGTTATTCGAATGCTTCAACTCGGCGTGTCGCCGGATGAAGGATTGTATGTGGTTGATGCGCAGCAGACTCCGGTAGATCCGGACCTTGATGCCCAAGCGGGCAAACGGGAGGAATTCGTAGCCGAATCCGTCCGTCAAATGCTGGAACGGGGGCGATTTGTCGATCGCAAAATCATTTCCGCATTGCCGAACGATTGTCTGAAAATTCGAAGCTTGCGTCTGGATCCGACCCAAACGGGTCAGATCGACGAGATCCTGCGGGATGAGGTCGCACAACGGTTCGGCCTGAATCCCGACACCGATGAGATCCGATACCTGATCGCCGGTCACGCCTATCAAGGGGACGAGATCAAGAACGAGGTGATTTTCTTTGGGATCGACCGTCCCAGTTTGGAACAGCACCTGCAAATGCTGGAAAAGGCCTCTCTGCAACCGATGGCGATCGATGCCGTTCCGTGCGCGCTGTTTCGGAGTTTCAAAAGTTCCTATCGGCGTCAGGAGGATCAGCAACTGGTCAGCGTCTTCGTCGAGGTCGGTTGTCGTCTGACGACGGTGATCATCGGCCGGGGCCAGGAGATCTCGTTTATCAAGCAGATCCCGATCGCCGGCGATCAGATCAACCAGGATGTGGCCCACCGACTGGGGATCAGTTTGCAGGAGGCGATTCGGCTGCGGTCCCAGTTACGGACGGCGGAAGATACGGCGTTTGATCATGTGACGCGCCAGTCGATGATCGACGCGATGAGCCAAACCGTCGAAGATTTGGCCAAGGAAGTATCGTTGTGCTTTCGATATTACGCCGTGACCTTCCGCGGCGAAAAACCACAGGAAGCGGTTTTTGGGGGCGGAGAAGCCCACGAAACCGCGTTACTCAACGCCCTTCGGCGGCATCTCGGCATCGAAATCACCATCGCACAGCCGTTTCGCGGGATCGATCTGACCGACAGCGTATTGGCCCAGGCCGATGCGACAACCCTGAGCGAATGGGCGGTTGCCGTCGGATTGGGGATTCGCGGATTTGAACCGGCCATCGAACGGGTGGAAAAAACATGATGAAAGATATCGATTTCATTCCAGATTGGTACCGGACCGGTCGGCAGCGCAAGGTTAGCTATCGTCGGCAATACACGATGATTCTGTGCCTGTTCGGTATTCTGGCGGCCTGGAGTTTCATTTCGGGATTGTCGGTGTCCCGGGGCCGGGCTGAAGTGAGTCGCCGGGAGCAGACCTTTCAGGCGGATGAGTCCATCAATGCCCGTTTTGAGGGACTCAAGAAGGAATTAACGGCCCTGATGGATGTCAAAAAGATTGTGGACCGGGTGGATCCGCGAGCCGATTTTGCCGCTTCTCTTGCGGAATTGTCCCATGTCGCGGGCCAACGGATCATCCTTCGGTCTCTGGAGGTCGAGTCGGAGAAATATATTCCCGACAAACAAAAAGACCAACCCACGATGATAACCCTGGGATCTGGTAATTCCGAGTCGAAATCCGTTCTTCCCGAGATGGACTTGCGATATCGGTTCAAGTTAACCGGAATTGCGGCCGATGCGGCCGATGTGGCCGCGTTGATCTCGGCTCTGGAAAAATCGCCTTTCTTCTGTCAAATCCTTCCGGGATTTTCGAAAACCATCCAAGTGAAGGAATATCCGGTGACCGAATTTGAAGTGTCGTGTTATCTGAAAAACTACTCGTTGATGAAATAGATCGTATCCAACGGAACGCAATCGTGAAGAGACTGGAACGACAACAATGGGTGATCTTTGGAATCGCGATGACGATCGTGACGGGATTCGGTCTGTTTCAATACTATCCCCATGTCCGAACCGCCCATACGATCCGTAAGGCGATCGAACAGCAAAAAGTGATCAGCGACGAAACGGACTTGCTCATTCAGCAGATGTCGCAGTTGCGAGGTCAGGTCGATTCGTTGAAACCCGTAAAAGCCGAGTTCGAAGAGAAACTCCCCCGGACGCGACAAGTCGCCGCATTGTGGCAACAGATTACCGATGTGATGAATCAGCACCGGCTGACCAGTCAGGTCGTTCAGCGGGAATCGGAATCCGAAGATGATCGGTTTGGAACCGTTCGAATTCATCTCGAATGCGGAGGAACCTTTCAACAGATGTATGCATTTTTCCAGTCGTTACACGCCCTGGATCGGTTCATTCGGATTGAGAAATTTAAATTGACCAATGAAAACAATTATTCGGGTCAAGTAAAACTGGATGCCACCGCCCAGGTCTATTATCAGATTGCTTCGACCGATTCCCAGTGAGGCCCATGAAACAAGACGCGAAAAAATATCCGTTAACACCCCGTCCGGTTCAACCGGTGGCATCACCGATCAGCCAGGGCAAGATCATTCTGGCGGTTGTTTTGATCGGAGTGATGGGTTTTATGTGGATTCGGGTGTATTGGCGACATGGCAAACCAGCCGCGGTATCCGCCCAGCCCGCGGCATCGAAAGCACCCCAGAAAGTACCCGCTGTCAAATCCGCCCCCACTGCGCGATTATCGTATTCCCCGCTGGTGACGGTTTCCGGTCGTCATGACCGGCTGGCTCGGGATTTGTTTTCCGCGCCGGATACAGCGGTTTTTCCGTGGCAACAGGCCGCCCAGCCGATTCCGCCGTTAGAATCGCAGAATGCCGTCACGCCGTTTGAGGATCCGTGGGACAAGAAGATTCGTCCGCTTGTGGAACGAATGACGGTAGATGCCATTGGGACCGATCCAAAGGGGACCGCGCAGGCATTTATTCAGGACCGATTTCTGGTGAGCGGCGATACGCTGTCGGTTCAATTGGGGCAACAACAATACGAGTTGAAAATCAAAGAGATTCATTCCAACGCCGTTGTGTTGGAATGGCAAGAACACACCGTCACATTAAAAATGGCAGAGCCGGGAATGTCCGGCGACAAATGAAAGGGACTATGATTATGTTGTACCAAGCCAAATTGAGAAAACGAAAACTGCTTACACTGGGTCTGGTTTGGGGGCTGGTATTGGCGTGCCTGGCGACGCTGGGCATCGGTCAGGAACCGAGCCCGATGGATTCGCCGATGGTTTTGGCGCAGGCGGCGCCGACTTCGGAGAAATCCGCCGAACCGGCGAAACCTGAACCCGCCAAATCCGCCGAAGCCGCCGGCAACGGCGACGAACCGGTGGCGGAGTCAACCACCGGAGGCCAGGCCATTCAGACCCTGACCTTCAAGAAGGACATGACGATTATCGATGCCCTTCGGTTCCTGGCTCTGAAGTATCAGAAAAATATTGTCCCGACGCCCCGCGTAACCGGCGTGGTTACGGTGACGAATCTGTATGATGTGAGTTTCGAAGAGGCCATGACGGCTCTGATCGGTCCCAATCACCGATTTGAGACGCAGGGTAATTTCATCATGGTCTATACAACCGAAGAGTATGATCAGCTCAAGGCCGACAAGCGCCGTCGCGAGTACAAGCATTTTACGCTCTATTATCTGACCGCTGATGAAGGCGAAAAGATGGTGAAGGCCTTTCTCAGCGCCGACGGCATGCTGGCCCGCAGCTCTCCTGCCAAGAACGGAGTACCGGGTGGTCAATCCATCAGCGATGAAGCCAGTGGCGACAACCTGGCGTTTCAAGATACCCTGGTCGTCTGCGATTATCCGGAAAATATCTCACAGATCGAAGAGATGCTCAACCGTTTGGATACCCGCCCCCAGCAGGTATTGATCGAGGCCACCATCCTGGCGGCGACGCTGACCGAGGGAATGGAATTCGGTATCGATTTCAACTTTGCCGGCGGGGTGTCATTGGACGGAACATCCGCGTCGGGAGCCGTTCAGGATACCGTTAACGGCGGCGTGTTGGAATACACCGACGCCGCAACAACGCCGATCGGCCAACTGGCCCAGGGACTTGCTGCGGGATCTCCCATTGAAACCACCGGTTTTGCCAAAGCGGGCGGGAATGGTCTGCGAGTGGGTATCACCACCGGTGATTTTTCGATGTTTATCTCGGCTCTGGAGCAGGTGACGGATGTGACGATTATGGCCAATCCGAAGATTCTGGCCGTCAATAAGCAACTCGGTCAGGTCTATATCGGAACCAAACTGGGTTATCGCGAAGGCGATGTGGAGACCGCCGGCGGCGGAACCCAGCAGGGGGCCGTGAAGTTCCTGGATACCGGCACCAAGCTGGCCTTTCGTCCGTACATCGGCAACGATGGTTATATTCGAATGGATATCCACCCGAAGGACAGTTCGGGTAACCTGAACTCCCAGGGTGTACCGAATGAAACGGCGGCGGAATTGTCCACGAATGTCATCGTAAAAGACGGCCAAACGGTCGTGATCGGCGGATTGTTCCGCGATGTGGTCAACTCGTCCAAGGAACAAGTTCCCCTGTTGGGAAATATTCCGATTGTGGGCGATCTGTTCAAGGGCAACAGCGACACCACGACGCGGCAGGAAGTGATCGTTCTTCTGACACCCCACATCATTCAGAGCCCGGACCAGTTGCATTCTGAGGGACGGGTTGGGGATGTCAAGCGGCTATGGGCCGGAGCCCAGGATCGTCTGCATTGGCTCCATGTCGGCAAAATTGCCGAAGACAGTTACGCCAAAGCGGCCGCCTTGTATGCCGCCGGCGATTCGCATGGGGCTCTCAACGAATTGTGCTGGACTCTCCAGTTGCGGCCGACCTATTTGGAAGCCATTCGTCTTCGGGAACGGATCGTCCGAGAGGCCAACAGCGATCACGAACAGGCGATCGAACGGATTATGTTGGATAATATAGAAAAACAAGATACAGAAGGTTGGTTACGAAAGTAATCAAGGGACTGATGCTCTCCGGCCGGATCGCTTCCGAACCGGCCGGAGAGCCGCATTGCATTCAGGAAGGATGAGATTATGCGTATCGCACGGATATCAAATCGTATCGTGGTCATGATCGTAATGTCGGGACTCCTGGGCGGTTGCGCCTCTTTTTCCCAGAGCAAACAGGCGGCGCACCAGCGTTATGATCAGACGGCGGCACGGGGCAAGATTCCCCTGGCCCGCTCGTTGTACGAAAGCGGAAAAACCGAAGACGCCCTATTGGTTTTGACCGATTGCCTGCAATTGGATCCGGACAATGCGGCGGCGCATCTGCTCATGGGCGAGGTACAACTCTCGATTGGACGAAACGAGATCGCCCGGACGCATCTGCTCAAGGCCGTCACTCTTCAGGATCAACTTGCAGCGGGCTGGGCTTGGTTGGGGGTTATTGCCGTCGAGGCCAAACAACTCCGTCAGGCGCAAGAATACCAGCGGAAGGCCCTCGAACGGGATCCGTTGAATGTGGACTACATCCTGAATCTGGCGGAAACCCTCGTGGCTTTGGACGAAATGGAAGCGGCGGATTCGTTTCTCAGTGAAAAATGTCGCGTTTTACCGACGAATGTACGAATCTTGACAACGACCGCCAATCTGAAAAATCGACGGGGGGATCGAGCCGGCGCCATTCAACAGTATCGCCAGACACTGGTCCTGGATCCGGATAATACCGAGGTAAAGGAAGCCCTTGCGTATTGTTATGTCGCCTCTCGGGATTGGTCATCGGCGCTGGATGTATTCGACCAGGTCATCAATACGTATACGGGATCCGAGAAAAAGACCGGTCTGGAAATGATGGCGATGTGCGCGATGAATTCCGGACAATACGGGCGTGCGATCAAATATTACGATCGGCTCAGCGTGGATCATCGCACCGATCCTCAGTTGTGGTTGAATATGGGCCAGGCCTCCCTTGGCGCCAAGGATGCACGGCGAGCGGCCGAATGTGCACGACGAGCTCTGGATCTTCGCCCGGCCTGGGACAAGGCCGTGGCTTTGCGGGGATGTGCTCTATACATGGAAAACGACTATGCCGCAGCCATCGCCTCCTTCCGGGGAATTACCTCGTCGAAAGAACTCGGGGGGTTTGCCTGGTTAATGATCGGGCGATGCTTCCAGCAAACGGGCGATTCGGTTCAGGCCGAAACAGCCCTGAAGACAGCCGCGTCTCTAAACCCCGACAGCAAGCTGGTCGCCCTGGTGTCTGAATCCGGAAAAACCAAATCTGTGACCGAGAATCCATGAATTCTACCCGATCCGGTTCCATCTTATTTTGGGTGTTTGTGGGCTTCGGCCTTGCAGGCGTGATACTCGGTTCCGTAACCGTCATTGGGGAGCCGGTGCCTGTGCCGGCTTGGACCGCGTGGTGGTTTGCCGCTGCCGCGATCGGGGGATTGTCCTTTCTGTATCTCCGGTTGTCAAGATCCCTCCGGAATCTGGCCGGATTTCTAAAGGATTCCGATGGGTCTTGGAATAGGCCCGAATATTCTGCGGAAATCGGCGCGATACAAGAAGCGATTCGAAAACGGAATCACGAGGGAACCCAAAAACTGGAACGATTGAATCAGCAAAATCAGGATCTGACTCTGCAGATTCAATTGTTGCGAAAACAGAAACAGAACGCACAGGCCATTATATTCGGGATTCGCGATGCCGTTCTGGTAGTCGATTCGGCTCATTGTCTGATTATTGCCAACCAGGCCGCCGAAACTTTATTTGGATTCCATTTCGATCCATCCCGTCTTCGACCGGCCTCGGAACTGATTCGGCATTCCGAGTTGCTGAATTTGATGGATAAGAGCCGACAGAACCGGATTCCCCATGTTCGGCATGAACTGACCGTTGACCGCAACCACGAACCGGCCGTATTTGACTGTATTCTGTCCTGCGTGACGGACGATCAAGACCAGTTGACGGGCATCGTGGCGGTATTGCATGACATAACCCGCGAGAAAGAGATCTCGCGGATGAAAAATGATTTTGTCAGTCATGTTTCGCACGAACTCAAAACGCCGTTGGCCTCCATTAACGCGTATGCGGAAATGCTGGTGGATGGCGAGGCCAAAGATCCCCAGACGCTCCAGCAGTTCTGCTCGGTAATCCAGACCCAGGCCCAGCGGCTGAACCGGCTCATCGAGGATATTCTGAACATTTCCCGCATCGAATCCGGTCTGGTCAAGATCAACAAACAGACGATCAGTCTATCGATGGTGATTCATGACGCGGTGGAGATGATCCGAAGCTTCGCTCAGGAAAAAAATATTTCCGTCCAAACGCCGCCGTCGATCATTTTCGATCAGGTGTATGCCGACAAAGATATGATGACGCAAGTGGTGATCAACCTGCTCAGCAATGCCGTCAAATACACGCCCAAACAGGGCCGGGTCACGGTGGATTGCGAGGTCAATGAGTCCGATCAGGTGGTTCGGGTTCAGGTCACCGATACGGGAATGGGTATTCCGCCGGAAGATATCCCCCGATTGTTCGAGAAATTCTATCGAGTCGAGGCCAATAAGAAAATGGCCAAGGGAACGGGTCTGGGCCTGAATCTCGTCAAACAGATGGTGGAAAAAGTGCATCAGGGAAAGGTAT
>JAAYVQ010000142.1 GCA_012517095.1 Phycisphaerae bacterium | reverse complement strand
GGTCAAAGCCGAGCCACAGAGAATATTCGATCGCTCCGTTTTGCCCAACGGTCTTACAGTCCTGGTCGTGCCGAACAAAGAAGTCCCCTTTGTAACGGTCTCCCTGGGACTATTGAACGGTGGCTGGACTGAGGCCAGGCCCGGCACCGCATCCATGACCCTTCAGATGCTTACCCTCGGCACCGAACGCCACACCGATGAGCAGATCGCCCGTGAACTGGAGACCTATGCGATCTCCCTTGGCGGGTCGGCCAATATGGATTCCTCGACCGTCTATGCCGACTGCCTTCCGGAAAATCTGGATCGGGCGATGTCCCTGATGGCCGAGGTCGTTCTGAAGCCGTCGTTCCCGCAAGAGCCGTTTGACCGGCTCCAGAAGCAGATTCTCACCGAATTGGCAATCAATTCCGAATCCCCGGATTACCTGGCCGATCGCGAGTTTCGCCGCCGTCTATACGGGGAGCATCCCTATTCCCGAACCGCCACCGGCGAAGTTGCGGATGTTCAGGCCTTGACTCCGGACGCCCTGAAGGACTGGTGGTGCGTCAACGCCCGGCCGGATCAGGCGATCCTGATCTTCGCCGGCGACATCTCTCCAGACAAGGCCAAAGCTCTTGCGGTCAAGGCGTTCGGTGAATGGAAGCCCGCCGCGGTGGCCCTGCCGAAGGAACTGCCGGCGATTGTCGCTCCGGCCAGAACGGAAATCTTTCTGGTCGATCTGCCCGGAGCCAAACAGTGTCAGATCCGGATCGGCCAACCCGGGATCACCCGCAAAGATCAGCCGGAGTACTTCATCAGCCGACTTGTCAGCGATTACTTCGGTGGCAATTTTCATAGCCGACTCAACGACAGCTTGCGGGTTCAGAAGGGCCTGACCTACGGATCCAGCGGTGGATTTGGAGCATCTCGGTTTGCGGGACAGTTCAGTATCCGGACTTTTACCAAGAACGAATCGGCCGCCTCGGCCGTCAAGGCGATCTTCGAGGAAATCGAAAAGCTCCGCACGATGGCTCCGGATGAAAAGGAATTGTCCCGCACCAAGAGTTACATGGCCGGCAGCTTCGTCCGCAATCGCGAAACGCCGCAACAGCTCGCCGGCGATTTGTGGCTTGTGGAGTCAAACGCCCTCGGGAATGATTATTTCGATCGGCTCCTGTCCACGGCCGCCGCGGCCAGCGATCAGGACTGCCTGGCCTTGGCGCAAAAGACGCTTCATCCCGACAAAATGATTGTCGTCGTGGCCGGAGACGCCTCCGCCCTCAAGGCCGATCTGGAATCCATTGCCCCGGTGACGGTGGTTGTGCCCGAAAAACCCAAACCCACTGCCGCCCGATAAACCGACCGTTCTTTGTTCGGTAACAAAAGCTGACAAAAAGCCCCGTGAGATATTTCACGGGGCTTTTAATTATTCAATAGTCAATATTCAATATCCATTTTGTAATTATTTGTGCCGATAGATCTCCCACCCCATATAAGTCGATAGCGCTTCGGCGATTGCGTCGGCCTTCCGGCACAGATTCACCGCCACATGATGCTCAAATCCCATCAGACAGATATACTGCAGAAGCTGCTGAAGATTGGGGATCTGCAATACCCCGTATCCGCCGAAGGTATCGAGTCCGTCGCTGGTAAATTCGCCTTCGCCCACATATCCGCGGATTACCCCGTCGGTATCGTCCGTGGAGGTCCGAAGGAAAGTCGCGTCGTTGGGCGCAATCCGTCCGACCACGGTGCCGTAGGTATTTTCCTTGCCGACGGATCCGGCGATGATCTCTTGGTAGTCCATCTTGGAGGACGCGAAAAACGACTTGGGAACATTGCTGCAGTGGAACAGGACGCATTTATCGTCTTCGTCGCCGTAGTTGTTGTTCCAGTCCAGCAACGCACTGGGACCCTGCGATGCCAGTTGCAGGATATACATCCCCAACAGGCCGGTGATATCCACCTCGCAGGCGCTGGGCAACAGCGACTGGCTCATCATGCTCATCACCGTGCAGGAGGTGATCCCGAAGAATTCCTGCAAGCTTGTCCAGCACTGAATTGCCGTTCCATTCAGATCGAGTTCCTTGATCCAGCGATCGACAACCACGCCAAACTTGGCCATTCGCAGCAGCGAATCGGCCGGAACCCCCGCGGTCGAGACATATTTCTTGATCGCATCGAGCTTCTTTTTCACGGCGCCGTCCTTGTCGGTCAGTCGCTCGCTCCGCCCGAAAATCTCCGACAGGTCAATCGTCTCGATGGTGATGCCGCTCTGTTCCAGGACCTTTTCGCTGTATCGCACGGTATTGAATGCACCCGTTCGGGCTCCGATGGCCCCGAAGCGAACATTCTGAAGGCCTTTGACGATTCGGCAAACCGCCGCGAAATTGTCCACATCCGCCGCGAATTCTTTCGATTTGACCCCGACCGTGTGACCTCGAGTCAACGAGAATGGAATTCCCGCCTGTCGCAGATTGTTGCATGCGCTCATCTTGCCGCAGAACGAATCCCGTCGGTCGTCGATGGTCATCCGTCCGGGCGTGTCCGGTTCGGCCTGAATCAGGATCGGCACCTGCAGTCCGCTTTGCTTGATCGATTCCAGGACGCCTTTTTCGTCGCCGAAGTTCGGCAGCGTTACGATCACGCCGTCGATCTTACCCGCCTGCTGGGCAAACAGCGCCGCGCATTTCTTGGCTTCCTCATAGGTCTCCACCGCTCCATACTTGGTTTCCTTATCCCCAAGTATGACCGTGCCATACCCGCCTTTTTTCAGGACTTCCAGGATATCCTTGCGTCCGGTCTTGGCCAGATGGCCCGGAAAGAATCCCCGGTTTCCCACAATGACCGCGAAGGTCGTTTTTGACTGTGCCATAAAGTACTCCTTATCGTTGGCCGTAATATGCGTTTTTCCCGTGTTTGCGTAAGTAATGTTTATCCAAAAGTGCCTGTGAAATCGGCGGTTGCTGCGGACTAATCCCGATCGTCGCCGCGGCGATCTTGGCCACTTCCTCCAGGGTGAGCATCGCCTCTACCGCACCGGCCGCGTCTTCGCCCCAGGTGAACGGCCCATGCCCCGCCACCAGCACCGCCGGCATCTGCATCGGATCCAGCCCCGAAAACCTCCTCACCATCACCCGCCCCGTGTTCAACTCGTACTCTCCCCGGATTTCCTCATTCGTCATCCGATCCGTGACCGGGATTTCGCCATAAAAATAATCCGCATGGGTTGTCCCGAAACAGGGAATTCCGCGATGCGCCTGTGCCCATGCCGTTGCCCACGGACAATGCGTGTGACAAACGCCCCCGATCAATTCGAATCGCCGATACAGTTCCAGATGCGTCGGCGTGTCCGATGACGGATTCAATTCGCCCTCGAGAACCCTGCCTTCCAGATCCACGATCACGATCAGATCGGGTGTCAGTTTCTCATACGGTACTCCGCTGGGTTTGATCGCCACAACGCCGATCGACCGATCGATCTGGCTGACATTGCCCCAGGTGGAGATCACCAGTTTTCGCTCGTTGAGCTCCAGATTCGCCCGGCAGACTTCTTCTCGTATTCCTTCGTACATTCTCACCTCAAAAAGGTGTCAGGAATCTTATTTCCTATTGGATCGCCGCTTCCTTGATCGCCAACAGGTCCTTCATGATATTCGCCATCGAACTGGAGTATCCGGTGGTCCCGAACGCGTCGTGCAGTTGCTTGTACAGAGGATACATTTTGGCATAGACGCTCTTGTTTTCCGCGATGGGACGGTAAACCTTGCTTTTGACTCCGCACATGGCCGCCTGTGCTTCGGCAAAACTGTCAAAGCCGCCGGCCGCTTTTCCCGCGGCCACCGCCCCGCAGATCGCCGAACCCAGTGCGCAGGTCTGTGCCGACCGTGACACCTTCATCTCCCGCCCGGTTACATCCGCGTATATCTGCATCAGCATCGGATTCTTTTCCGCGATTCCGCCGCAGTTGATCACCTCGCGAATAGCGATACCGTATTCCTCAAACCGATTGATGATCGTCAGGGCTCCGAAAGCCGTCGCCTCGATCAACGCCCGATAGATCTCTTCCGGCCGCGTATGCAGCGTTTGTCCCAGCAACAAGCCCGTCAACCGCGGATCGACCAGAATTGTGCGATTGCCGTTGTTCCAGTCCAGAGACAGCAATCCCGACTGGCCCGGCCGCAGTTTGGCCGCCGCCTTGGTCAGTGCCTCGTGCGATCCGACCTTCTTGCCGCCCGGTTGCAGGTAATTGACATACCAGTTGAAGATGTCACCCACTGCCGATTGGCCCGCCTCCAACCCCCACATCCCCGGCAGAATGGATCCATCGACAATCCCGCAGATCCCCGGAATATCCGGCAGCGACTGCTCCCGTGGAGCAACCGCCATATCGCAGGTGCTCGTGCCGATGATCTTGACCAGAGTCCCCGGCCGGATGCCCGAACCCACCGCGCCAAGATGCGCGTCGAAGGCCCCCATTGCCACGGGAATTCCGGCTTTCAGGCCCAACTTCTTGGCCCAGGTTTCCGTCAACCCGCCGGCCTTGGCATCCACTGCGTAAGTCGCGTTGCCCAGTGTCGCCCGCAACTTACCCAAACGGGGATCGAGTATCGATAAAAATTCCGCATCCGGATACCCGCCCCAGGAGTCGCTGACCATCGCCTTGTGTCCCGCTGCGCATCGACACCGCTTGAGTTTCTCCGGATGGTCGGTTCCCGTTAATACCGCCGGCAGCCAGTCGCTATGTTCTACCCAGGTATAGGTCGCATCAAACACCTTCGGATCCGTCCGCAGGCAATGCAGGATCTTGCTGAAAAACCACTCCGACGAATAAGTCCCGCCGCACTTGGCCAGATACTGTGGCCGGTGCTGCCTCGCCTTGTCGGTGATCTCCGCGGCCTCGGCGTATCCGGTATGGTCCTTCCACAGCCACGCCTGAGCGCTGAGATTCTTGCGGAATTCCTTGTGCATAGCCAGCGGAATCCCGTTGCGGTCCACCGGCAGGGGGGTCGATCCGGTCGTATCCACGCCGATCCCGATTACATCTTCGGCTCTGAAGTTCCTGACGGTTTTTTTGGCTTGCCGGATCGCTCCTTTGACCGCTACCTCGACGCCCTTGAGATAATCCGCCGGACTCTGTCGGGCCACATTGTGGTCGCTCTTGCTCAGCAGGATGCCGGCCTGTCCGCTTTCGTATCCATGGACACAGGTTCCGACCTCGCGACCGTCCCGCGTATCCACAATCAGGCATCGAACCGAGTTGGTTCCGTAATCCAATCCTATCGCATACGCCATTGCCGATCCTCCCGACAGTATTCAATAGTCAGTATTCAATATTCGATAAATCGACTTCTCTTGGTTCTGGTTATTTACAATCTGTACGCTTACTTCAAACCAAACAGTTTCATCCATTCTTCCGTCTCGGATTCCGTCAATCCTTCGCGTTTGGCCTTCGGTTCGCGGATTCCCCTGCGTTTCTTTTCCAGCGTCTTGACCAATACCGGCCAGAAATCCTCCGATCGGATCACGCCGGCCTTTCGCTTTTCCGCCGCGGCCCGCACTTGGCGATCGGTGCTCACCACAACCAGATACTTCGGAGCCGTCGAAAGCTCGATCTCTTCTGCGATCCGATGGTCGGCCTCGATGCCCGGCCCCGTGAAAACCACCTCAAGATTCGACAGACCCGACAAGCCCGCCTTGTCTCGCGGTCCCGTCCCGTCGAAATATATCCGCCCCTCTTGTCGCATCCGATGTAAAAACTCCGACAACTTCGAACACAATCCCGCTTCATCCATCGCCGCATGGATCTCGTCGGCCTTGCGAACGGTTGCCAACAGGTTGTATCCATCAATCAGATACAACATGGTCTATTCCCACGGCCTCATTCCCATACCCCTCAGTGTCATCATTTAACTCCGCGGCTCATCTGAGTTGTATCGAAGTTCGCCCGCGATAATCGTCTTTTCAACCTTGCCCTTGGCCAACCAGCCGTCATACGGGCAGTTGTGGCTCTTGGAAACGAATTTGGTCACATCGATCACATATTCTTTGTTCGGATCAATCACCACGACATCTGCCCGGTCCCCCTCGGCGATTGTCCCCTTGTGAATCCGAATCACCCTGGCCGGTTTGTAGGTCAACAGGCCGATCAGTTCCGGCCAGCCGATCACGCCCGGTTCCACGAGTGCCTTGACATACAGGGGTAATGCACATTCGAGACTGGCGATTCCAAAGGGCGCCGTCAAAAATTCCAGTTCCTTTTCGCTCTTGAGATGGGGCGCGTGGTCCGTCGCCAGTGCATCGACCAACCCGTCTTTGATCGCCTGTTTGAGGGCCTGAATGTCTTTCGAGGTCCGGACCGGCGGGTTGACCTTGAAGTTCGTGTCGTAATCCGCGCACGAGTTGTCCGTCAGCAGAAGATGATGCGGCGTGACTTCGCAGGTCACCGGCAACCCTTCGGCCTTGGCCTCTGAAATGATCTTGACCGCGCCGACCGTCGAAATATGCTGAGCGTGATACCGCGTCCGGGATTTCTTGACCAGTTGAACATCCCGCCAAAGCATCAACTCTTCACCCAGCGGGTCCATCCCCGGCAAACCCAGCACCGTCGAGTTGTAACCGGAGTTCATGACGCCCTTGCCCACCAGCGAGTTGTCCTGGCAATGCTGTGCGATCAGGGTGTCGAACATCGATGCGTACTTCAGTGCCCGCAGCATCACCGCCGTGTCCTGCACGCCCTCTCCGTCGTCGGTGAAACCCACCGCCCCGGCCGCCGTCATCAGGCCCATCTCGGCCAGTTCCTTGCCCTCGCGATTTTTGGTCATCGCCCCCATCGTGTAGATAAACGACTTGCGGGCCTGCCGACCCATCCGGTGGATATACTCCACGCGGGTCGCTTCATCGATCGCGGGCTTGGTGTTCGGCATACAGACCACCGAAGTGAATCCCCCCGCCAGTGCCGCCGCCGATCCGCTGGCGATGGTTTCTTCTTCCTCGTCCCCCGGTTCGCGAAAATGAACATGCAGATCGATCAACCCCGGCGCAACCAGTTTGCCCGTCGCGTCGATCGTGATCTCGCATTCCGTCGCGATCGTTCCTCCGAGTTTTACGATCTTGCCGTCGGAGATCATAAGATCTCCCACGCGATCCACGCCGTTACCCGGATCGAGGATTCGGCCGTTTCGGATCAGAATTTTATTCCCGCTGGTATGCATGGTAATTCGCTCGGGCTTATACCCGATATTTCTGCTCCTCCATCGCTGCCTGATTGACCAGAAACAGAACCGCCATCCGAACCGCCAGGCCGTTGGCCACCTGCCTCAGGATCACGCTGTTGGGCCCATCGGCCACTTCCGATTCGATCTCCAGCCCTCGGTTTATCGGTCCCGGATGCATGACCAGCATATCCGGCCGGGCCTTTCGCATCCGTTCCACCGTCAGTCCGAAGAAATGCGAGTATTCCCGGATCGACGGAAACGGATTGCCCCCCAGCCGCTCGAACTGGATCCGCAGCATATTAATGACATCCAGGTTCTCGATCACGGAGTCTAAGCTGTAACTGACCTTCACGGGTAATTCATTGACCTTCGCCGGCATCAGCGTCGGTGGACCGATCAGGGTCACCTCCGCCCCCAGCTTGGTCATGGCCCAGATGTTGCTCCGCGCCACCCGCGAATGGGTAATATCCCCCACGATCCCCACCTTAAGTCCTTCCAGACTTCCCTTGACCTGCCGGATCGTGTAGGTATCCAGCAATGCCTGGGTCGGATGCTCGTTAAAACCGTCCCCTGCGTTGACGATGCAGGCGTTGATATTGCGGCTCAACAATTTCGGCGCGCCCCCGGCGTTATGCCGAATCACGACAATGTCAATCCCCATTGCCTCCAGATTTCGGGCTGTGTCGATCAGCGTTTCCCCCTTGCTGACCGAACTGGAGGTCTTCGTGAACTCAATGACATCCGCGCTGAGCCGGTTGGCTGCCAGGGTAAAACTGTTCCGCGTCCGCGTACTGTCCTCGAAAAACATGTTGACGACGACCTTGCCGCGCAGAGCCGGCGCCTTTTTCACCGAACGCGTGCTGAACTCCTCGAATCCCTCCGCCGTGTCAAGAATGGTTTCGATTTCCTGTCGGCTTAAGTCCCTTAGCCCCAGCAGGTGTTTGCGCCACCACCGGAATGTTTCATCGTGCAGCCGTGCCACTGTTATTGTACGATTACCTGGTCTTTATTGTCGGTCTCCGCCAGATGGACCGCAATCGTTTTGCCTTCCGGAATCTGAAGCTTGTGTCCCGTATAATCCGCCTGAATCGGGTACTCATGTCGGCCCCGATCCACCAAAACCGCCAGCCGGATCGCCTTGGGGCGTCCCAGATCGATCAACGCGTCCATCGCCGCCCGCACGGATCGCCCGGTGTCCAGCACATCGTCCACCAGCAGAATCGTCTTGCCGCTGACATCGAACGGGATCTCCGTTCCCTGAAACGCCGGCGGCATCCGCCCCTGCGGATCGTTCAGATCATCCCGATACAGCGTGATATCCAGAGTCCCACAAGGCAACGCGTGGCCCAGACGACTCTCCAGCATATTGGCCAGTCGCTCCGCCAGAACTTCGCCTCGACTCCGAATACCGACGACTGCGACAACCGTACCCTGATCAAGGTCGGAGGCGATACGATCCGCCATCGTCTGGAGAATGCCCTGAATTTGCTGTTGGTTCAGGATGACTTCCATACCCGTCTCGTAGATCAGTTTTTCAGTCCGACCGGACGGATTTTCCTTTTCTCCGGCCGTCACTTAACCGAAATCACACTCGGTTCATCACTATACTATAGGACGGACGGTAAGGCAATCTGGATTTGTGTTTTTTCATCCGGATTTTATAGCCCCCAGCTTATCGGAATCCGTCGGAAATGTTGTTACAGGGCTGTTTTTTCCGGCCGCTTGTGGTATAATAGTACTGAAAATACATCGGGCACAGGGTTTCCAAATTGAAAATCGAAGATCGAAAATCCAGAATACTTCAGTGCCTTCTGTTGATAGTGAACCTGTCACTATCAACGACCCTGCCTGCACAGACCTCCTCCCCCCAACCCCAGGCCCTGGATGAGGCCGGTATCTTCGCCCTCCAGGCCCTCGATCCCAACCTTTTCGGCCAATCCATCCGAATTGACTCGATCAGCCGTTCCCAAACCTACCAGGCCGGTTTGCCGATGGAGGATTATCTTTTAAATACTGCCCACGCCTGTTTTATCGGTCGTGATATCCAATATGTCGATCTTTATTCTGCCTCCGTCGACCCTTCGAATCATTCCACCGCGATCGGCGCCATCCTCATTGGCCTCGACCCTTCCGCCTCCTCCGATTCTCTGGGTCGTTTCCATTATCAGGGAATTCTGCCTGAAGCCCGTCTTCAGGTCCATGAATTCTGGCGGTTTATCCGCGACTATATCCATGGTTCTCGCCCCCTGACAACCGATCTGGTTACCCTCAGCGCCGGAATCCCCTATGAGGATTGGTGGACGCGAGGTTTTGACCGTCTGGCCGACCGTACGGGTTTGACCATCATCGCTGCCGCCGGGAATGGCTCCTCTGTTTTTGATCCCGTCCTCTATCCGGCCGCCGGGGCCAATTGTCTGGCCGTAGGAGTTCTGGCCTCGACATTGGGAACCGATTCGCGTCTATCATTCGGCCTGCCCGATCCGGCTGATTCCAGTTCCGGCCCGACCGCCGATCTACGGTGTAAGCCCGACCTTGTGGCGCCTGGGAATTGTCTGGTTCCCGATCCGTACGCCCTCGATGCTTATCACCTCACCGGCGATGCCAGCAGTTATGCTACGCCCGTGGTTGCCGGAATTGTCGGCATGTTGATCCAGAAAGCTCGTTCCGTGCCTGAACTGGCCGCCGCCGTCGAAGGCCCGGCCGCCAACTGTACCCTCAAGGCCATCCTGCTAAACTCTGCCCGTAAACTGCCCTGGTGGCATAAAGGAATGACGGATCTCGACGACGATATCGCCGTTCCCCTTGATTATCTGATGGGTGCCGGCGCTGTCGATGCTCCGGCAGCATGGCGTCAGCTTCTGGCCGCAAGCCATCCTGTTGGTGTTGTTCCTTCGGCTGGATGGAATCGGTCGCAGATTTCATATTCCACCTCCGCCGTCGAATCCTACCGTTTCCACATCCAGTCCCCTACGGAACGAATCACCGCTACGCTGGCCTGGAACCGACACTATGGCGACAACTACCCCTATCGTCCGTTGCCTGCGGCCAACACCGACCTGCGGCTGGAACTCTGGGCCGTCGATCCGGAAAATTCCTCCCGGGATTATCGTCTGTCTGTTTCCGATAGCCCCAACGATAATCTGGAACATATCTTCATCGCCGCCGATGCCCGGTTTGAGTGGTATGAAATTCGCGTAATGATCGGCGAAAAAGCCGTCCCCGATCCGACTCCCCCGACCACGATCGAAACCTACGCTATCGCCTGGCGGACGACGCCCGCTTCCGACTGGCTTGACCAGTCCCTCTGGAAAGACCTCAACGGGGATGGCTCCGTTACCGCCCTCGATTCTCTTGCTTACAGCGTTGTGACCCGCTTTCCCGTTCTACTGGACAATAAATCCTTTCGAGTCAATGTCCTGCGCATCTCCGATTCGCGATTGCCTCTCCTGGCCCTCTTCGAAGATATATGGGTCTCCATGGACAACCCAGTCCAAACCCTTCCGTGATGACGCTGAGGTGTTATTCTGAAAGGCAAATTCGATGCCCAAGCGGAAACAACCCAAGATTACCTGGTTCCACCGTCTCTTTTTGCTGGGTTTGGGTTTTCTTCTCGTGGGTGTCCTTCTCATCATAATAGAAATCGCGTCGCGGTTTCTGTGCCCGCAATGGGCGCCCGTTTCCGGTACCTGCCAATACTATTGGAATCATGATGAAAAGCTGGGTTGGTCGCATAAGCCGAATCGAAATGGCAGATTTACTCGACGCGATTTTTCAATTCAAGTGAATATCAATTCCGACAAGCTTCGCGATGATGAATATTCTCGGAATCGAACCGGGAAGAAAAGAATGTTGGTCCTTGGAGATTCGTTTGGGTGGGGGTGGGGAGTCGATGTGGAAAACCGGTTCAGTGAGATAGTGGAAAAACGGCATCCGGATTGGGAAATCATTAATTCTTCGGTACCCGGATATTCAACGGACCAGCAATATCTATATTTGAAGGAACAGGGAATCGGTTTTAACCCCGATGTCGTGTTGCTGTTGGTCTATCTAAACGATTTTGAAGGAAATACGACTCCCGAATTCTGTCTGTACAACAAACCCTATTTTGTTCGAAGCGGAGAGGGGCTGGTTTTGAAAAACAGTCCGGTTCCCGCAAGATCCATCCGCCAGCGGCTGGAATTTTACTTGGTGGAGAGAACCTATTTTCTAAGACAAATCTATCATGGGGGGGTGGTGCTTCGATCCAAATTTGCCTGGCGAAAAAAACCGGCATCTCAGGCCAGGCCGGATGATCCCCGACGGGTCCAGAACGAAATCATGACATACCTGATCAAGAGTATGAAGGATCTGTGTGCGAGCCGGAATATGCAATTGGTCCTGGTCAGTTGTCCGATGGATGCCCAGAGGAGGACCGTGCTTCGGAACGCCTGTGAATCGGCGGGAATTCCGTTTCTGCCGTTGGATTCCGCCTTTGCCAATCCGCTGGATAGAACGGATTTCCCTCACGATGTGCATTGGAATGCGCTTGGCCATCGAATCGCCGCCGATGCCATCGATGCCTTTCT
>JAAYVQ010000141.1 GCA_012517095.1 Phycisphaerae bacterium | reverse complement strand
TTATAGGATTCGAACCTATGACCTTACGGGTGTGATCCGTACGCTCTAACCAGCTGAGCTAAACGCCCTAAGGATAGGCATTAGACCACATAAACCCCGTATTGTCAAGAAAATACCCTGGTTTTGCGGCTACTCGGCTACAGGTCCAGGCCCGAGAGAAACGCCATCATCGTATTCCGTTTCGGGTGGCGCAGGATCCATTGCTTGAAGTCCTTCAGTTTGGCAAAATCACCCGCCCCGAGAATGGTTTCGATCCGCTTTTCGTAGGTCTTATTCTGTTGTTCTTCGACGATACGATGTTGCCAGGCCGAACTGAAAATGAAGTGGACATCGTCGTGAAGATTGTGTTCCTTGAGGATTTCCCATTCATTTTTATCGAACCAGATCCCCCCACAGGTTCCACATCGATCGATATGGAAGTCGAGCCCGTGTCCAACCTGTCGTCGAGTCAGGAGATGTCCGCACTCCGGGCAGAGTTTGGCCTGAGTGGAATCTGTAACCGGAAGTTGAGTTCCCTCCTGTTCCGCCTTCTCCGGCAGATTTGCCCCATGGGCCTCCAACCACTTCCAATATTGAAACGCCTTGATCCATGTTCCGCCACAGGTATCGCACACAAGGCGCTGGGGAAGTTCTTCGGTTTCGAGCGAATGAAGGTAACTGGTTTTACACACAGGACATTTCATGTTGCCTCCTCATACAATGCTTGGACATTATACCAGCGTCGCCTTGAGACGATAGAGTTTGGCGAAGTCACGAAGCTGGCGTTTGTAATCGCCATAGAAGAATAGTTGGTGAAAGCCCGGGAAGGTCAGGACATCCTGGTTGGAGTCGAACTTGGCCCGCACGGAGACCACGCATCCTCCTGCCGGCGGGACATCAAGGTTATCCATTACCGTTCCGGCCGAGACCAGCAGTTCGGTGGGCTTTGCCGCATCGCCCGGGAGGACATCGAGGCAGGTGATCCGCTGGCCGACCTTCCACAGCGGCCGGGGCACGGCATCGCGATTGCCGTGATGATGCAGCAGATCGAACGGTTCTTCCGGGCCGTCAAAACCGTTCAGCTTTGTGGGGCAACTGCAATGGGCGCCGATAATCGCGTCGCAGGTGGTATCCGGCACAGGGTCCTGCTGGAATCCCGGCCGGTCGAATAGGGCCTGCACGAAGATGTGCGAGGCGATGGCCCCAGTGTCGGCCTCACAGGCGGCGGGGATACCGTCGTCGTTCATTCGCGACCAGGCGATACACGGCAACGAGATTTTCGACGCGCCGAGAGCCCCGAGGCAATCCATCGAGATTGCGTCGGCTCCTTCGCGCTGGAGGATGTTTTCGGCCACGCGATAGCTCTTGATGCCGTTAATCACATCCTCCCGCGTCGGGCCGTGAATGATGCGGGCCTTGCGCATGTATGCGTCGGCCATGGCGATAACCTCGGCCGGGATGCCCATCTGTTCGTATTCGGCCATAAAGGACGGCGCGGGGACATACTGCAATGCGATACCTAACTCGGTAAGCTTGCTTTCGGTTCGCTCCTTGCCCTTGATGACCACAGCGCGAGTCCGACGAATCTTGGCTCCGGCGGCGAGCATCTTCATGCCATAGGCCGCCTGGTCAAATTCGCCGATCGAGGAGTAGATCACGCAGCCGGGCTTGACAGCCACGGGCTCAGTGTTGGTTGTAAAGGCGGTGCCCAGCGGCGTGAAGATCACCGTCGGCAGGCCGCTGTCGGCGGTCTTGGCGGCCGTCGGCCAGGCGTGTTTTTGGCGATCGAGCACAACGAGAAACAGGCCGTCGGTTTGGGCTTGTCTGGCAACTGCGATCCAGTCGTCG
>JAAYVQ010000140.1 GCA_012517095.1 Phycisphaerae bacterium | reverse complement strand
GATAAAGATCATTGGGGAAGTTGTCGCCGTTAGGTGGAAATCGCCGAAGGGACCGGTAAAGCGGACATTCTGACCGATCTGAAGAAATTCAAAGCACCAGGTGGTGCAGATTCCATTTGGGACTTTTCGGATGATTAAATCAATCATATCATTTTGGGCCGGGTCGGATGCTATGGAATAGGCGCGCTGGACGGGATAGGGACTCCCTTTGTAGGGGGGGCAGATGAGCTGAATAAATTGCCCGGGGATGAAGGTTACATTGTACGGATCGGCGATCTTGAATCGAAAACGGATGGTATCATAGTTTAATTCAAGTTTTTCAGTCAGAGTTGCCATAAACCCCTGATGGATCTGGTATTCCGGCGGAATTATGATTTGGAGATGGGATTGAACTTTCACTTGGCAGGCCAGACGAAAGCCCAGATGGATTCGTTCTTCCTCAGAGAGTTTCTTCATTTCAGCAGGTTGAATCGGACCTGCATTGCCTTCGACATGGATTTTGCATAGGCCGCATAAACCGCGACCACCGCAGGCACTTGGAAGGTAAATATGATGGTCAGACAGACATTGAAGGAGCGACCTACCTCCGGAAACAGGTAGTGTCGTTTCTTTGTTGATTGTCAGCTCGAAGAACTCTTTTTCTGTATCTATTTGCGCCATAAAGATTTAGAGAATTTCAACCCAGTGATTTCGGAACATCCTCATATCGGTAAATCCTCAAATCCTGTACAATAATACCGATTATATTTTGCATTCGTTCAAGAAAGAATAACGAACCATAATGACTATACTGATATCGATGGTATTATTGTTCCATCATAATCACAAGAAAATACGGACCGACGGTTTGATGTTCATTATGTGTGTTATATTGTCATATTATTCACAAAAATATGTTGACTCGATTTCAAATTGCCGTTATAGTATGTGAGATTCGTTGATTCGGGGTTTAATTCTGCCGCATGTGGAAGAACAACATGGTTTCGAATCGAAAATGCATTACGCGTTTATCAAGGTATAAAAATGCCTTGAAACGTTTGAAGGCCTTGGGATTTATCAAGGTCTTTTCCGATAATCTGTCCGATGCGGCCGGAGTCACACCGTCTCAGGTCCGTAAGGATTTTTCCCTATTCGGAATTACGGGAAACAAACGAGGGGGATACAAGGTTGATGAACTGATCGAACAGATTCAGGTCATTCTGGGGAAAAACGAGATTCAACGGGTGATCCTGGTGGGAGCCGGGAGAATTGGGGCGGCTCTCTTACGATACAAAGGATTCGAGGAGGGGGGGATTCGGATTGTGTCGGCTTTTGATATTGATCCGGCCAAATATCTGGCGAATGATGCGGTACCCATTCGGCCGTTGGAAGAAATGACTCAGTTTGTTCGAGATGAAAAAATTCGGGTGGGTATCATAACCGTTCCGGATTCGGCAGCCCAGCGAATCGCCGAGATTATGGCGGCGGCCGGAATCAAGGGGATTTTGAATTTTGCTCCAATCCAGCTTCGGGGTACCGACGAAGTCGTGATCAATAACATCAACCTTGAATCCGAACTGGAGAATTTGATTTACTTCGTGAATGCTCATTCCAAGGCCAATTCCGCCAAATGCGACTGACCAGCTTAAAATCCCGATTGTTTATTTCGTATGTGACGATCATCCTGACGCTTGGAGCGTGTATTTTGCTTCTGGGATATTATGTGATTTCGATCGATATTGTCGGTCGTGCACAAAAGCAGGTTTTGACAAATCTCAAAGGCGCTAATACGGCATACCTGGCGGAGATCATCCGAATCGGGGATGCCCTGAAGATCGGGGACCCCGCCGACGATATTGAAACGCTTCGACAAAAGATGAATTTGGATTATTTATACCGTGTTACGGCCGAAGAAGCGGCAGCCGGGTCGAATCCGATTGTTCGCAAGGTCCTGGAGGGTGGCGAAGGCGTCGGAGCCACCCGATTGATTTCGAAAGACGAATTGGCCGGAATGAATTCGGCGGTCCGGGCACGGACCAATATCACGATCCTCGATACCCCGATGGCGCGGCCGACCTCGATGAAGGTTCTGGATACCGGAATGGCCAAAGAATACGCGATTCCGATCCGCGATTCGGCCGGCAAGATGACGGGGGTGATGTACGGCGGTCGAATCATCAATCAGGACTATGCCCTGGTGGATCGAATCAAGTCGATTGTTTTCGGGCAGGAAGTCTATGAATCCAAGCCCGTGGGTACGGTGACGATTTTTCAGGACGATGTCCGGATCTCCACAAATGTGCTGACCAAGGAAGGGCAGCGGGCGATTGGAACGCGAGTATCGGAACAGGTTTATCAATGGGTCGTTGAGGAAGGAAAAACCTGGCAGGACCGGGCGTTTGTCGTGACGGATTGGTATCGAACGGCCTATGAGCCGATCCGGGATATCGAGGATCGAATCGTCGGCATTCTCTATGTGGGAGTACTGGAACTCCAGTTTACCGATATGTCCCGCCAGCTTCTGTTGGTCTTTGTTCTGGTTTTGATCCTGGCGGCTGCGCTGGGGGCGGCGTTGTCTTTTATCATGGCCGGATCGATCTCTCGTCCGCTGACACACATGCTGGACGCGACCCAGCGAATCTCCAAGGGCGATCTGGGCCACATCATCACGGCCGAGGCCTCGATCGCGGAATTGCACGAACTGGCCCGAGCGTTCAACGAAATGAGCGCGCGGCTGGAAGAACGGGAAATGAACCTGCAGGTTTCCAAGCAGAAAATCGAAGAATCGAACAAGAGTTATCTGGAATTGATCGGATTTGTGGCTCATGAACTCAAGGGGCTGTTGGCCTCGGCGATTATGAATGCATACGCCATCCGCGACGGATTTCTGGGGATGATCAACTTCAAGCAGAAGAAAGCCATTGACTCGATCACGCGGAATCTGGACTATCTGACGGCAACGGTCAAGAAGTTTTTGAACCTCAGCCGGATCGAACGGGGCAACCTGGAGATTAATCGAACCAAAATCCGGTTAAAAGAAGATATCCTGAATCCGTCTCTTGAAACCTTCTCGAAGATCTTTCTGGATAAACGCATGAAGGTCCAGAATTCCGTCCAAGCTGATTTTTGGATCCAGGTAGATGCGGATTTGATGATGATCGTGGCCAATAACCTGATCAACAACGCCGCCAAGTATGGTTTTGAAGACGGCCAGATTCGTCTGACATCGAAGGTCGAGGGCAATCGGGTCCGGGTCGAAGTGTATAATGACGGGCGCCCCATTCTGGAAGATGCGCAAAAGAAGCTGTTTCGTAAATTTTCCCGGCTGGATGTCCCCGAAAAGAAAACGGTCAAGGGATCGGGGTTGGGATTGTATATCACCAAACAGATTGTGGAAGCTCACGGCGGGCGGATCTGGGTGGAGCCGACCGAGAAGGGCAATTCGTTTATCTTTGAGTTTGAAAGGGGAATATGAACATGGTTACGCCGTTGGAACTGATCCGAAAAAAGCGGGCTCAAGCCGTGGGCCGAATCATCAGCAGCGGCTACCTGAGCACCAAACGGGTGTATGTGGGAATGGCGACCTGCGAGATCGCGGCCGGCTCCAAGGATGTGATGGAAGTCTTCCGCGAAGCGATTGCCGGTGGAACCCTGCGAGATGTGTATCTGAGCCAAAAGGGTTGCGCCGGTCGGTGTAACCTGGAACCGACGGTCGAGGTGATCGAAGAGGGCAAGATTCCCGTCAAGTACGGCCGCGTTACGCGTGAACGAGCCCGTGAGATCATCGATCGCCACCTCAAAAAGGGCGAGATTATTCAGGAATGGGTCATCTGAGCGAAAGGATTTTCCTGCGATGGAAAAATATGTGATTACCCTGTGCGATGGGACGACTTGTATTCAGAAGAAGTCCCGCGAAATTCGGACGGCGCTGGAAGCCGAAATCCAGAAGGCCGGGATCGCCGATCGGGTTGCGATCCATTTATCCGGTTGTCTGGGGATGTGTGCCAAGGGGCCCATTGTGATTGTCAATCCCGGTTACAGCATGTACGGGAATGTAACGATCAACGATGTGCCGGAGATTGTGCAGGAACATCTGATCAAGGGTCGGCCGATCGCACGGTTGACGATTGACGAGGACCATCTGTACAACCGGTTCTTCCGGGTCTTCGGCGATGCCGACTTCTTTGGAAAGCAGATGCGAATCACGCTGCGCAACTGCGGGATCATTGATCCGGAGAATATCGACGACTATCTGGCTCTCCGCGGGTATGAGGCACTGGCCAAGGTGCTGACGGACATGACTCCGCAGAAGGTGGTCGAGACCGTGAAAAAATCCGGACTTCGCGGTCGGGGCGGGGCGGGTTTTCCCACCGGTGTCAAATGGGAACTGACAGCCAAGGAGCCGGGTCCGGAAAAGTATGTGATCTGCAACGCCGATGAAGGAGACCCCGGTGCGTTTATGGATCGAAGCGCGATTGAGGGCGATCCCCATACCGTGATCGAGGGGATGATCATCGGCGGGTTTGCGATCGGATCCAATAAAGGAATCATCTATATCCGGGCCGAATATCCCCTGGCCATTAAGCGGCTGGAGAAGGCCCTGGCGGATGCCCGCAAGAACGGCATGCTGGGCGACAAAATTCTTGGTTCCGATTTTTCCTTTGATATCGAAATCCGGTTGGGAGCCGGGGCATTTGTTTGCGGCGAAGAAACGGCTCTGATCCACTCGATTGAAGGGGCTCGCGGCATGCCCCGGCCGCGGCCCCCGTTTCCGGCCCAGTCGGGATTGTTCAACAAGCCCACGCTCATTAACAATGTCGAGACCTGGGCGAATATTCCGGTTATTATTCTCGATGGGGCAGACTGGTTCAGCTCGATTGGCACGGCGACCAGTAAGGGTACCAAGGTCTTCGCGCTGGCGGGCAAGATCAAGAATACGGGTCTGGTGGAAGTCCCGATGGGTACGACCCTTCGAGAGATCGTCTTTAATGTCGGAGGCGGAATCCCCAATGGCAAGAAATTCAAGGCCGTCCAGACGGGCGGGCCGTCCGGCGGATGTCTTCCCGAGAAATACCTTGAAACGCAGATTGACTATGAATCCCTTGCTGCGGCCGGTTCCATTATGGGGTCCGGCGGAATGATTGTCATTGACGAGGATTCCTGTATGGTCAACATGGCCCGGTTCTTTCTGGAGTTTACCCAGGATGAATCCTGCGGAAGGTGTACGCCATGCCGCGAAGGAACCAAACGGATGCTGGAAATCCTGACCCGCATCTCCGAGGGCCAAGGGCAACCTGGCGATATCGAAAAGCTTGAACGGCTGGGCAATATGATCAAAAAATCCTCGCTGTGCGGCCTGGGCCAGTCGGCTCCGAATCCGGTACTCAGCACGATCAAGAACTTTCGCGAGGAATACGAAGAGCACATTCATCAGCACAAATGCCGGGCGGGTGTATGCACGAGCTTGCTGACCTTCGAGATCCTCGATTCATGCGTCGGCTGCGGGGCCTGTAAGAAGGTCTGCCCGTCCGAAGCGATCTCCGGAAAACGCAAGGAAAAACACGCGATCGATCCCCAGAAATGTATCCATTGCGGGCAATGTTTCATGGCCTGCAAGTTCGGGGCAATCCGTAAAGGATAAAAGGAATCCAACATGAGCCAGATTACCATTTTCATTAACGATAAGGAATACAAGGTCGAGTCCGGCCAGACGATTATGCAAACCGCCGACCATCTTGGATACCACATCCCGCGGCTATGTTATCATCCCAAGCTGTCGATTGAGGGCGCCTGCCGGGTGTGTATCGTCGAGGTCGAAGGCGTCCGGAACTTCGTGGCTTCCTGCGCCTATCCGGTCCGTGACGGCATGAAGATCCGCACGAACACCAAGGAACTGCGCCAGACCCGCCGGGACATCGTTGAACTGATTCTGGATAACCATCCGGAAGATTGCCACACCTGCGAGCGGAACTATAACTGCGAGCTTCAGCGTTTGGCCTACAGCATGGGTATCCGCAGGCGGCATTTTACCGGGGAGAAAAAACATTACGATAAGGACTTGTCTTCCGAAGCGGTGATCCGCGATCCGAACAAGTGTATTCTTTGCGGGCGATGCGTACGAATGTGTTCGGAGATCCAGAAGGTTCACAATCTGACGCAAGCCCATCGCGGATTCAAGACCGTGGTGATGCCGGCATATAACATGCCCTTCAAGGAGAGCGTTTGTACCGCATGTGGACAATGCATCAATGTCTGCCCGACGGCCGCGTTTCTGGAAAGGGATTATACTCAGGAACTCTTTGAGGCCCTCAACGACAAGTCAAAAATTAAAGTCGCTCAATTTGCTCCGTCGGTTCGGGCGGCGATCGGTGAGGCCTTTAATCTGGAACCCGGCCGAAACATGGAAGGCGAGCTCGTCGCCGCGTTTCGCAAGCTCGGTTTCGATTATGTGTTCGATACCCAGTTTGCCGCCGACCTGACGATTATGGAAGAGGCCAGCGAATTTCTCGAACGGCTTCAAAGCGGCGGCAAGCTTCCGATGATCACTTCCTGCTCCAGTGCCTGGATGAAGTGCATGGAACAGTTTTATCCTGACCTGATTGAAAATGTATCGACCTGCCGGTCTCCGATGTCCATGGCGGGTTCGCTCATCAAAAGTTATTTTGCCGATAAAATCGGGGTGGATCCGGACACGATTTACAGTGTCGCAACGATGTGCTGTACGGCCAAGAAATACGAGGCCGCACGACCGGAACTGGTGGTCGATGGACGGCGGGGCGTGGACATGGTGGTCACGACCCGTGAAATGGCCTGGATGATCAAATCAGCCGGTATCGACTTCCTGAACATCGAAAAGGAAAAGCCCGATAGTCCTTTGGGAATGTCCTCCGGCGCCGGGGCGATCTTTGGAACCACCGGTGGCGTGATGGAAGCGGCGATACGCACGGCCTATGAACTCTATACCGGCGAGACGCTGGTGGATATCGAGGTTGAAGCGATCCGGGGACTCAAGGGCGTCAAGGAAGGCAAATTGACGATGGATGGGGCGGAAATTCGTGTGGCCGTTGCCCACGGCTTGGGAAATGCCTGCCAGTTACTGGATATCGTTCGCAAGGAACCCCAGCGATATCATTTCATTGAGATCATGGGTTGTCCGGGAGGATGCGTCGGAGGCGGCGGCCAGCCGTATGCTTCCGTCAATGCCATTCCGTTGGACGAGAATGCCCTTCAAAAACGAGCCCAGGCCCTGTACGATCTGGACCGGCACAAGACCATTCGTCGCAGCCACGACAATCCGGATGTACAGAAGCTGTATCGAGAATTTCTCCAGCGGCCGCTCAGTCCCGTGTCGCACAAGTATCTGCATACCCATTATCATGCCAAGACGCCCCGGGGTATTATCCCCCGCGTCGAATTGAAGTAATTGGAGAGACCAGACATGATCGACATTCAACCGGAAAAACTCGGCGAACTGCGGCAGTTCATCACCCAGTTTCAGGGCAAACCGTACTTCGAATCGAACCTGATTGCGGTTTTGCATAAAGCCCAGGCGTTGTTCGGATATCTTCCGCGCGAGGCGATGGATACCATCGCCGAGGCCATGAACATCCCGACGGCCCATATCTGGGGCGTGGCCACTTTCTATCATTATTTCAATCTCAAACCCATCGGAAAGTTCGTCATCAGCGTGTGTCTGGGCACCGCCTGTTATGTCAAAGGCGCCCAGGAAGTCCTGGATACGCTGAGAAATGAATTGCATATCAAAGTGGGAGAGACGACGCCGGATATGTTGTTTACCCTTCAGGAGGCCCGATGTCTTGGCGCCTGCGGGATTGCGCCGGTGATTATGATTAATGATAAGATTTACGGGGAACTAAACTCCAAGAAGGTGGTGGATTTGATCAACCAGATGCGCAAGTCCGCAGCCAAAGGTTGATCGTCCGATACCCAAACAATCGCGACACGGTACGCATATGAATAGGAGATTTCGCCATGGCGAACAAAGTGCTCATTATCGATGACGATATCGACCTTGTCGAGTCGATAGCCAATCTGCTGGAGGCCAAGAATTATAGCGTCAGTATAGCATACAACGGAAAAGACGGCGTCGAGAAGGCCCGATCGGAAAAGCCCGACCTGATTCTGCTGGATGTCATGATGACCACGCGCGACGAGGGATTCAATGTGGCTCGGAATCTCAGCCAGATCGAGGATCTAAAGGGTACGCCCGTGGTCATGGTCAGCGGAGTCCGCAAGGAGATGAACCTGCCGTTCCAGCTGGAGCCGGACGAGTCCTGGCTGCCGATCAAGGAATTTCTTGAAAAGCCGATCAAACCGGAAACGCTTCTGAATGCCGTCCAAAAACATATCCGAAAAGGATAAACGATTTTTGCATTGGATATTCGAAACAGGCCAAACAAGGGTACTGTGGGTTCGGGTGCCCTTGTTTGGGGGCAAGTTCGGTTCAGGGGTGGGGCTACATGGGAGGACGGATTAACGGATTCCCCTTGATTTTTCGATGTTAAGCGGATAGTATAATCGTTTGTAACAATCGGGAATCTTGAAAACGGAAAGAATCAAGCAGATAACCGTATCTGCCGGATACCCGGAGATGGAACTGACAGATAATCTTAATATTCGGCGATTTAAACCGCTCATCACTCCCAAGCAGTTGAAGGATGAACTGCCGGAGACCGAGGCGATCAGTCATATTGTCGCGACATCGCGAAAGGGTGTGCAAGATATCCTTCTGAACCGTGAACCGAGACGGATGGTGATTACGGGTCCCTGTTCGCTTCATGATCGAGCGGCATCGATCGAATATGCCCAGCGGCTTAAAACCCTCCAGGATCGGATTGGGGACAAGCTGCTTTTGATCATGCGGACCTATTTTGAAAAGCCGCGTACCACGCTGGGCTGGAAGGGAATGTTATACGATCCGGCTCTGGACGACTCCTATGATATCGAACAGGGCTTCCGGATGGCCCGGGGGATCCTGGTTGAAATCAGCAACATCGGATTACCCGTGGCGACCGAATTTTTAGATCCGATTGTTCCGCAATACCTGGCGGATCTGGTTTCGTGGGCGGCGATCGGAGCCCGGACGGCCGAATCCCAGGTCCATCGCCAGATGGCCAGCGGTTTATCCATGCCGATTGGTTTTAAGAATTCGACGGATGGCAACTTGACTCCGGCGTTAGACGCCATCCGTTCGGCTCTCAGCCCCCATTCCTTTTTGGGTATCGATCGGAATGGCAAGGCAATTGTCGCGGAAACGACCGGGAACAAATATGGACACTTGGTCATGCGGGGCGGAACCAGCGGTCCCAATTATGCTTCGGAATATGTGGCTTTCGCCCAGATCCTCCTGAACAAAGCCGGTATCCAGACCGGCGTAGTCATCGATTGCAGCCATGCCAACTCCAACAAAGACCATCGCCTTCAGCGAGTTGCGTTTTTGGATATCGTGAAACAAATCCAGCAGGGCAATCGCATGATTTCCGGCCTGATGCTCGAAAGTTTTCTGGAGGAAGGCAATCAGCCGGTCGCCCATACCGACAAGCTTCAATACGGGGTGTCCATTACCGATAAGTGTATCGGATGGAAACAGACGGAAGAATTGATTCTAACTCTGGCCGGGATTCTCTAATCGTGTTGAATGATCGGCCGGAAACACTTTTTCGATCCGTCGGATATCCTTTGGCCAAGGGGGGTGATGTACCTTCCCAGGCATTCAAACTCAACGATGAGAGATGATTATGATACTATGGTTTTTCAGGTCGGCATTGATATCGGCATTGTTCCTGATGGTTTGTTCGACTCCTTCCTATGGTCAGGCCCGGAATGTGATCCTGATGATCGGCGACGGCATGGGACCCGAGCAAATTCGAGCGGCCGGCATGTACGCTTACGGCGAAGCGGGAACTTTGGTTTTCGAAGAATTTCCGTTTCAGACGCGGATGACCACCAATTCCGCCGACCACGAAGTAACCGATTCTGCTGCGGCCGCCTCAGCGATGGCGACAGGCCGAAAGGTCAACAACGGTGTCATCAGCATCGCTCTACCTGGTGACAAAACGGATGTTCCCACATTGTTGGAACAATGCAAGTCGTTCAAGAAGAGTACCGGTCTGGTGACGACGGTTCCGATCACCCATGCCACTCCGGCCGGTTTTGGCGCCCATGATGGCAGCCGTCAAAGCGATTGGGAGATCGCGAAGGATTATCTGGAACGATCTCGTCCGGAAGTCCTCCTGGGGGGGGGATCCCTCGGAATGTCCAAGGTGGCGGCGGATTCGTCCGGATATAGGATGTTTTGGACGGCTCAGGCCCTGCACGACCTGGATACCGAGACCGCGGAACGAGTTTGCGGTTTATTTGGAACTGAAATTCCGTTCGAAACCGATGGTGTAGGGGGCCTGCCGCACTTATCGCAAATGGCCGAAAGGGCCTTGCGGATTCTGGATAACGACCCGGATGGATTTTTTCTGATGATTGAAGGGGGCAAGATCGATTGGGCCTGCCATGACAATCATCTGCCGAGGGCGATTGGCGAGGTCATCGAATTTGAAAGGGCCGTTCGGGTTGTTCTGAACTGGGCGAAGGGTCGTGAAGATACCCTGATCATTGTAACGGCCGACCACGAGACGGGAGGGCTCAAGATCGTTAAGAACAATGGCGTAGGGAATTATCCCACGGTTCGTTGGAGCACCAAAGGGCACAGCTCGGTGAAAGTGCCGGTCTATGCCTGGGGCGTGCACGCCCAACGATTTTCCGGCTCGATGGACAATACGGATATCCACAAGTACATTCTCGAAGCCGTAACTTCCAAGGAAACAGAATCAAAATAGGGTTGGTTATTTTTCTATTGTCACTGTTCCTTTATATGGGCCAAGAGGACTTGTCCGTTTACATCAAATTGCATGTATCCATTCATGCTGGCCGGAATCAGGAGGGTGTCGCCTGCCTTGAAGGAAGTGATGGATCCGTCGGGATTGTCGATCTTTCCTTGGCCTGAGACTCCGATCAGGACCGTTGTGTTTCCGGAATCCAGAGGCGTCGCTTGTCCCACGGATAAAGACAGGATTTCTGTGCAGAAGAATTCACAATCCGTAATGATTCCCTTTGACCGAACTGCCAATTCGTTGGGCGGCTGATCGAAGCGAATGCTTTCCATCGCCTCATTGATGTGCAATGGGCGAGATTGGCCCTTCTCATCAAGACGATTCCAATCGAACAGGCGATAGGTTGTATCCGACGGTGTTTGAATCTCCGCGATCAACAGACCGGCGCCGATGGCATGACATGTTCCCGCCGGGATGAAGTGACATTCCCCGGGGTGAACCGGAACACGACAAAGCAGGTCCGCGACGGTTCCCTTTTGGATGGCTTGCCGCAATTGATCCCGCGTGGTTCCGGAATGAAGCCCTTTGTAGATGACCGCCTCTGGTTCCGCGGCCAGGATATACCAACATTCGGTTTTGGGATCGCCATGACCCATTCGATGGCAGGTATCCCGATCAGGATGAACCTGGACGCTGAGTACTTCCCGGGCATCCAGGAGTTTAATCAACAGGGGAAAGGGTTTTGTTGGGCCAATATCCGAAAACCAATCGCGTCGAACTTCGAATGGTAGCTCAGCCCAGGTCATTCCGGCCAGGCGGCCATTGAGGATACGGGTCTTATCACTTGGCAGATCGGCCAGTTCCCAGCTTTCGCCGATGCGGATATCCGAGGGGGTTGGCTTTCTGAAATGGGTGCGCAAAGTAAACCCACCCCAGATTCGGGGTTTGAAGATCGGTTCGAATATCATTGCATACGGCCTCATTGGCCGCAAGTGTATCGACGCCGAGAGGATTTGGCAATCGGTAATCCGATTCGCCGGGCGGACGACACTTTGCCTACTTGTCGGATTTGGCCGGAGGATTCAGCAGTTCCTGGACACGATCGTGGGTGAGCTGATCTTTTTTTTGGACGAGCTGGTCGAGTTGCTTGTTCTGTTCGTCCACCTCTTTTTGCATCTGCTGGATCTTGGACTCGATGGTAGCGTATTGCATTCGTCGTTTTTGGACGATGATGTCGAACTGATTAGCGACAACCCGTGTGAGTTGCTCAATCAGAACCCGTCGGTCCTTATCGTTGTTCCGGATGGAGGCGATTTGGGATAAGAGATCCGCAGACAGATCCTGTAATTCAATGTCCTTTTTCAGGACTTTCGCCAGATCCGGATCGCGCTTTTCCGCACGCATCAGGGGTTCAAACCTTCGGCGGATCGACGAAATGCGAGTCAAAAAGCCCTCGACATCGGTGGTACGAATCTTTTGAAGCGGCTCGGCCTTGTTGGGATAAGCCGTCTTGAACCATTCCATGAATTCTTCAATCCGTTTTTCCTGGGTTTCCCGCCATTGTCCCGGTCGGACCGTATCGGCGGCCGGAACCGATTCCTCCAAGATGGTTTTGGGCTGTCGGGAAGCGGCCCGAGCCAGTTTTGGATTTCGAGCCAGTGCAATCCGTCGAATTTCCAGGACAAAGCGGAATGGATCATCCTTTCGCCACTGGCGTAATTGGGTTGCCAGGGCCGAGGATTCGCTTTCCAGTTGTGTCATTAGCTGATCGATGATTTCCCGGTTTAACTCCAGTGATTCTGCTCCGCCGGAATCCTCTGTCCATAAATCACCGGCGCTGGTCTGAGCCGCGGATGGGATCGCCAAAACGAGAATCAGCAATATTGCAATCGTCAGAGATTCGGCAAGGATAGGGTTACGCATTCGATTATCCCTTCCAGAAATCATCGGTGGAGGCCAACATTTTCAATTCCTGTTCGAGAGTCTCGATCGGATTCGGAGAGTCGAAATCAGAATTGGTTTTCAGGGAGTCATTGTGGATATCTTCAGAATTGCTCGGAATTCCGGACAAGAGAGGTTCTGTATCAATCGTCCAGGGAGTAAGATTTACGATTTCGACACCCTGTTTCAAGGGAATCCTGGAAGGTCGAAAGAAAGGCGAATAATGCGCCACTACCAGGAGGACTGCGGCGGCGCAGGCCGACCAGCCGATCCAGACGGATATGGGTTGTCTCCGTCGGATACAGCCGATCCGGGATTGAATATCTCGTTTGATAGCCGCAATCCGTTCTGGGTCAGGAGCCGGGGCCGGGTGGCTTTGTAACAAGTCCAGACCTCGATCCATGTCCTCGACGGCCTTGAGGGCCGATTCGGGATCCAGGAACGAACCCAAAAGCTCTTTCATTTTTTCCGGATTCTCAGTCACCGGATTCTCCCATTAATTCCCGCAGTTTCTTTAGGCCGCGATGGACCTTCGACAGCGTGGTCCCGATTGGTTCGTTGCGGATTTCAGAAAGTTCTTTGAAACTCATGTCCCCATAAAACCGCATCAGAATCACCTCTAATGTATCCTCGTCCAATTTTGCCAAAAACATCTGCAATTGATCGCTCAGATCCGTATTCGTCCTTCTTGGGAGCGGTTCATCTTGCAGCTCCCGGGCCTTGGTTTCCAGCATTTTTTTTTGTCTATACCGGCCCCGGAGGTAATCGTGAAAAAGGTTCCCCGCGATTGTAAACAGCCACTTCTCAAAGGAGCCCCCCTTAAAGGAGCCCATCTTTTCCACAATCTTAACGAATAGCTCGCTAAGCAAGTCATGGCTGACATCCGTATTCCGAGTCAATCTGTAAAAGTAGCCGTAACAACGACTTGCATACAAATCGACCAATTCATCAAACGCCCGGTTTTCGCCTGCCTGGCACCGGGAAATAAGCTCTTTGGTGTCCGGATTCTCAAAGGATTCCATATCCGCCGAGCCATCAATGACTTAGACGAGATTGTGGTTTTGGATATTGCATCAGTCCAAAAGAAATCATAAAAAAGGGGATAACTTTATCGGTCCTGGATCGGGGGTTTCCGAAAATCCATTCGCTGGAACAATATCAGATAGGATAGGGAGGGTTTGGATCATTGGGATCCTCGTCTTCCTGAAGCTTCCATCGCTCGGTTTCGTCAAGGTCCTGCAATTCCCGTTTTACATACTTGAGAATCTTGTCCTGGACGGGTGCGAGCTTTTCCTGCCAGGCAGCCATGGAATGAAAAGTCCCCACCAATAGCTCAATCCGCATGAGTTGCCATTTGGCCAGACATTCGGGTTCCTTGATGGTGGAAAACGGATCGCAGCGGAAAAGGCGTCCGCCGTCCGGCCTTAATTCGAACAACTCACAGTCTTTACACTGGATCATGGCCCGACTCCGATCTGGAAAAAAACCTTTCGTACCCTTGCATTTGAATTTTAATCCTATATAATACCACGCCGATTGGATTCGCAAAAGAGAATAGTCCATAGTGTTTGGAGGTCTGAATGGCCAAGCCCAGAAGAAGACGTAAGATTGGTAGCAAGAAACGCAGGAGAAAATGGAAAATCCGTCACAAGATCAGCGGATAAGCGCTGATCTTCTGGCGAAGTGGGTTTAATGCAGACAGGATGAACAATCGTCCCGGAGGGGGTTGCGCCTGGAGATTGGATATCCTGTCTGTATCGTTTGGGGGGACTGGGAGGGAAAAGGGAACGATCCATGAAGCATTATGAGGTTCATTTCCAGCCGGACGGAAAGACAATCCGCATTCATTCCGGGGCTATGATCCTTGATGCAGCTCAACACGCGGGGATTGTTCTTCATACGGCCTGCGGGGGCCAGGGAACCTGCGAAAAATGTCAGGTTCGAATTTTGCCGGAACGCGAGCTGGTTTTGGCATGTCAATATCCGATCTATCGCGACCTGTGGGTGGAAATCCCGGATACGAGTCGGTATTCTCGTCACCAAATCCTGTCCTCCGGCCGGGGTCGTGAGGTTCCGGTCAATCCCGCGTTTTCCAAACGGCACCTTCGGCTGCAGAAGTGGACGATTCAGGATCTTCAAGAGGCAATGTCGGGTCGGTTCCGACTTTCCGAGTCCCTCTCCACTCAGTTCAGTTCGCTGGATCGATCCCGAGACGGATTGACGGTTCTGTTGCATTGGGTTGAGGAGAATACCGTCGATCCGGTCGGATCGTGGGAGGCGGTTGCTCTCGAATCCGGAGATACAACCGACCTGCTTTATGGCGTGGCGGTGGATGTGGGGACCACGACAATTGTCGCCAAATTGATCGATCTTCTGAACGGCCAGGTCCGAGCAACAGCGGCGACAACCAATCCTCAGATTCGTTATGGAGATGATGTCATCAGCCGGATCCTTCACGCTGATCGCCCGGACGGAGATCGACAACTTCAACGGGCCATGATCGAATGTCTGGAGGAACAGATTGAACAATTGTGTCGCGAGGCGTCGATCTCCCGGCAAGATATTGTCGAAGTGGTGGCGGTTGGAAATACGACCATGTCGCATCTTCTGATGGGCCTTCCCGTTCGACAGTTGGGACAGGCCCCGTATCGTGCTTTCTCATGCGATGCTCAGGATCGTCTTGCCGGGGAATTGGGGATTCGGATTCATCCGGCCGGTCGATTGCATACCCTCGAGAATCTGGCCGGCTTTGTCGGTTCGGATACGCTGGCGGTGGCCCTGGCGGTGGGGATGGACCAGGAAACGAAGAATACGCTGGTAGTGGATATCGGTACCAACGGTGAGGTGGTGATCGGGACTCGCGATAAACTGTTTTCTTGCAGTTGTGCGGCGGGACCGGCATTGGAAGGCGCCAGGATATCCCAGGGAAGTCGAGCAGTCGATGGAGCGATCGAGGCAGTGGTTGTTAGCGATGGAGATATCGATGTCGATATTATCGGTAATAGTCCGCCACGGAGTGTGTGTGGAAGCGGCCTGATCGACGCGGTTGCGGTGATGTTGGATCTCGAAGTGTTGGATATCACCGGGCGGTTTGTCGATCTCGATACGGTTCGAGAATTACCCGGAGCGATTCTCCGACGACGAATCGAACAAGAGGGCCAGCCCGCTTTTGTGTTGGCGTGGCAGCCGGACGGATCGCCGGCGGTGGTCCTGACCCAGAAGGATATCCGCGAAATGCAATTGGCCAAAGCCGCGATTCGAGCCGGAATTCGCCTGCTTCAGCAACAAGCCGGAATGGACGACAGCCGAATCGATCAGGTTCTCTTGGCGGGAGCTTTTGGCAATTATATTCGAAGAGAAAGCGCGTTGCGGATCGGTTTGTTGCCG
>JAAYVQ010000139.1 GCA_012517095.1 Phycisphaerae bacterium | reverse complement strand
TCCGGTTTCCAGAAGGCCATGAGGATTTTGCAGAGGATCTGTTCGCCGAATTCGTTGGCGTGGACAACATCGCGGTAGAAGGTGTGGGGGTGCACGCCCGAGGAGCGGATGTATTCGGCCCAGGGTGTTGTCATATCCAGAAAGGCACATTTCTGCTCGGCGGCCAGTTGCTTGAGGGTCTGGCCATAAGGGCCGGTACCGGAGTGGGCGGCCTTGGCCAGTTCCTCCGGCACGCGGGGGTCGGCGGTGCCGAAGGTTCCGGTAGCGAGCAGGATTTCGACTTCCGGCAACGCGGCGCGGAGCTGGAGGATCACTTCGCGGATACTTTCGATATCCTTTTGGCTGATGCCGCCGATGATGACCAGATCGGGCTTGCGGGGTACGACGAACCTGGCGATGCGGCCTTCTTCCTTGTAGTGCTGGCAGCCGCCCCCGCCTCGGACATAGACGGCGGCCGTGATCTGGGCCTTGGGATACGCCTGCCGCAGCTTGGCGACCCAGCCGGAACGCATTGTGTCGTTGACGATGCTGTCGCCGATGGCCAGGATGTTGAGCTTGCCGCCCTCGGTCAGGATACGGCGGGTCCGCTGGAGGTATTGAAAGTCGGCTGGCGGCGGAGTGAATTGTCCCTTGACCATTTCGGCCTGGATCTTGTCGATCTGTTCGATGGACCGTTCGGGCGTGGAGAACAGGTAATAGTCCTTTTCCGGCACCTGTCCATCCTTGGCGGGCTGGTCCGGCGGATACTTGGAAGGCAGTGCTCCTTCCTTGGGGAATATCACCGGCGAATCTGCGGCCATGTCGGCCAGGGTCAGAGTTGTCTCGATTAGCAGAGCGATACTCAGAATGATGATCGAAATCCGGCTGTATAATCGAATCATTGTTGATCTCCATATCGAATTTGACCCTCTTATACAACCCTTGATTCAGAGTCGCAAGGGGAAAGAAGGACCGGACCCGACGGAGAGGGTCCCTCCAAGAAGGCAGTTGTATTCGACCTCGTTAATTACGCCAGCCGCAGGTTGGGGCGGGAGCCGGCCGGTCGGTGGATGCGAAGAAGATCGAGGAAATTGCTGATATCCCGCGGGACCGGGGCCTCGAAATCCATTCGTTGGCCGGAGATGGGGTGGGTGAAGGACAGCTTCCAGGCATGGAGGCAAACACGGGCGATGACGGGCTCTTCGGTCGCGGCCGGAAGGTCCTTGAGCTGCCAGAGATAGACGGGCTTGCCGCCGTACATGTCATCGGCGACGACGGGGTGTTTAATGTAGGCCATGTGCACGCGGATTTGGTGCGTGCGGCCGGTCTTGAGGTCCAGCTCGACCAACGAATAACCGCGGAAGCACTCGATGACCTCGTAGCAGGTGACGGATTCCTTGCCGTCGTCGCGGACCATACATTGCTCGCGGTGGCGCGGGTTCATGCCGATCGGCGCGTTGATCCGGTCGGAAGCCAGCTCGGGCGTGCCGTGGACGACGGCCAGATAGGTTTTTTGGGTTGTGCGGTCGGCGAACTGGCGGGAAAGCTTCCAGTGGGCCTGGTCGGTCTTGGCGACGACGAGGGCCCCAGTCGTGTTGCGGTCCAGGCGATGGACAATGCCGGGTCGGAAGGGGTTGCGACCGGTGGAAAGATGGTCGGCGTAGCGATAGACCAGGCCGTTGACCAGCGTACCGTTTTTGTAGCCGCGGGCCGGATGCACGAGAAGATTGGCCTGTTTGTTGAGGACCAGAAGATCGTCATCCTCGTAGATGACATCGATCGGGATATCTTCGGGTGTCAACTCGCGGAGTTCGCGCGGCGGCAGGATGATGTCGATCTCGTCGCCAGGTGAGAGACAGTGACTGGGCTTGGCGGGCCGATTGTTGACATTGACACCCTGTTCGCGGATGAGCTGTTGAAGACGCGAGCGACTGAACTGGCTGAAACGCCCGCGGAGGTAACGGTCCAGGCGGCGAAACTTGATGTTATGGCCGACGCGAAAGCGCAGATGCTCGCCGACCCGTTCATCGCCTTCGTGTGCAAGAATCTCTTCGTCGAAAGTTTCGCCGTTGAGATCCTCCGGGCCTTCCGGTTGGATCAATTCTTCACTCATGGACTATTACTGCGGCTTGGGAGTGTCCTGCGGAGTGGCAGAGGCCGGTACAGGCTCGGGAGCCGGAACGGGTGCAGGAACAGCGGCTGGTTGTTCAGCGGGTTTGTCTTGCGGCTGCGGGGCAGGTGCAGGAGTTGCTGAGGGTTGATCGGCGGGCTTGGCCTCTGGCTGCTCGGCCGGCGCGGGTACAGGAGTTGTAACCGGGGCGGTAGCCGGTTGCTCAGCCGGTTTGGCTTCGGGCTGCGGGGTCGGAACCGATGTCGAAGCGGGCGCAGGAGTAACGGTTGTCGGTTGTCCTGGGACCGGAGCCCCCGGCGTCAGGGTCGGCTGAGGCGCGGGCTTGGGAGCATCGACGAAGGTGAATTGTTCCTTTTGCTCATCCATAATTGCAAGGCGATGCCGGGCCTGGCGAACGACAGGAGTGATGGCAAAATCGGTGTTATCCACGATGGCTTTATAAGCGGCCTTGGCTTCGTCAAATTGTCCGGCTTCTTCCGAGCATATGGCCAGGCCGAACTGGGCCAGCGCCGTTAGTTCGATTTCGTTCGGGCAACCCTTGGCCTTCGCCAATGCGTCGTTGTACGACTTGCGGGCGGCATCAAGACGGGACTGAACGACGGCGGCCTCCACATCTTCGCCATTGTAGTGCAGATCCATCCGGAGGGCATCGCCGCGCTTGATGAGAGCCAGGGCGGCCAGCGAGGGATATTTAGAAGACTGGGCCGAGATCTCCAGTTTATTTGCCGACTGGAACAGGGAGTCCATAACAACGGGATTGTCTTGCATCTGGTTTTGGATGACGGCGAACTGGGCTCTCTGGAGACCTTCGATCTGACTGGTAGTCTGGCTAAGCTGGTAATCGAAGGAATTGGCGCGGATGTTTTGGCCGAACATAAAGACAAGAACCGCGACAAGAATCAGAGAACCGCCGATGATCCAGCGAAGATTTTCCCGGAAAAACCGCGGGACATGAACGATCCAGTCGGCCAGCTCGTTTGTCTTCAATTCATGGCGATGTTCAGTATCCATTGAAATTCCTTTGACAATAATCGTTTTGGGCCGGGTCCGTCGGTCATCCGAACGGGCGGTTTCGGCCCCTGAAACAGACCTTACACTATAGCGTAATCTCGGCAGATTGCAAGCTTTTCCTTGCCAAGATCCGTGGGGTCGGCTACAATTCGCCGGCCGGAGTCAGAATGGACCGGCCGGAGTACAAACGAAAAGACCATCAGCCAGCAGGATACTTATGACGATGAATCGCTGGAATCCGCAAAAGTCCCCCCTGGGGGCCAGTGGGGGTATGATCCTTCTGATGTTACTTGTGTTGGGAACCTGTTTCGGGGTTGCCTTGGGGATGGACAAGAGCCGTTACATCTCCATCGAAGAAGTCAAACCCGGAATGGAAGGGTATTTTTTGACGGTGTATTCCGGCCACACGGTACAGAAATACCCGCTGGAAGTGATCAGCGTGGTGCCGAAGTGGCAACCGGCGAGAGACGCCATTCTGGTCAGGGCTAAGGATCCGGTGTCGGAAAAGTCAGGGGCAATCGCCGGGTGCAGCGGGTCGCCGATGTACCTGGATGGACGGTTGGCGGGAGCTTTGGCGGCGGGTTTTACGGCGGGTAAGGAGCCGCTATATTTTGTAACACCGATCGAGTATATGCTGGAGATCGGCACGGCGGGGCCGGGCAGTAGCGCCGCCAGAGGCGTGGAAGCCGGACCGGTTGTGGATTTCAAAGCATTCGAGCGGAAATATCAGCAATATCTGCAAGATTGGTTTTCGCCACAAACAACCGGGACGGCGACGATGATTCCGCTGGTGACTTCGCTGCCGGATCGGGTTTGTAACCAGATGAGCGACACCTTTTCCCGTATGGGGTTTGTGGCGGTTCCTGGGGGCGGCCAGATGGCCTCGGATGCGGCTGGGACCAAATCCGATGGGTCCTTGTTCGAGCCGGGCGGTGTGATCGCAGTCCCGTTGTTGTCGGGAGATATGACCATGGCGGCGACGGGGACGGTGACGGAGGTTGCGGATGGAAAAATCTACGCATTTGGACATTCATTCACGGGTCTGGGCCCGGTTGAGTTGCCGATTGCGCCGGGTACGATTCATGTGGTGGTGCCGGGCGTAACGCGATCATTCAAATTTTCGTCTCCGGGCGAGATTGTCGGGACTCTGCAATTCGACGAAAACTGCGGGATCATGGGGCGGGTGGGAAATCCGCCTCCGTTGATTCCGCTGATAATCGAAGTGGAATACTTTAACGACCCAAAAGTACGGCGGTACGATTGTCGGCTGGCGGCCGATCCGGTCCGTGGCCCGACGATCCTGCAGTCGGCGATCGGAGGCGCTGGATTGATGCAGGGTACGGCGCCGGTGGAGCACACGGTGCGGTATCGGGGAAAGATAGAGGTCGACGGCTTTGCTCCGATCGTGCTGGATAATATATCCAGTGGTCGGGAGCTGACGGACCTCATGAGCGAGGCGAGCAGCATTATGGGAATGCTGATGACGAATCGTTATGCCAAGGTTCAGTTGGAGGCGATGTCGTTCGGTATTCAGGTGACGACCGGGGATACCCAGGCGGCGATTGCGGATGTGGTGATGTCGGATTCTCAGGTCAAGCCGGGCGAGACGCTGAAGCTAACGGTCGAGTTGCGGACCATTGGATCCCACAAACAAATACGACAGGCGGAGTTGACGATTCCGGAGGACCTGGGACAGGGGGCTTACGAGTTGCTGGTGGCGGGGTCCGACGATTACGAGAAATATCTGCGAAAAACGGGGGTGTATCGGTTCACGGCGTACGATCTGAAGACGATGGTGGCCGCGATTCGCTCGTTGACCGAAATACGGCGAGATCGGATTTATGTTGTATTGTCGTTGCCGCCTTCGGGGCTGGCGATCGAGCAGACAGAGCTGCCGAGGGTACCCGGGACCAAGGTCTTATTGATGCAGGACCCGCGCCGGACGGCGGAATTGCTGCCGATGGCCGAACGAGTGGAAAAGCGGATCGAAACGGGATTTGTCGTTCGGGGATCCAAGACGATGCGGCTTGTGGTGGAACATAAGTGATATTGAATTGATCAGAATCCATAGGAGTATGACGATGATGCGGCGTCTGGGCGTGGCGATGATTGTGACGGCGATGATGGGATCGGTATGGGCGGTGACCTCGGAGGTGACCAAGCATTCGACGGCGGCGGAGTTCCTCAAGGGCAAGACCGACCTGACCCAGGTCGATTCGGAGGGGACGATCCGGTTGGCCCGACAGTCCAGGACGATCGATTTTGGTGGATCGCTGGATAAGGTGTGGGCGATTCATTCAATGGCCGCAGGTCCGGACGGCAGCGTGTTCGTGGGTACCAGTCCCAACGGGCAGATTTTCCGGGTACTCAAGGGAAAAGCCGAACAGATTTATCCGATGGAACAACCGAAGGGACCATCCGCCGAAACAGGCGCTGATACGACTGGCGGCGAGGAGAAAAAAGAGGGTGAAACAAAAACCGATGTTCCGGCCGAGGGAACGGGGGATGTGAACAAACCAAAGGTCGGAGAAACGGATGGAGCCCAGGCGGCGGATACAGCCATCGATACCCCTGAGGAAAAGTCCGACAGTGCAAAGGCGACCGAGCCGGTGGAACCCGTGGCGCAGGAGTATGTGTTTGCGTTAACCCTGGATCGGGCGGATCGGCTGGTAGCCGGGATTAGCGGCAAACAGGCCAGATTGATTCGTTTTGAAAACGGTCAAATTCAAACACTGGCGGAGCTGGAGGGCGTCAAATATATCCATGCGATTGCCGTGGACGGAATGGGCAATCTGTATCTGGGAACGGGACCCGACGGAAAGATATTCCGGCTGGATCCCTTTGGCCGGAATCCCCAGATGGTGTATAGCGGCAAGGATCATAACATTCTGTCTCTGGCGGTGGATGACAAAGGAATCCTTTACGCCGGGTGCGATGAACGGGGTCTGGTGATGCGGATCGAACCGGATGGGAAGGTAACGGTGCTTTATGACTGCGATCAAAACGAAATTACCGCATTGGCTCTGGACGAACAGGGAAACTTGTATGCCGCGGCGACCAGCGCCGAAGTGACACGAGAAAAGAGTACGTATAATCCTGTTGCGTCGGATGCGGGGGCCGGTCGGCCGGACGAGAAATCGGCCCCGAAAGACAAAGACCCCAAAGCGGCGGAACTGAAGATTCCCAATACGGAAAAACCGGCGGCGCCCGCGGGACCGCCCGGAGCGGCGCCCAAACGAGCCACGCTTCCGAAATCAGCCGGGCATGTGTATCGGATCCAGCCGCAGGGGACCGTGACGGATCTGTTCAGCGATATGTCGGTGCTCTATGCCCTGCGGTTTCGGGGCGAGGAACTGCTGGTGGCGACCGGCAACGCGGCGCAGGTCTTTACGGTGGATCCTGAGACGGAAAAACGGGCGATGGCATTTGAAGAGAAGCAATCCGCACAAATTACGACATTGGCGGATGGTAAAGGCGGAATCTGGCTGGGGTGTGCCAATCCGGCCAAACTGCTTCGATTGTCCGACGCTTTCGCGGGGGAAGGGACCTATGTGTCTGATTTAATAGACGCCGGCCAGCCGGCGCGGTGGGGCAAGCTTCAGGTGGAAGCGACGATTCCCGAAGGGTGTTCAGTGTGGATGTCGGCCCGTACCGGAAATGTGGGTGAACCGAACGATCCGTCATTTTCACCGTGGAGCGAACCGGCGGAGCTGAAGGCGGCGACGACCCTGAATTGCCCGGTGGGACGGTTTGGACAATACAAGCTGACGCTGAAGACCGACAAGCCGGAGGTCTCGCCGCGGGTGGGCGCCGTAACGGTAGCCCATGTGGTGAGCAACCTGGCCCCTGTCATCAACTCGGTCAATGTCGCTCGGGTAAAAGGCAAACCGGGCGTTCTGGCGGTGGCCTTCGAGGCGGTGGATCGCAACAAGGATGCGATGGTCTATAAGCTGGAGTTGCGGCGTCAAGGACGAATACCCTGGATTCTGCTCAAGGATGAGTTGACCACCGTTCCCTTCGAGTGGGACAGCCAGACGGTCGAGGATGGCCGATATGAACTGCGGGTAACGGCCGACGACCGACGGAACAACAGCGATACGACCGCTCTGAGCGGAACGCGGATCAGCGAGGAATTTGTCGTTGATAACACGCCCCCCGAAGCCAAGGACATCCGGACGAAAATCGACGGCGGCAAAGCGGTTGTGCAGTTGGCGGTTGAGGATGCCCTGAGCGTGATCGGCTCGGTGAATTATACTGTCGATAGCAATGAGAAGTGGATGGGAACTGTGCCCGAGGATCTGGTGTTCGACACGACTGTGGAGAATTTCGTGATTGAGCTGAAAGATCTTGAGTCGGGCGAGCATGTCCTGGCGATTCGGCTGTCCGACGATGTCGGCAACACCGGATACAAGACGATTGATATTTCTGTTCCGAAACCCGAGGGGAAGTGATGCGATCCATCGCGTTCGAGGCGATTGTTCAAGCCGTCGAGCGACTCTGTATCGACTGTGCGTATGAACTACCATCGGATGTGGTCGCCGCGATCAACAGAGCGATACAGCGGGAGCGAAATTCCCGGGCCAAAGAAATTCTCAACCAACTTCTCGAAAATGCCCGGATCGCCCTCCAAGATCGGATTCCTCTCTGTCAGGATACAGGCCTGGTGGTCGTGTTTGTAGAAATGGGGCGTGATGCTCTTGTCGCGCCCCCGGAAGATCGTCCCAATGCCACGCTGATTGACGCGATTCAGGAGGGCGTTGCCGCCGGATACGATAAAGGCCTGCTCCGCAAAAGCGTTGTGGCCGAACCCGTAAAAGATCGCAAAAACACGGGGACGAATACCCCCGCGATCGTTCATCTATCGTTCGTTTCCGGCGATGAGATAAAGATCACTCTGATGGCTAAAGGCGGTGGTTGCGAAAACAAGTCGGCCTTCCGCGTCTTCAAGCCGACGCAGAGCCGCGAGGAAATCATGGACTGGGTCGTCGATGTTGTGGCCAGGGCTGGAGCCGATGCCTGTCCTCCATTTGTGGTTGGCGTGGGACTGGGGGGCGATTTCGAGGTCAGTTGTCTGTTGGCCAAGAAAGCCCTATTGCGGAATATCGGCCAATCGAACGCAGAACCCTTCTACGCCGAGATGGAACAGATGTTGCTTGCCAAAGTCAACGCCCTCGGCATCGGTCCACAAGGATTGGGCGGCGACACAACGGCGCTTTCGATACAGATCGAAACCGCCCCGTGCCACATCGCCTCCCTTCCAGCGGCGGTGAATATCGAGTGCCATAGCCATCGACATAAAAGCATAATGTTATAACGAATTGGACAACCTGCTGAACGCGGGATATGAACCCCATGACCAAAGGGATATGGCTGTGCGCACCCGGCGCACTTGGAACAATCGCCCGATATGGACTCGGCGGTTTTGTCCAGCGGATCTCGGGTGCGGGGTTTCCCTGGGGGACCGTTGCGATGAACCTGACGGGGTGTCTGTTGTTTGGCCTGGCCTTCTCGGCGCTGGAAAGTCGAATCCAGGTTCGGCCTGAATTTCGCACGATCGTGTTCATCGGATTTTTCGGCGCGTTCACCACCTTTTCTTCGTTCGTGGCCGAAACCGTTTCGCTGATGGACGACTCGCAATGGTTCTATGCGGGGGCCAATCTGATGGGTCAGAATGTTCTGGGAATCGCGGCGCTTTTAGCGGGCCTGGCTCTGGGTCGAATGCTGTAAGGAGATCGACAATGAAATTGCCGTCCGAAGCTCATCTTCTGCGGATTTTTGTAGGCGAAAGCGACAAGGTAGGCGGCCGTCCACTCTACGAGGTGATTGTCCAACTGGCCCGACAGAAGGGACTGGCGGGGGCCACAGTCCTTCGGGGTTGCCTGGGCTTCGGAGCCAACAGCAGGATCCATACCTCCAAAATCCTTCGCCTGTCGGAGGTTTTGCCGATGGTGATCGAGATTGTCGATAAACCGGAGCGAATCCAGGAATTGCTTCCCGAATTGGATGGGATGATTCAGGAAGGTCTGGTGACGCTGGAAAAGGTCCAGGTCATCGCCTACCGGCATTCACAAACGCCGTAACCTATTGGGTCAAACCGTCGAGGATCTTCTTTTTCCAGTCCACCGATTCCAGATCGGATACTGTCGGTACCGTCAACTCGCCTTCCTTGGTGATCGGCAGACGAAGATTGCTGGTCACGGGCGTATCCATCAACAGACCCAGTTGTGCCTTGTAGGGAATGCTGGTGCCCGGTTTGATCCCCTTGAAAGCGTTGATCAGATCCAGATATCGAATCTGGGCCGGGAGGGCGATCGTCTTGCTGCTGTTGGCGGGGATGGACCCGGCGACGGCGGCCTTCCCGGTAAACAGGGGTTTGGTCCCAGTCGTTAGCCCGTAGTCGAGATTCGTCAGCGGCAATGCGGCCGAATAGGGATTATCGACCTGGACATCGAAAACCAGCGTCGCCCCCTCCAGCGAAATCTTGTCGAAATTGACGCCTTTCAAGCTGGCCGTGGGTTTTTGAAGGTTCAGCGCCTGCAGGGCATCGCAACCCATCAGCCAACCGGCCGCTGTGATCAGGATCATACTCATGAGGATTCGTGGCTTCATTCATTTGGCCTTTCAACTGTTATCGCCTTAACAGAATACCGACGATTGGCCGTGTGTCAATCATCGATCCGCGATAAACTGAATCGATTTCCGATCGTAAAGGTATTGTCCTTTCAGCGTGGATGTGTATGCTGAAACCCGAAGTTCAGGAAGAATCAATATACCGGAGTTAACAGATGGCACAAACGCGACGATCCGCAATCTGGTTTGTAATCCTGTTGGGACTGGTTAGTTTATTGGCGGATATCACCTACGAAGCCGCTCGTGGGATCCATGGTCCCTATTTGGCGTTTCTGGGGGCCAGTGCCACAGCCGTGGGACTGGTAGCGGGTCTGGGGGAATTGCTCGGTTACGGCCTGCGGATCCTCTCGGGCATTTGGTCGGACAAGACCCAGCGCTACTGGACTTTTACGATTGTCGGGTATGCCGTCAATCTGGTCGCCGTACCGCTGATGGCCGTGGCCGGGCAATGGCAATGGGCGATCGGGTTGATCTTAATGGAGCGGATCGGTAAGTCAATTCGTACACCCGCCCGCGATGCGATGCTTTCACACGCGACAAGCGTAGTCGGCCGTGGATGGGGATTTGCCTTGCACGAAGCGATGGACCAAATCGGCGGACTGACTGGCCCGATCCTCATGTGGGCCGTACTGACCTGGAAGGGCGACTATGTGCTGGCCTATGGGATTCTAGCAATCCCGGCCGCCATGGCCCTGACGACCCTGCTGGCGGCAAAGATCGCCTATCCCCGTCCGCAAGATCTGGAATCCAAGTGGGCCCATCAGAGCAAAGGCCGGTTTTCTCCGCTGTTCTGGTTGTACCTGGGTGCGATCGCTCTGGCCGCTCTGGCTTATGCTGATTTTCCGCTGATGGCCTTCCACATCAAATCCAACAAACTTCTCAGCGATGCGTGGATTCCGCTGCTCTATGCCGGCGCAATGGCCATCGATGGTGTCGCGGCCCTGATTTTTGGCCGTCTGTACGATCGGTTCGGAACCGGGGTTTTAATCGGGGCGTTTGCGATCTCCTGCGGCTTTGCCCCGCTGGTCTTTTCGATGAATATCTTCGGAGTGATCGTCGGTGTCGGATTATGGGGGATCGGACTGGGGGCGATCGAATCGGTCGTGCGGGCGGTTGTGGCCGGATTAGTTCCTCAAGATAGGCGCGCGACCGGATATGGCGTATTCAACACCGGATTCGGGATCGCCTGGTTCGTCGGCAGCGCCGCGATGGGGGCGCTATACGACGCCTGGCGGCCCGGAGTGGCGTGGTTGTCAGTGGTTGGACAGCTCGGATGTATCGCCGTGTTGGTTGTATTTTGTCGGAAAGAACGAGCCGTGGCGAAGGTCTCGACATGAGGCCAATAAAAAAGGGCGACCCATTCGGTCGCCCGTGATTCGCGAAATGAGCCCGATCAGATCTTGTACCAGCCGCTGCAGTTAATGGTGAGAACTTCTCCGTCCGATGTCGTGATATCCAGTTTGTCGGTGATGTAACGGCGGACTTTGTTGGTCTGTGGGGGGACGGAAATCTCGATCATCAGCTTTATCGACGAACCCTGTTTTTCCTGGGAAGCGATCTTCATGGTGTTGTTCTGGCAGGTCACGGACTGAATGGAGAAATCCTGACCATAATTATTCTTGATGAAGACATCCCGTGAAAGGGTCTGGCCCGGCTCGACATTCTGGAGAATGATCCTCGGCCGGGAAATATCATAAGCAGCCAGGGCCTCATATGAAACGGCGATGGAATTGCAACTGGGGTGCGATAGCCGAATTTCCATGGATCCGCTCGGGAATTCCTTGAGGGTCTTGATATCGACCTTGGGTTGAAGGGTATGTTCGGCTTTCTCGACATTGGCGTCAAATGGCGCCGTGATGACATTACGAGAACAATTTACCGCCAGGATCTTGAAGGGTTTGCCATCCTTGCTTTTGATCGTAAAGGGGATCGCCCCGGCATTGTCCTTGTTGAAGGCCAGTTGGAGTCTGGATGGTTCGGATACCACCGCCAGTTCGATAGTCCCCTTGAGGGTGATTTCGGCCCGGGGATTGGTGGAGTCGTTACTGAGGATATACAGATGTTTTTCGACAGCGCCCCCATAAGCCGAGGATTGATAGGTCACGCTGACGATTCCCGACTCGCCCGGAGCGTAATCAAGTTTTTTCAGGTCCGGAACAGAACAACTGCAAGTGGATTGAACCTTGGAAATGATCAACTTGCCGGAGCCGATATTGGTGAACTTGAATTGGGCTGTATAGGATTTGTTCGGTCCCATTACCCCAAGATCGGCGATCGGATTTTCCACCTTGATGCGTCCGCCCGTATCCGCCGGTTGAGGAGTAATGTCGGGCTGAATCGAATTCACCGGAGTCGTCGGCGCCGCCGGATGAGCTGTTGTGGGTGTTTGCGGGGGTTGAGTGGGCGAGATCTTGGGGGTCTCGGTGATGGGAGCGGAGGGCGGAACCTTTGTGTCGCCTTCGCATCCGAATACAGCCAGAGAAAAGATAATGGCCAGTCCCATAAAAATAAAAATGCCGGTCCGCTTCATGATATTTCTCCTATCATACCCATTTGCGACATATTGTTGGCTTTGTTTAGCCGATACTATTATACCTGCATTGTCCGGGATATTCAAGAGGTTAATCGACATGGCGGGGGCTCGGCTTTACAGGCGATCCATCAACGGATATAATACGGTTTTCGGCTTTGTTGCCGAAACATTATGGGATTCATGCATGACCCAGGAAAAGAACATCGAACTGTCGCTGGTTATCCCTGTCCTGAACGAACAGGATAGTCTGGGGGAGTTGTATTCGGAAATCGGGAAGGTTCTGGGCGGACGGTATTCCTATGAGGTCATCTTTGTGGATGACGGGAGCACCGACGGCAGTTTCCGGATTCTGGAGGATTTGCACCGAAACGATCCCCATATACGGGTGATCCGGTTTCGGCGAAACTTCGGACAAACGGCGGCGCTGGCGGCAGGATTTCGACACAGCCGGGGGCGCGTCATTGTTCCGCTGGATGCCGACGGACAAAACGACCCCGCGGATATTCCCTTGCTGGTCGAACGGCTCCGTGATGGGTATGATATCGTCAGCGGATGGCGCAAGGACCGGAAAGATACCTTGATTACGCGAAAGTTCCCCTCCCGGTTGGCCAATTGGCTCATCAGCCGAATCACCGGAGTGTACCTTCACGATTTCGGATGTACGCTGAAGGCCTATCGGGCGGAATCCCTGCGGGAAATTCGATTGTATGGGGAAATGCACCGGTTTATTCCCGCCCTGGCGAGTTGGGGCGGAGAAAAGGTCGCCGAAATGGAGGTGAACCACCGGCGACGGCGAACCGGCAAGACCAAATACGGACTGGCGCGCACATTTAAGGTTCTATTGGATCTGATCACCGTCAAATTTCTGGCGTCGTTCTCGACCAAGCCGATATATGTGTTTGGGGGATTGGGAGGATTGTGTTTTCTCGGATCAGTCCTGACGGGGATGGCCGTGGTGTATTCGAAATTCTTCTCCGAACCTCCCTTGAATGTCAACCGTAATCCGCTTTTCGTTTTGTGCATGATCTTAATGACGACGGCGGTCCAGTTTTTGATGATGGGCTTATTGGCCGAAATCATGGTGCGGACCTACCACGAGTCGCAGGATCGACCGACCTATGCGATCGAGGCCATTCTTGAATCGTCTGATGGCACGGAGAGGATCTGAAGACATGGCACGGGCGAGGCCTCGACGGTTCGAACCCAGAACGGTGCCGAAGCCGGCCCAGGTTCGGCGTTTTCCGGTTGAGTGGTTGGCGCTGGTGATCACGCTGTTGGTCGGGGGCATTCCCTTTGCGATTTGTAAGTACACGGAGTTCAGTCTGCCCGGCCCCTTCGACAGCGGGGCGTATGTCTATGCCGCCGAATCTCTTCTTCAGGGACGACAACTGGGGACGGATGTCGTGATCTCGGCACAGCCGGCGACGCTGCTGGTCAATCTGGCGGGAGTATGGTTGTTCGGATTCAACGAAATCGGGCCCAAGCTCATTCAGATGCTGATGCAGGTGGGGGCATTGGCGATGATGTATCGTGTTTTGCGGCGGCTCTATGGGTTGCCTGCCGCCGTTGTCGGGGTGTCGGTTGCGGCGATTTATTTGTCGGCCCCGCTGATCGCCAAATACGGCAATGTCAAAGAACAATTCATGGTCTCGGTCATGGTCGTGGGAATCTGTTGTTTCGTTCAATATCGTCTCGACGGAAGAAGATGGAAGGCGATCCTCGCCGGCGCTCTGCTGATCAATGCCTTCTATTTCAAGGCCACGGGTGTCTCGGCGGGGGTTGCGGTGTTCGCATTTCTGGTTCTTCGTACCCTCATGCGCCGACAATCCCTGCGATCGTTTGGACACGATTATATCCTGTTGCTGGCGGGTACCCTGATTGGGCTGATTCCTCTGGGGATCTTTTTTGCCGCCCAGGGCCAGATGGTGATGTTTCAGAAATCCCTGCCGGCAATGATCTTGAAAATCATCGTGCTGTTGACGATTCTGATTGCGGTCGGCATTGCGCTTACGATGTTGGCCGTTCGGTATCGGCTTGGGTCGCAATTTCGCCGAGTGAGACCCTCGTTTTGGATCATCGGAGCGACTCTGATTCTGTTTGGGACGGGTCTGGCTCTGAGTTTGGTATATCGGGAGGGACTTACGGTTAGCCAAGACGACGCACGAGACTCCGTTCGGTCCTTTGTGTTGGATCATCCATTTGTGCATTATCCCTCGAAAGTCTGGCATCAGGGAAAAAGAATCTGGGATCGACTGATTGGTTTGACGGTAGGGGGGAAAGGTTATGTAGGGGCCAGCCGTGCCGCCTGGAGTTTTGAACGGCAGGCGCCGATCGTCTTTCGGTATTATGGTGTCCTGAAACTTCCGATTCTGCTGGCGTTGATATCGCTGTCGGTTGCGGTTGGAAAGGGAATCCGGAGGCGACGGAATTCCGTGGGGAAAGAACCCTCTTTGCAGAACCGGGCTGGGGCTGTTGGAACAGAGGTCGTGCCGCTCTTTGCGATTTGGTGGTTATTGGATATGGCGTTTGTCTGGATCAGCCCGCGGTCGTATGAAGAATACTATCTTCCCCTAAACGCTTCGGCTGCAATGACGGGGGGATTTCTGTTGGGATGGTATCGCGATCGATTGGGTGCGGCCGAATTCAAAATTCCCTGGCTGGCGGGGGGTGGGATCGCCGGTTTGGTATCCCTGATTATGGTCTGGCCGCTCTTTGTTGGCCTGTCCGTCAGTCCGTTTTCCGGCGAGTTGTACAAAATAATCGACCCTCGGACGAAACAGGAAATTCGTTATCGCTCACGCGGATATGCCCAGCGACTGGAAGAGGTCCGGCAACGGCGACAGAACCTGCCGCCATGGGAGAAGGTTGCTCAGGTCATACGACAACAAAGCCGGCCCGACGATGGGATCTTCGTGTGGGGTTGGTATCCCGGGATCTATGTCCAGGCCCAGCGGCTCAGCCCGGCCCCGAAGGCCTTTGAGAGCGATATGCATGTGTTGAAACCTGAATGGTTGTCGTCCGAGGTATCGCGAATCCTGACAGGATTTGCCCGCCAGAAACCGGCCTTCATCGTCGATAGCCGCAAGAGTGAATTCCCCTGGGATCGCCGACCGTTGGAATTATGGCCGACGATGCAGGATGGGCGATTCATTCCGAACCAGCCATCCGTAATCGCCGAGTATGACGCTGCGTACCGAAAATATCTGCGAGACAGTGTCGGCGAAGACGAAATGCTCCGTTATGACGCCATGGAACCGCTGCGGAAATTCGTTCGCGAAAACTATGATATTGTCAACGATCCATCGTTTACGCCGCAGCATGTGTTGTTTCGTCAGAAGCCCGGTTCTTCCCCGACCGCTCCGCGTACCCCATGAAAATTCTGATGCTCAATTATGAATTTCCGCCGATCGGGGGCGGCGCAGCCCCGGTGACGCGGGAGTTGTGTCGGCAATTGACGATCGAGGGGCATCGGGTGGATGTGGTGACCATGCATTATCGCGATTTGCCGCCGTTCGAGCAAATCGACGGCTTTCAAGTCTGGCGCACGCCCGCGATTCGGAAGCGGCCCGATATCTGCCATACCCACGAAATGGCCAGCTTTCTGTTGGCAGCGATTCCCCGAACCGCCAGATTGGTAAGAGAAAATCGTTACGATGTGATCCACTGTCACTTCATTATTCCCACGGGCCCTCTTGGTTGGTACCTCAGCCGTCGATTTCGGATTCCGCTGCTGGTCACCTGCCACGGCAGCGATGTCCCCGGATACAATCCCGACCGTTTCGGCCTGACTCACCGGCTGATCGGACCGGCCTGGCGATTCCTGATCCGTCGTTGTGAGATGCTGGTATCGCCGAGCCAGTCACTGGCCGATCTGATCCATCGTCGCGAACCGGCCGTTCCGGTTCGAGTGATTCCGAATGGGATCTTCGAATCGCCGGTTACGCCGCACGAGAAAGATAAGACAATCATTCTCTGTAGTCGCCTTCTGCCGAGAAAAGGATTTCAGTATGTTCTTGAGGCGGTGCATGATGTGGACCTCGACTGGCGGGTGGAGGTCATCGGCGACGGCCCCTTCCGCGGCGAACTGGAGAGGATCGCCGCCGGATCCCGAACGCCCGTCTGTTTTCACGGCTGGCTCGATCAGCGGGATCCCCGATTTGGCCAGTTGTATGCGCGGGGAGCGATCTTCGTGTTTCCTTCGGAGTCGGAAAATTTTCCCTCTGTACTGCTCGAAGCGATGCGGGCGGGAATGGCCATCATCGCCAGCACGGCCGGCGGTTGCCCGGAGGTTGTCGGAGATGCGGCTCTGCTTGTCGCCCCGGGGGATGTGAATGAGATTCGTAACCGAATCCTCGAGTTAATCCGGTCGCCCGATCGTTGCCAACAACTGAGAACCGCCGCACTGACACGGGTACGACAATTCAGTTGGCCCGTCGTCGCCGCCCAGTATGTCCGATGCTATCAGGAAATTATCGACGCGGAAAAAGCGAAAAGGAAGTTGTCATGACCGAGGAAACTCCCATCCGCGTCTGTTTTGTCTCGCCCAAGTCGTACCCGCTGTTCCGGCCCGAGACGCCGGGTGTTTTTGGCGGAGCGGAAGTGGACCTGTTTCTGCTGGGGAACGAATTGGCCAAAGATCCGCGGTTTGTGGTTTCGTTTGTCGTGGCCGACTATGGCCAGCCGGTCGAAGACCGCGTTGATGCCATACGCCTGATTCGTTCGGTCAACTTTTCCTCGCCGGGATTGTTCGGCGCGATCCGGGTTTTACGAGCCCTAAGAATAGCCGACGCAAATGTGTATATGATCAAAACGGCCTCGCCCGGCGTACCAATGACGGCCGCTTTTTGTCGCCGATTCCGCCGGGCTTTTGTCTATCGAACGGCCCATCAGGAGGAATGTGACGGTTCCTGGATTCGGCGACATCCGTTGCTGGGTCGTGGTTTCCGTTGGGCCCTTGGCCGGGCTTCGGTGATTCTGGCCCAGAATCAAAATAATGCCGACGACCTCAAACGCACAACGGGCCTGGATTCCATCGTCATCCCCAATGGCCACCCCATGCTTCCGTTGAACCCGACCTCCAACCGTGACAGCATTCTCTGGGTTGGCCGCAGCGCCGTGTTCAAACACCCCGATATGTTCCTTTCCCTGGCCGACCGATTCCCGCAGGAACGGTTTGTCATGATCTGCCAGGAGGCGACCCAGGGCGTAAACTATGAATCCCTTCGCCGTGCCGCCGCCGATCGATCCAATCTCGAATTTCACGATCGCGTGCCCTTCCGGGAAATCGATCCATTCTTTGAACGGGCCAAAGTCCTGGTCAACACCAGCGATTCCGAGGGTTTTTCCAACGCGTTCATCCAGGCCTGTGTGCATGGGGTTCCGATCCTGTCGCTGACGGTTAATCCCGACCTGTTCCTGACGCGACACTTGTGCGGAATCGACTGCGGTTCAAGTCAGGATCGGCTGGTCGAAGGGTTGCGATTCCTTTTGGAAGGGGACCGATATATCGAACTGGGTAAAAACGCCCGCGCCTATGCCGAGCGGTATCACGACATTGCCCGGATCGTGGATCGGTACAAGGAATTGTTCATACGGCTTTCCGCGGATCGACGCCGCTGAATCTTCAGGTACTTGGCGTTCGCGTCGCACTGTTTCGAAGTCCCATCCCCCGCGCTAAACGCGATACCAACCGAAGACCCGATGCCGTTAGACCTGGAAACAGCGAACCGATCCAAACCAATATCCGGCAATACAGGGGCAACATAGATCCGAATTCGTTCGCGAAGCCCTTTGCCTGCCTTCCCTGCCCCGCAAACAGCAAACCCCGAATCCATTTGCGTAGCATCAGCGAAGCGCAGGGTTGAAACTCAGCCGCTTTTCCATGATCCTGAGCCAATCGCAAATTGCGCCGAAGAAATTGGATCAGCACTTCGACATCCTGCAGACGACTTTTAATGATGCTGTCAGGCGTATCGAGGTAATAAACGGCCAATGGTTCATAGACGATTCCGATTTCCGGGAATTGAAAGGCGATTCGAAACCACATATCAATATCTGTCGTTTTGAACTCCGTCCGAAATTCGCCAACCTGCTCAAATACCTCACGACGGATCAGCATCGTATCCGTACAACCCCAGCAATTCTGCGTAAACGCGGTGAAAAAGGATGCACGATCCGATCGGAGAGATTTGTCCGCACTACAGAATGCCGGGCTGTTTCTGCCCTGCGAATCTCTGCGGAGACAATTTCCAGTGATCCAGACCAGGTCCGGATGAGCCCGAAGAATTTCAACTTGGCGAAAGAGATGGTCCGGCAGCCATTCATCGTCCGCGTCCAAAAACGCGATCCAGGGATTCTTTGCTTCCCGGATACCGAAATTTCTGGCCGCGCCGACCCCGGCGTTGGGCTGCCAGAAATAGTCGATCCGCCCTCCGTACTCGCTGACGATCACGGCCGTACCATCGGTGGAGCCGTCGTCAACGACGATGATCTGCTCCGGCGGCCGGGTCTGGACCAGTACGCTATCCAGCGCGCGGCGAATCGTTCCGGAGCTGTTGAAGGCCGGGATGATAACGCTGACGGATGGATCTCGATTCTCCATTATAACGGGTATCCTTACAGAGATTCCAGCAACTCCAGGAGCGTCCGGCTTTGCCGCCGAACATCGAAAAATTGCTCGGCGGCCTTTCGTCCGGCCAGGCCGATTTGCCGGGCCTGATCGGAGTGATCCAGCAGCCATTCGACGCCATCGATAATTCCGGCGACGCTGTCGGGTTCAATCAATACGGCATCCTGACGATCGGTTAGGTACTCCGTAATATCGCTGACGCGCGAGGCAATCACCGGTCGGCCGGCGGCCAGGAATTCGCCGAGTTTGAACGGAAATCCCGCCTGAGCGAATGCCGAACTTCCGCGGGTCATGCACAGGATGTCGAATTCGCCGAGCCGACGGTAATAATCCCCGGTCTCCAGATACCCAAGCCAGTCGATCCGATCCCGGCACGCGGTCGCCTCGATCCTCTTCCGAATCGCGTCCATCCGGTCCGGCGAACCGCGCCCCGTCAGGGCCAGCCGCAGGTCGCGACCGCGGGAACAAAGCGCCTCGAACGCCTCCAGCAAAAGCTCCACTTTATCTTTTTCGGCGAAGGTGCCGCCGTAGAACAACCGAACCGGATTCCCGAACGGTCGGTCGGCCGGAACAATCGCGTCGAGATCCACGCAAATCGGCAGTCGCCGGACGGGACATCGACCGCCGACCAGCGGCTCGATTTGATCCTGCAATCGCCGCGAGATCACCAGGACCGCGTCCGCCAGTCGCCCGATCCGTTCCGTCAAAAACACGCCTGAACCGTGTTTGATGCGGGCGAAAACATCCCCCGCATGGCCCTGCACGCGGATATCCTCGACAAGATAATATGCCACCCGATACCCCAGTCGACGGGCGTACCCGGTAAACAACAGATTATCCGAACTCGGAGGGCCATAGACAAACAAAATGTTCCGGGTGTCGGCTTTCCGCCACCGTTTGAGAAATCGCAGTCCCTCGGCAAAATACCCCGGCAGGCCGAAGAACGCCGAGATACCCGGCCGCATCCTCGCCCCGAGCGTGTGATACTCCGTACCCTCATACACGCCCGATGGGGCGTTGTCCGATGCAAAATCCCTTCCCTGTCGCAGCACCAGCATCCGCGTCGTCACCTCCGGATACGAACGCAGACAAACCATGCGATGAATCAAATGCTGCGTGCCTGCCATACCTTTCGGAAACGGCAGGTGCGCCATGAAAACCAATTGGATCGGTTCGAGCGTCATTCCCGAATTGTATCGGCCGCCGCCCGCCGGGAAAACGAAAAAAGGCGGCGTTTATCGCCGCCTGAAGAATCCTGTGGACGGAAACTAAAGACCGTCCTGAATTATTTTGGGCTGATGGCCTCAGCGCTTCTGCAAAGGTGCCGGCTTGGGCTTCGGTTTGGGCTCCAGTTGGTCCAAGGCCTTTTGCAGCGACAGGATCGACTGATTCACCAGATGGCGGGCCGCAAGTTCCTGGGAGACGGCCACCGACGCATGGCTCGCGGCCAGCAGGAGGTTGACGCGCGTCAGGCCGGGAACGCCTCCCTGCCGTAAAAGCTCCTTCAGCGTCGCGATCGCCTGCCGCTCCCCGGCGACGGCCGCGTCGATCTGATCCAGCAGATCCCGCTTGGCCTGCAGGGCCGCCTGTAGATTCTGTCTGGCTTCAACCAGCGGGTCCAGTTCCTCTATCCAGTGCGATTCCCAAATCCCCCAGTTTTGGGTCAGATCGTCGCCCATGATACTGTTGAAGAAAATCGTTTTGCCGTCCGGCGTCAAATACGGACCACTCGCTCGACGAACTTCATCGCACAAGTCGCTGAGAATTTCAAAATCTCCGAATATCCCATCCCGCGCTGACCGGGTCCCCTTCCAGATATTTGGAATCCCCGACTGAGGATTGGGAGCCGTAAAATACACCGTTAAACCATCGGGGGACAGATGGGGTTGGCTGGCTCCTACGGCGTTGAGTTCAGATACTTCCTTAACATTCGTGAACTGCGCTTCCAAGGATGATCGTACGGCCGAGAAAATTCTATATGAAGGAGTCTTTCGGGCCCAAATGATGGTCAGTTCATCTCCCGTCAAAGTAGGTTCATCATCTTTTTGGGCGGTCATATGTAGCTCAAAGAGATCCCGAGAAGGAATCCATTGGCCCAATGAGTTCCGGGTGGCGGTCCCAATGACTTCTTCCCAATATCCAACAGGTGAATTCCGATACAAAATATGATAATAGAGTCGTTTTCCGTCTAAAGACATCCATGGTTCCCAGACTGTAAAGCCGTTTTTGCTGATTTCCGTCAAGGGGCCCACGATGGTAAAAAGACCGTGGTTTGTGTCGCGTTGTGCCTCAATCAGGATGGTATCCCCATCATTCAATCCCTTATCGATTCGAGAAAAAATCATGGTTGTTCCATCGCTGGATACACAAGGCGTTTTGGCCACGGTGACATTGACTAAATCATTCAATTCAGGAAGCAGAACCGGTTCGGACCATTTGGCGAAGGCGCCAAGATTCAACAACATGGTTGTCAAAGCACAAAACGATAGAATTCCATAGAGTGATATCTTCATTTCAACCTCTCCTTTCCGGCAAACTTCATTGAGACAACAATCCTTATTCATAATACTCGACCTTATTATCCTCAAAATCCGACCGTAAATCAAGGAAATTATTATATTTTATAAGTATTGGCTGGACAAGGATTTATGTCGTTAACGCTAACGGCCAGAGAACCTGCCCCAGTAGCTTCGGATTCGAGGGCCGAAGTAGCTCTTGAATTGTACCCAGACTACTAACCAACGGGAATAGGTGATCGCCGTTTGGCAGCGAGAATATTCATCGGTGAAACGGCTGATCCCGGGAAATCGTTGTACCATATCCTGCGCCTGGGATTTTAGACCGTGACGAGCTTTGTCGTGGGCGACGCGCAAGGCAAAGTGATCGATGACTTGTTCCATTAGAAAGCGATGTGTATCCGGACATTCATTCAATAGGATTTTCGGATCATAGAGAAATGGAGCCAGTGGCCGTTCGGCATAATGAGACAGATCGCTTTCTTCCCGATGATGAATGACCGAAGCCGGGCTGATCGGCAGAATCGTCTCACGAATTCCTATCCGCATGAAGAAAATGGTATCCTCTCCTAACAGGCACCGATCCTCGGCATAAAAACCACCAACACGCTGCGCCCGTTCGGTTCGGATCATAGTTGTATCGGTATGGAGAAAAGACAAAATCCAGTCGGCTTGGATGGGATCCTCGTTTCCAGTTAGACGATATTTTGTTCCGGGATGTACTCCCCGCCGAACCCAGTGGCCTGTCATATCCATGCGATGAGGCCATTCGTAATACATACTGGCCACAATCCCAACATCGGGATTGGATTCAAAAGCCGCAATACTGTCGGCCAGATGTCCCGGTAACCACTCATCATCGGAATCAAGAAAAGCCACGAAGGGTGCGTTTGCCCGAAAAAGCCCTGTGTTGCGAGCGGCACCGGGTCCGCGATTTTCCTGATGAATCAGTTCGATTCGGGTATCATTCAATCCTCGAACCTTGCTGGGACCGTCATCCATCGAACCATCATCGACTACGATCAATCGCCAATCCGTAAAGGTCTGCCGGCGGATTGACTCGATGGACCGCAAAACGGTCTTCGATTTGTTGTAGAGTGCCATGACGATATCGACCCGCGCCATCGTTCATCGTCTCCGCCAAAAGACAAAGATATCAATGGCTTTTGTATCGCTCATACCATTGTCCCAGTCGCGGCAAATATGATTTTATCGTGTTCGTCCTCACAAAATACCGAGAGAACAGCCCCCCAAACTCTCGCAGGAGGCCGCGAACCTCCCGGCCTCGCCGCTGGTCCAGCAGCATTGTCAGCCACGATCCGAGCATCTTGGCTGCGCACGGCCGGAAATCGTCGGTCTTGTCGAATCCGGCCGCCAGATCGAAATGACGACGGAGAAACTCGGCTATGATTTGCGAATCGCAGTGGGCCTTGATGGTGCTGTCCGGAATCGCCAGATGATACACGGCCAACGGCTGCGGGATAAAGCCGATCGGCGGATGGCGATAGGCCACGCGAAACCACAGGTCCATATCATTGATCCGCTTCTGGCCCGGAAAAAACATCCCCGCCTCGAGAATCGCCTCGCGCCGCAGGATCATCGTGTCGGTACAACCGGCCGCAAACAGATTGTGCGCGACAAAATAACTGTCGAACACCTCCCTGCCCGCCAGATGCCCCCGGATCGCCTCCATTCGCGGCGGGGTAATGTCTTCCCATTGCCGGTGCCCGGAGTCGCAGTCGCAGCGGAAAAAATTGCCCATCGCCCAGACCAGGTCCGGATGCCGCACGACTACGCCCTCCAGAAGCGCAACCGCCTCCGGCAACCATTCGTCGTCGCCGTCGAGAAACGCGATCCAGTCGGACTGGGCCGCCTGAATTCCGGCGTTGCGGGCGGCGCTGGCCCCGGCGTTGGATTGTCGGATCACGCGAATGCGATCGCCATACCCGGCCAGAACCCGCGGCGTATCATCGGTCGAACCATCATCGACGACGAGAATTTCGTCGAGCCGCCGTGTCTGCCGAAGAGCGCTTTCGACCGCCCGGCCGATATACGGCCCCAGATTGTACGCCGGAATCACCGCGGCAATCGTGATGGGCATGCCCGTTGTCCTTTTAAGAAACAGTCCTCACGCCACGGCGCAAAGTCGCAAAGAATACTTCTATTCATTCAAACCGTTCACCACGCGCTCAATCCCGTTTTTCATGAGGGACATGCCAAAATTAATGACATACCCCAATCGCCGATTGGATAAACGAAGATAGGTTAATACTTGTTTGGCAAAGACGCGATTCATGGATTCGACAGACTTCAACTCCAGGATGACTTTTTCGTCCACCAACAGATCAATCCGAAATCCTTCGTCGAACTGAAAATTGTGATATCGAATGGAGATGGGTACTTGCCGCTGAACCTTCAATCCCCGCGCTTCCAGTTCGTGGGCAAGAATGGCTTCATAGACGCTTTCCAGTAAACCGGGGCCGATCTCCTTGTGAATGGCGAATGCCACATCAACAACAATTTTACCGATCTGGTTTTCGGTCATTCACTTGTTCCCGAATCATTTCTTGGCGTCTTTGCGCCTCTGCGTGAGGAGAATACTATCCGAACAATATCCGCAGGATATCGTTATAGGTCAGCCACAGGAAGACCGCCAGCAGAAACGCGATTCCCGCATAGCTGATGATCTCCTGCATCTTTTCCGACAGCGGTTTGCCGCGGAGCTTCTCAATGAGCAACAACACGATCACACCGCCATCGACGATCGGCAGCGGCAGCAGATTCATCACCGCGATGCACGAACTGATCAGGCCGAGAAAATAGATATAATCCACCAGCGAGCGGCTGGCGATCTTATAGCTCACCGAAACGATCCCCACCGGACCCATCAAGCTTTCGGGGCTGACATCCTGGCTGATCAGTCGCTGCAGCGTGATCACCGACTGCGCGATGAATTGCCAGGTCTTCTTCAGGCCCCAGCCGACGGCCGCGATGGCATTGGGCGCCTTATAGACACGCTTAAGCGTCTCCAGCGGAACCGGCGCCGCGAAGATCGGCTGGACATTGACAGCCCCTTCCTTGGGCACATCCAGGCCGACCGAACCCGCGTTTTGTTCGTCGAGCCGGTACTCCACGCTGATCTTGTCGCCGGCGTTGGCATCAATGAGACGCGCGATGTCGAAGAAACTGCCAACCTCCTGTCCATCGACGGCCGTGATCGTCGCTCCCCGCGGAATATCCAGCGTCGGCTGATCCTTTCCGACTGTCGCGGCCACGACCGGATGCTCGGCGTCCAGCACCACCGCGATCCCGATGGTCACGCGGTCGGAGTTGGGCTTTGCCTTCGGCGTAATCTCGACGGTGACGGAACCTTCCTTTCCTTCGGCGTCTTTGCGAAGGACCGTCATGGACATGGGCTTGTTTTTGTGGTCGATGGTAACCTGCCGCAACTCCTCGTAGGTGGGAACCTCAATATCCCCGGCCTTGAGAATGATGTCGCCCTTGCGCAGGAGCGGAGCGGGTTTATCCTTTTCGGAAAGTTTGGGACCAAACCATTTGGAGAGCAATCCCTTCGGCGTCGGTCGGACTTCCAGATCGGTGATGATCTTCAGTCGCGGAACCAGCGACCCGACATGGCACAGGTCAAACTCGGTGCCGAAATTGGCGTTGGTCTGCGGCCACTGCAGCGGGATCCGGATATTCGTTTTCTCTGTGGCCTCTTTCCCCCGGCTGACGGTCAGGGAAATCGAATCGGCGAAAGTCCCGTGGATGATGTCTTCCATGTCCCAGACATTCGCGACCGGTTTGTCGCCGGCGGCTACGATCTGATCGCCGGGGAGAAAGCCCGTTTCTTTTTTCAACAACTCAGCCTCTGCCGGAGTAATCTTTCGTTCAAGGATCAGCGTCTGGGCCTGTTGAATCCCCAGCGAACGGCCCGGAATGTCCGACAGAACGGCCTCTTCCGCGACAACCTGGATCGAGTCGATCCGACCGTCCGGCCGCTTGACCTTAAAGTGGATCGGTTGCCCCTTGCCCGATAATGCGGGAGCCAGGACCAGCGAGGTAAAATCGACGAAGGTGTCGCCGTTGACCTCGACGATCTCGTCGCCGGGTCGCAGTCCCTGCCGTTCGGCCGGCGAGCCGGACATGACCGAACCCACCACGGCCGGAGGAAGCTTCATTCCGACCATGAATACGACCATGAAAATCAGGAACGCGCTGATCGCGTTGAAGATCACCCCCGCCGCGACGACGGCGATGCGGATCCAGATGGGCTTGTTGGTGAACGAGCGAGGATCGGCGGTCTGCTGGACGGCCCCGGTGTCTTCCTGGCCGAGCATCTTGACGAATCCGCCGAACGGAACAAGGCCGATCCGATACTCGGTGTCCCAGGCCTGCGGATCGTCAACCTTCGCCAGCGGTGAATCGGTCTTGTTTCCGGCGTCGCCTTCGTCGGCCTCGAACAGTTTGGGCAAAATCGACAGCCGGAAACCGTCCCGCTTGCGGGTAAAGGCCGCCAGCGTCGGCGGAAAGCCGATTGAAAATGCCTCGACCTTGATCCCCGACAACTTGGCCACGATGAAGTGCCCGAACTCATGCACGACGACCACCATGCCGAAGCCCAACACCACCAGCATGATATTCGCGAAGGTCAATGGATGATTGGCGATCCAGAATCCGCCCGCCACGACCAACACAATCGCCAGCATCAACCGCATCCAGTTAATCTTTTTCTGCACCGCCATGTATGCTCTTACTCCTTTTTACGGAAATTATCTCACACTAAGCCGCTAAGCCGCAAAGTCTGATTCTCTGTGGCCCATTTTTTTATCTATCAATCGTCGAAATCGGTTCGATCCGCCATTATCCAATTTCAAATTTCCATTTTCAAATTCTTGGCGTCTTTACGCCTTCGCGTGAGGGTAATCCCTTACGCTGTTTGCCGGACCGTCTCCCGCGCTGCGCGTCGGGCCTGGCGATCGATCTCCAGGATCTCGTCGAGGGTCCCGACCTCGCCGCCCGGGAGTTTGTTCAGGCAGTCATCGACCAGCTCTATTATCATCGGAAAACGGATGCGTCCGGCAAGAAATTCTTCGACCGCCACCTCGTTGGCCGCGTTGAAAACCACCGGCGCCGACCCGCCCCGTCGCACCGCCTCATAGGCCAGATCCAGCGAGCGGAACACCCGCCGATCCGGCGGCTCAAACGACAGCCGCCCCAAGTCCTCCAGCCGCAGCCGAGTCGCCACCCCCTGGCATCGGTTCGGCCAGGTCAGGGCATACTGGATCGGCAGTTTCATATCCGGGGCCCCAAGCTGTGCGACGACGGAGCCATCGATGAATTCGACCATCGAATGCACGATCGACTCGGGGTGAATCAGTACCTGTACCTTCTCGACCGGCACATCAAAGAGCCACACGGCCTCGATGATCTCCAGCGCCTTGTTCATCAGGGTTGCGCTATCAATGGTGATCTTGGGCCCCATGTTCCAGGTTGGATGATTGAGGGCCTGTTCGACGGTCACCTCGCGAAGTTGTTCGGCCGTCGCCCCGCGAAACGGCCCGCCCGAGGCCGTCAAAATGATCCGGCCGATCTCCGAGTGCCGCCCCGCCTGTAGGGCCTGAAAAATCGCCGAATGTTCGCTATCCACCGGCAAAATCTTCGCCCCGCCCGCCCGCGCCGTCTCTGTCAGCAGCTTACCTGCGACCACCAGCGGCTCTTTGTTGGCGATCGCCAGTGTCTTGCCGCACTTGGCCGCCGCCAGCACCGCTGGCAGTCCCGCCGCGCCGACTACGGCCGTCAGGACAATATCCACCTCGG
>JAAYVQ010000138.1 GCA_012517095.1 Phycisphaerae bacterium | reverse complement strand
TTTGCCGAGCAGGTCCAGACAGACGGGATTCTGCAGCCAACCGGCCAGCGAGATTTCCACCGGCTGCTGCGAGGTATTTTTGACGGTGTAGACAAAAATCGTCGCCGGAATCGCCGAATCTTTGGCGTTGAGCGGAATAAATGGCGAAAAAACCGCCGCCTCGATTGTTACCGGCAGGGCGGGTTTGTCTTTGGTTTCATAGAGGACTTTGGCGATGGGATACTCGCCGATAAAGCCGATGTTGTCGAAGTCGTCGCGGCTGAGGGTTTTCACGACGGCCGGCCCTTCGCCGGATTTGACGGCGATCGCAAAACCCTGATCAATGTACCCGGCCGGCCGTGCGGGCTTGTAGCATACGGAATATTCGCCCAGAGCGGTGTTGAAACAGGAGGTGTTCTCGGCCCCGTATCCGGTGTTGTAGGCGTTGTTGGCGATCCACCACCAGGCCAGCGTTCCGTCGCCGCGGAGATACAGTTGTCCGGCCGCGATTCCCCCGCACGGCATGCCCAGCATCTCCAGCTCTGCATCACGATAGATTTTTTGCGTTCCTGATTCCGTCAGACTCGTCATCCACTCGGCCGAGAGATGCTTATCGGCCGGGACATAATGCGGCGAGGCCTTCTCCTGTGCCTCCGCCAGCGAGATTACGCTTGCCACCATCCACACCACTGCCATCGTACGCATGTTCCGCATGATTGAACCTCCTGATTGTTATGGACTTTTCATTAGCGGCAACAGTATAACAAAAATCAGGCGAACCAGTATATCCTTTCGGGGTTTAACCTGGGATTCGATCCTAATTCTCCAAATTCCCGGATACAGACTCATGGAAAATCGGCTTTCTACCGATATCTTTGACGGCACTCAATGTATTGAGTAAAATTGCTCAGCGTATTGAGTGAAAGTGTAATTATTTATGAATAAAGAATTTACAAGAGATTGTGTTCAGAAGATCATTCAAAGGTTATCGGAACCTCGCCGATTTCTTCAGGTATTAATTGGCCCGCGACAAGTGGGAAAAACCACGATAGCCCGTCAAGCAGTCAAGCTCAGCGGTCTGGCGGCCCATTTTGTTTCAGCCGATGAGCCGACTCTTCAGGATCGTTCCTGGCTCCGTCAGCAATGGGATATGGCTCGCGTGCAAGCCGCATCTTCGGCCTTTTTGTTGGTCATCGATGAAATCCAGAAAGTCACCGGCTGGTCGGAAACGGTAAAAAAATTCTGGGACGAGGATTCCCAGAACAATCGAGATCTTCGGGTTATGCTGCTGGGATCTTCTCCCTGGCTGGTCCAGAAGGGATTGTCGGAAAGTCTGGCTGGCCGCTTCGAGATTTTGCCTGTGACACACTGGTCGTATTCGGAAATGCGGCAGGCCTTTGGATTGTCTCTGGATCAATACCTTTACTTTGGGGGATATCCCGGCGCGGCATCATTGATCAACGATCCGGATCGATGGGCATCGTATATCAACCAGTCCCTGATCGAAACGACCTTGTCGCGGGATATTTTTCTGCATAGCCGTATCGATAAACCCGCCTTGCTTCGTCGTTTGTTCCATCTGGCCTGTACCTATTCGGGTCAAATTCTTTCGTATCAGAAGATGGTTGGGCAATTACAGGATGCAGGAAATACCACGACTCTGGCTCATTATCTGGAACTGTTAGCCGGAGCGGGACTGGTCGTCGGTCTCCACAAATATTGCGGCCAGAAGATACGACAGAAATCATCCAGCCCCAAATTACTCGTCCTTAACAATGCATTGACCACGGCTCTTTCCGGACACCCCTTCGAAGAATGGCGACAGGATGGTAAACAGTGGGGACGACTGGTCGAATCGGCTGTCGGCGCTCATCTGTATAACGGGATCCAAAGCAAACCCGATGAACTTTTTTATTGGAACAAACAGGACCGGGAAGTGGACTTTATCATTCGTCATGGTGACCGGTTGACGGCATTCGAAGTTTCCTGTGGTTTCCGAATCGACGAACGATCCGGAATCGATGACTTGAGTCGATCCTTTCCGATCCACCGACGATTGCGGGTCGGAGCCGGTGGAATCCCCTTGGATGAATTTCTCATGGGATCTCCAAACGATTGGCTGAAATGAGCCATGCGCGGGTGGTTATCTTGACAGGTCGATAGGGCCATCGCATCATCGTGTACTGTGCGGTTCTGAAAGGGGTGTTCTGTGGAGAGAGCCATGATTCGCGGTTTCATTCTTGGTGTTGCAGGGATTCTGGGATTGGGGTTCGGCGGGTGCTGGATGCCGGGGCGAAGCTATTCGGGTTCGGTGGATATCAGTCGGCCACAAACGCAACGACTGGCGGTGGTGACTGAAGGGCTGGAAAGGGTGATTGCTGAATTGGCCGGAGTTCAAACCCTTTCGAACTAACGCTGCGGGCTATGGAATGATCGCCTCAGCCGCCATACGGGTTCGGATCTGTGAAGCTGATTCTCTTGACAGATCAGGGACTTTTGAGTACTGATAGGTCTCGGATACGGCCGGAAAGTGTTCTATTCCCGGATTTTTCAGAAGAGAGGTTTTCATGAATACATCCCATCAAAGCATTCCGATTTCCCGTCGCGGTTTTTTGAAATGCTCGCTCTTTGCCGGAGGCGCGGCGGCCTTGCCGTGGTTGGTTCCCGGAAAGGTCCTCGGCGCCGGCGGCATAGCCCCGTCGGAGCGGATCGTGCTGGGCGCCATCGGTATCGGTCCGCGGGGCCGTCATGTGCTGGAATGCATGATCGCCGAAAAGGATGTGCAGTTTGTGGCCATCTGCGATGTTCAGCGGAGCCGCCGTCGGGCCGTCAAGGAGATGGCCGACGCCAGATACGGCAACCGGGATTGTGCGATGTATCGGGACATGTTCGAGCTTCTGGCACGGTCGGATATTGACGCGGTCCTGATCGCCACCGGGGATCACTGGCACACGCTGGGCTCGATCCTGGCGGCCAAGGCCGGCAAGGATGTCTATAGCGAAAAACCCTGCGGGCTGACCATTGGCCAATGCCAGGCGCTGGATGATACGATACGGCGGTACGGCCGCGTCTTTCAAGCAGGAACCCAACGCCGCAATGTGCCCAACTTTCAGTTC
>JAAYVQ010000137.1 GCA_012517095.1 Phycisphaerae bacterium | reverse complement strand
TAGGAAGCCAAGCGTTCCGGACCGGAAAACCGCCCGACATCGCCGATCTCCTGGGCGATCACCACCGACAGGATCCATCCGATCCCCGGCAGGGTCATCAACCGTTGCACTTCGGGCGTATCGCCAAAAACCTCGCGCATCTGCTCTTCCAGATCCTGAATCTGATGGCCTACCGTATCCAGCAAGGCCAGACGGAGTGGACGGACCTGTTCGGCAAAGGAGGCCGGGAATGGATGTCCGGATGGCGTGGCGATGGAGGATCTGGTGTATCTGGCGGGGCGGTGGATGGCGGCAACGCCGGAACTGGCCGGGACGGCGGATGTGAATGGAGATGAGCGAGTGGATCTGGCGGATTTTGGAATTGTCGCATCCAATTGGATGCGGGAGTGATGCGCAAAAAGGGGACAGGTACAACCCGCCTTCGGCGGAACGATACCAGTCCCTCTTTTTGCGGGGATTTATTCGCTTGCAAGGGGTGGTGGCGGGGGTATAATATAGCATGGAAGTTTCCGGCCGGGGCTGGGGAGCCGGAAATGGGAATCCGACGGGTCGAAAAACGAACGGAATGTCCAGACAGGAAGACCATTATGGCGGGCAAGTTTTATACGTTGGAAGAGGTAAGCTCCAAGCTGAATAAAACCGAGGCGGAAATCAAGGAGTTGGTGCGCGAAGGTAAGCTTCGCGAGTTTCGCGACGGGGCCAAGTTGTTCTTCAAAGTTGACGAGGTGGACAAGTTGTCGGAAGAGTTCGGCAAGGTCGATCTTTCGGCGGCGGCGGAGGTGTCCAAGGCCGACGCGGCGGCCAGTTCGGAGATTTCGCTGCTGCTGGACGAGAGCGGCGAGATCGGGCTGGATAAGGGCAAAGGCAAGGACAACGGAGAGATCGGGCTCAAGCTGTCGGAAGACGATCTGAGCTTGGACAAACTCGGCGAGATTGCCAAGTCGGATACCAAACTCGGAAGTACCGGGGGAATCAACATCCTGGCCGAGACCGACGAAGGATACAAATTGGCCGAAGACACCAAGGGCGAGACGGTGGCCGAGGATGAAACCGGAAAGGTTTCGGGGGGACTGGACGACGACATCAATATGGAAAGCATCGGCAGCGGATCGGGTCTTTTGGACCTGTCTCTGCAGGCGGACGATACCTCGTTGGGTGCGGTTCTGGACGATATTTTACCTACCTCCAAGGAAGGCGAGGCGGCGGCCGCGGCGGGAGGCGAAGAATCCGCCCAGGCGGCCGATCGGATTTTCGAAAAGTCCGAGGCGGAATCACCCCAAGCGGCCGAACCCGTCATGGCGGCCGCGGCGGTTTCCTCAATACCCATGGGGCCGGGGGGTGGAATTCAGTATTACGAGCCGGCGCCGACAGGAGCCGACAATGTCTGCTCAATCGTGTTGTTTATCCCGTTGGCGGCGATGATTGTGATCGGCCTGATCATGCTTGCGGCGTTTCGAGGGATTGTACCGGGTCTGCTGAAAGGCGCCGGAAAAGAGATGTTCATGGAGCTTCCGCTGGCATGGGTTCTGGCAATCGTGCTGAGCGTTCTGATCCTGCTGTTGGTGGCCATTTCGGGGATGTCAGGTCGGCCGAAGAAAGAAAAGAAGGCCGTGTTGCCAATCGCCGCTACACCTGTTGCCAAGAAGAAAAAAGGCAAATAGGCCTTTTTTAACGGATTCTTGTTGCCGAGCGATCGGCCAGTGGATTGTTTCCCGTCCGATAATATTCACGAAAGCCGGAAACAGAATCCGTTTTGGGGTTTCGATCCCGGTTTCGGGCGGAGCATTCTTTCATGGGTTTTCCGGGCATTAGCCGATATAGGATTGTTTTGGACGACAAGTCCGGCGGTGATTACATGAACCAATGAGAGGGAACTTCAAGAAAGGGATTGCTATGAGGCACATAAGGGATTTGGTGGTCGTGGCGGCGGTGGGGGCATTGGTGATAGCCAGCGGGTGTTGCTGTTCGGAGGAGCAGTTAAACGACTTGAAGGCGCAGAACCGAATCCAGCAGGGTCGGATCAGCGATTTGGAGAGCGAACTGAATAGCGCCAATCTGATGCTGGCCCAGCTCCAGAAACAATTGGACACGCTCAAGAGTTCAAGCGGGGCCGGAATGGGCGCCAAGGACGCGGAAATCGCGGCGTTGGAGAAGGATATCGCCGAGAAGAAGGCCCTGATCGAACGGTTGCAACAACAACTGCTTAAAACCGGAACCAAACTGCCAACAGACCTGAGCTTGAAGCTGAAAGAATTCGCGGCGGCCAACCCGGATGTGACCTACGACGAGGAATCCGGGATGCTGAAGTTCAAGAGCGACCTGCTGTTCAAGTCGGGCAGCGCGGAGGTCGAGCCCAAGGCGGCCGAGCAGATCACCAAGTTCTGCGGGATTATGAACGGGGCCGAGGGCAAGGACTTTGATGTGATCATCGCCGGACATACGGACGATCAGCCGATTAAATTCGCGGCGGCCAAGCATCCGACGAACTGGCACTTGTCGGCACACCGGGCGATCGGGGTTTTGGATGTGATGGTCAAGGCGGGCGTGGAGCCCAAGCGGGTGAGCGTTCGCGGATTCAGCGAGTATCGGCCGATCGAGCCGAACCAGCCGGGCAACAAGGGCAATCCGGCCAACCGGCGGGTGGAACTGTATATCGTGCCTTCGGGTGTGTAACCCCAAGGCGAATAATGAGTATGAACGCTGCCGAACCGCGATTGGGTTCGGCAGTGTTGTTCTGGCGACGACCGAACGAGATCGAGGATAACGATGGCGGAACGGACATTGATCATCATTAAGCCGGACGGCATTCAGCGACGGCTGGCGGGCGAGGTGATTTCGCGGTTCGAACGCAAGGGATTAAAACTGGTGGCCGCCAAACTGATGCAGATCCGTCGGGAGCTGGCCGAGCGGCATTACGCGGTGCACAAAGGCAAGCCGTTTTTCGCGCGGACAGTTGAGTACCTGTCGTCGGGGCCGGTGCTGGCGATGGTGTGGGAGGCCGACGGGGTGATCGCGATGTGCCGGGAGATGATGGGATCGACTTTCGGAGCACAGGCCAAGCCGGGGACGATCCGCGGAGACTTCAGTTGTTCACCGGAGGGGATCAACCTGATTCACGGATCGGACTCACCGCAGTCGGCCGAGTACGAGATCGGTCTGTACTTTTCGCCGGAGGAGATGATGAACTATTCATTCGCCGACGAACGATGGATTACCGGCAAGCGAGGATAAGACTGCGGTATCCGGGGATTTTGGCTTGTGCAGCGCAGCGATGTGTCCGGCCATGGGAATTCAAATGGAGCTGGAACGAGACAAACTCGGCGGGAGGATCGACGCATGGATGACCGGCGGATTATTTGCGGCGTTGTTCTTGTACATCGGATTTCAAATCCGGCCTGATCTGATCTATTTCACCTTCGGAACCTTTTCACATTATCCCACATTCAATCCCGGCTGGGGATTTTTTCATCTTCAGCTTTCGCTGGCCGGCGGTCTGGTATCGTATCTTGGGAATTTTCTGTCGCAGACCTTCATCGTGTCCTGGCTCGGCACGGCGGCCATCGTCCTCGTTTCCGGTTTTTTGTATTTCAGTACCACGGCATTATTTCGATCTCTCGGCTCCACAATCAGGCGGTTATACGGCTGGTTTCCGGTCGTCGGCGTCATGATGATCTGGCAGCAGTACGATCATCCGATGAACCTGGCCCTGGGACTTGCTTTCAATCTGGGGGTCGCAATGGCGATCCTGCGATTCAGATTCGCACGGACCGCCGTTCGGATTGCGGTTTTCAGCTTTTGCGCGGCCATTTTGTATTGGTGGACCGGTGCGATGAGCATGGTCTTTCTTTCGATAATCGTCCTCCAGAACCTTCTGAGAGATGGACGATGGATTGAGGGGTTGATCTGCGGGGTATTTGGCGCGGGCGTGATATGGATATTGGGTAGATGGGTGTTTTGTCTGGAACCGTGGGAAGTGTGGGAGATCCAGCTTCCTATTCATCCGGCGATCTTCGCGGAGATGAAACCCTGGTCGAGAATCGTGGCGGATGCGATTGTGGCGGGGATTGTGGTTCTGTTTCTGTGGGACTGCCTGTTTCATCAATGGTTGCGGTGGAGGAAACCGGCCGGAGTCCACCACCGGCCGGGGAAGGGGGCACGCAAACGAACTTGGGTTGGATGGACTATGGGACGCGTGTCTTTTTGGATTTTTCTGATCTCACTCTCGGCGTGGGGACTGGAGTATTCTCGGCGGTGGAGCCGGATCTATGACAGTCATCCGCTGAATCTTGAAGCGGGGTTGGCTGCCCGGAACGGACAATGGCAGCGGGTCGTGGACGCCGCCGATGCCCTCAAGAGACAAGGGGTATTTCATCTCACGACGATTCATGACACGGATCGGGCACTGTTTCATCTTGGGCAAATGGGAGATCGGATGTTCGAGTATCCGCAAAGTATTCACGCTTTACTGTTTTATACCGCAGAAAGTCATTCGGAGTCGCTTCAATACGATAAGATCAGCGGATTGATGCTGGATTTGAATGGTCTAAATTCGGCGGAGCATTTTGCGACGGAGGTTCTGGAGATTCAGGGGAACTGTCCCTTTATCCTGGATCGACTGGCCGTGATCGCGCGGGCAAAAGGCCAGGTCCAAGCGGCGAGGGTTTTTGAAGCGGCCCTTTCGCAGCAACCGGCTTATTGGCTGGAGGCCCGACTCCTTCCGAAAATCGCCGAAGCGCGTACCCTCTGGCTGGAAAAGTCGGCCTCCGGTCCGGCCATCCACTTCGCCGGCCGTGACCATGAAGTCCCAGAAACAACCCCGGATCAAATATTGCTTGATTTGTTAGCCGCAGATCCGAAAAACCGGATGGCCTTTGAATATCTGATGGCGTATTATCTGATTACGCTGCAGCAGGAAAAAGCGGTGGGGCAATTTTATCGTCTGAAAGACCTTGGCTATCCGCGGTTACCGCGGCATTATGCGGAGGCGGCGATGATCGCCCTGGACAAAACGCAGGGAAAGATCGATTTACAGGGCTGGAAGATCGGGCCGGATATCGTCAAACAATACCAGATGATTGCCCAGCGATTCCGCGAATATCGATCCGATCGACAGAGGGCAATGGTGGTTTTGGCGCCGGAATTCGGCGGCAGTTATTTTTACTTCAGCATGTTTAATCCATCGGCGGTGCGGCCATGAAACGATGGCGAATTCCCATCCTTTTGATTCTGCTGGCCGCGGCGGGATGGATCACATGGGCAGTTGCAGCGAAATCCAGTTCTCTCCCGGCCGAATTTTCCAAAGTGGAGACCGCTGCCCGGCTGGATCCGGATTATGCGGGGGTCACGATTCCTCCGAACATTGCGCCGCTGAATTTTCGGATCCTTGCGGAAGGGATGCGATATCTTGTCGTCCTGACCGGCGGCGGAGAAACCGAGATACGAGTTGCCAGTCGGAACGGACAGATTCGATTTCCGGAAACGGCGTGGAAACGGATGCTGGCGGCGACGGCGGGCGGGGATCTGTGTGTGCAGGTATTTGTACAGACCCAAGTCGGGTGGGAACAGTATCCGTCGTTTTCAATTACGGTGGCCAGCCAACCGGTCGATCCATATCTGACCTATCGGTTGCTTCGGCCGCAGTTCAATCGGTACAACGATGTGGGGATTTACCAGCGAAGTCTGGAATCGTTCGAACAGCGGGAGATCATTCACGGTCGGGGATTCCGCGACGGCTGCGTGAATTGTCATCAGTTGGATCGGAACAAGCCCGGGAGGATGTTGTTCGGCGTGCGAAGTTCGGTGTACGGCAGCGGTACGATGCTGATCCAGAAGGACCAGATCGACAAGATCGGGACCAATTTCGGGCATACGACCTGGCATCCGACGGGAAAAGTGGTCGCTTATTCAATGTTTGATGTCCGGATGTTTTTCCATACGGTCCGGACGGAAGTGCGGGACGTGGTGGAGTTCGATTCGCTGCTGGGGTACATGATCCTGGACGGCAACAAGACCAAAACCGTTCCCGCGATCGCCGACAAAACGCAATTGGAGACTCAGCCGTCATGGTCCCCCGACGGGAAATACTTGTATTTCGCCAGCGCGCCGAAACTGTGGACGGACAAGAACCGGTTTCCGCCGGAGGATTACGACAAGCTGTTGTATGATATCAAGCGCATTGCGTATGATGTGGATACGGATACCTGGGGTTCGGTTGAAACGATCGTTCCGGCCGCAAAACTGGGATTGAGCTGTCTGGCTCCACGGGTTTCGCCGGACGGGCGATGGCTGCTGTTTACCGCCTGCGACTACGGGTGTTTCGGGATTTATCAACCGTCCAGCGATCTGTACCTGATGGATCTGGATAGCCGGCAGATCCGCAAACTGGACTGCAACAGCGAATTCGTGGATTCGTGGCATTCGTGGTCCGCCAACAGCCGGTGGATCGCCTTCAGTTCCAAGCGTCCGACCGGATTGTTTACTCATATTTATTTCGCGTACATCGATGAATCCGGAGGGTCCCGCAAACCGTTTGTTCTTCCTCAGAAAGATCCTGAATTTTACGATTCTTTTCTGTATGCGTTCAATGTGCCGGAAATGGCGATCTGGAAGATCGAGATTGGGAAGAAGGCGTTGCTGGATGTGATTCGCGCGCCAGCGACGATCAAGATCGATGCCGTGACGATGGCAACGCCGAAAAAACAGGGCGGCGATCCCTATCCCCCATCCTCCGTGCCGATTCGATGAGCGAAGGATACCGAAATCCGATCATCATCCGAACGCCGCCGAATAGATCCGGACGGAAAGAATCGATTACCCGCCGGTATTTTGTTTCAGATCCCAATATGTCTCAATGCGGCTTCCCGGAACGCCGGTTTCATCGAAGGGATAATATTCCCATTGGATCCGGGCGAAATTGAGCGAAACCTCTTCCATGAAGACAAAACCGTTTCCGCGATAGACCATCTTCGGCGCCACGCCGGCGATGATCACATCGTTCAGCGTCAGGACAAAATACCGCTGGGCCTTTTCGGTATTGGTCATACAGTCAATTACGACTTGTTTGATATGCGTTCCCTTTGCACAGGCCAAGGCCAATTTTGGGCTGGAAATATCCACTTCCTTGACGATGGAGATATCCGAAAAGGAGACCTTTCCTACTCCTCCGCCTCCGCTGTAGTCGATCGTCATTTTTTCCTGGTAGCCGATTCCGAAGATGTCGATCCATTTTTCGTGTGCTTCGTCTTTGGATTCACCCAGAATGGAGTCGATTCGCAGATACGCCCTGCCGCGGGCCCGAGCCAGAATCTCCGGGGGGACGACGACCGACGCGGTGTTGGCGTAGATTTCGTCGAGGGTATGCATGGTTCCGGCGGGCGGTGCCGTGGGTTGAAGGGGTCCGGCCGGGGAATAGATCGCCACAATCAGAACGGCCATCGTCGCTAAAACAAAGACCACGAGTTTCCGAGCAAAACCATCGGTCAACATAAACCACCTCCGATTCTTCATCCGATTGCCTGATATTGTGGGATACTCTATCCAACACGTTTTATTATCGGATATTTTACCCTCAACAATCAATGGGAAATCACGGGATTTTCAAAGGTTTTATCGGTTTCGGCCATTGCTGGAGGAAAATTTGCTTGTCAGGGACAGACGGGGATTGAATAATAGAGTCTGCGGGTAGTCTTCACAAACTCAGGAATACGGGAGGTTACGAACGATGGACAAGCTGTACGAGAATGCCGAGACCGGTTGTTGTCCCCGGTTTGATCCAAAACCGTGGGAGGAAACGGAACATGTCTGGAAGGACAAGTTGTTCGTCAAGGACCGTGTCAGGAGCTTTTTTCATATTCCGCTGAACTTTGGACGGGTGATGGTCCGCAATATGACGATGATTCAGCAGGCGGGGGCGCTGGCGGATACGCCGATTTTATTGTGCGATGAAAATTCCTTGTGGGGGTCGGATATTTATATCGCCGTCTCCAAAGAAGTCCCAAAGGCCCACATGGTACGGATTTCGGGAACTTTTATGACCAAGGTTTTCGAGGGACCCTATCGAAATATCCCCCACTGGATCAAAGAGATCAAGCGATTTATCCAGACCAAGGGTCTGCAGATTAAGAAGCTCTATATGTTCTACACCACCTGTCCCAAGTGCGCGAAATTTTACGGGAAGAACTATATCGTACTGGTTGGCCAAGTGTGATCTTTAATTCCGCGTGAAGTCTGAATCTATCCAACAGCAGATTGAGCAATTGCGGGCCGAGATCCGGCGGCATGACATTTTGTATTATGTCCACAACCGGCCGGAGATCAGCGACACCGAATATGACCGGCTGTTTGCAGAGCTTAAGCGGCTGGAAGCCCAGCGGCCGGATCTGATCACGCCCGATTCTCCGACACAACGAGTTTCCGAAAGGCCCCTGGAGGCGTTCGTATCCGTCAAGCACACCGTGCCGATGCTGAGCATCGACAATACTTACAGCGACGAGGAGCTGCGGGCGTTTGACGAGCGTGTGGCCAAAGGGTTGGGGCATCGCGAGTACGAGTTTGTGGTCGAACCGAAGATCGACGGGCTGGCGATGAGTTTGCACTACGAAGGCGGGCGCCTGGTCCGAGCGGCCACCCGCGGCGACGGTGAGACCGGCGACGATGTGACGACGAATGTCCGGACGATTCGCTCGGTGCCGCTGCAGCTTGCGGGTTCGAATATTCCGGGAATGCTGGAGGTGCGGGGGGAAGTGTATATGCCGCGTCCGGCGTTCGAGGAACTCAACCGCCTGCGGCAGGAGGCGGGCGAGTCCGAGTTCGCCAATCCCCGGAACGCGGCTGCGGGGTCGCTGAAGCTGCTGGATGCACGGATCACCGCAACGCGGGGGTTGGCATTCTTCGCGTACCTTGTCGGCCAGAGCAGCGAGCCGGTTGCGGAGGGGCACTGGGGGGGCCTGCTACGGTTGAAGGAATTCGGTCTGCCGGTCAATCCGCATATCGAACGGGCGGCGAATATCGACAAGGTCATCGCAATCTGCAATTCGTGGCATCGGAAGAAAGATTCGCTGGACTATCCGATTGACGGGATGGTCATCAAACTCGATCGCTATGACCAGCAGCAGCAACTCGGAACGACCGGTCGGGCGCCGAGATGGTGCATCGCGTACAAGTTCCCCGCCGAGCAGGCCGAGACGGTTGTCAATTCGATTGAGGTACAGGTGGGCAAGACGGGGACGCTGACGCCGGTGGCGAATCTGAAGCCGGTACCGCTGGCGGGCACGACCGTCAAGCGGGCGACGCTGCACAACTTCGAACAGGTTCAGCGGCTGGATGTGCGAATCGGCGATACAGTCGTGATCGAAAAGGCCGGCGAGATTATCCCGCAGGTGGTTCGAGTTGTCGAAAAAGGACGATCCCTTTTTTCCACCAAACCATTTGAGATTCCGACCCGGTGTCCCGAATGCGGCGGCCCGGTGCGCAAAGACGAAAAGGGGGTCTATCTCCGCTGTGTCAATCCGGATTGCCCGGCCCAGTTGCTGGAACGGCTGAAGTATTTTGTCGGGCGGGGACAGATGGATATCGATAACCTCGGTCCGGCCCTGCTGGAGCAGCTTATTCAAACGGGACTGGTTCGATCGATTGCGGATCTTTATCAACTGACATTTGCACAGGTCGTTCAGTTGGAGCGGATGGGGGACAAAAGCGCAGCCAATGTTATCGGGGCGATTGAGGACAGCAAGCATCGGCCGTTGTGGCGGTTGATCGCGGGGCTGGGGATTCGGCATGTCGGAGGGCAATCGGCGGAAATTCTGGCGAACCAGTTTGGAACCCTGGAAGGGGTGATGAAGGCCGATGTGGAAACGCTGGGATCGATCGATCAGATCGGGCCGATCATCGCGCAGAGCATTTATGACTTCTTTCACGACGAAAAAAATCTGCGGATCATCCGGGCGTTGCTGGATGGGGGCGTCAAACCGCAAGCCGTGCTGCGAACGCGGGGCGAGCAACCGTTGGCGGGTAAGACGATCGTCGTGACGGGGACGCTGAAACATTTTGATCGCGATCAGATCGAGCGGACCATCAAGGATCTGGGCGGAAAGGCGGCGTCGAGCGTGAGCAAAAAGACCAGCTTCGTGCTGGCGGGGGAGAAGGCCGGAAGCAAGCTGAACAAGGCCCGCGAACTGGGGGTAAAGGTGATCGACGAGGAAGAATTTCTGCGGATGATCGGGCGGACGGAGCCGTCGCAGTGAGGGACGAGCAGCGATTCATGGAGATGGCCCTGCGGCTGGCACGCAAGGGATTGGGGCGGGTAGAACCCAATCCGGCCGTGGGTTGTGTAATCGTTCGCGAGGGACGGATTATCGGGCGAGGGTATCATCACCGTTTCGGCGGGCCGCATGCGGAGATCGAGGCATTGCGGGATTGTGCCGCGCAAGGCCATGATCCGGCCGGGGCGACGATGTTCGTTACGCTGGAGCCATGTTGTCATACCGGCAAGACCGGGCCGTGTACGGAGGCGATCATCGCCGCGGGAATCGGGCGGGTGGTCGCGGCTGTCGGCGATCCGGCCAAGCATGTAGCGGGCAAGGGATTTGCGCGGCTGCGAAAAGCGGGAATTGCCGTAGAGGTCGGATTGTGCGGTCGGGAGGCGGCGCTGCTCAACGCGCCGTTCATTCATTTCGCGCGGACTGGTCGGCCGTGGGTGATCCTCAAGTGGGCGCAGAGCCGCGATGGATTTTTGGCTCGTAAGAAAACAGACAAATCAAAGTGGATTTCCAATACGCAGAGTCGCCGTGATGTTCACCGATTACGCCGCCGGTGTCAGGCGATCCTGGTCGGCGTCAAAACGATCATTCAAGACAATCCCCTGTTGACACCACGGCCGGCGATGGGCAAGCGGCCGTTGCGGGTGGTGGTCGATAGCCGCCTGCGGATTCCACCCTATAGCCGTGTATTGGATGCGAGGGAGTACCCGACACTTGTCGTGACCACGAAACAGGGATTGAGGAATCGGGAGGATGTAGCGCAAACGATTTGTGCCCGGGGAGCCAGAATGGGGACTGTCCCTCTGCGACAAGGCGCTTGCGATCTGGGGGTTTTGTTGACCGAGTTGGGAAAACTGGGCGTTCAGCAGTTGCTGGTCGAAGGCGGACCGAAGGTTTTGAACAGCTTTGTGAAGAACAAACTGGCCGATGCCGTTTGTGTTTATATTGCGCCGAAGAAACTGGGGGTTGGGGGCACCGCACCGCTTTCCAAAACCGTGCAAGTCCTGACGAATCCGAACCGTTTGTATGAAGCTGAAGTTGTTCGTTTCGGCCATGATCAGTGTGTCAAAGGATTGATTCGGCCGATTACGGTATGATCATCCACCTTGATCCGATCTTTCGGATTCGGATCTCGGTGACTGCCACGCGTTAAGGCATTCATTCATTTCCGTTTAGCAGTTTTTTGCTTCGCAGGATGTGGTGGTAATGCTGCGCGAAACGGTGGGCTTCATCCCGGACATATTGCAGCAGTTTGCGGACCGGCGAGTTGGATGTGAGTTGAATGGGTTCCTCAACCCCCTGCCGGTAAATCAGTTCTTCCTTTTTGGCAATCGACGCCAGAATCGGAGGATGAGCCCTCAGTTCGCAAAAAGCATCCTGAGCGGCATGGAGCTGTCCGATTCCGCCATCGATCAGCACCAGATCGGGCCACAGCTCTTGGCCCTGGACCACTCGACCATACCGGCGAAGGACGATCTCCTTCAGACAGGCGTAGTCGTCGATACCTGTGACGGTCTTGATGCGAAACCGCCGGTAACCGCTCTTGAAGGGCTTGCCGTCGATGAACTGGACCATCGAGCCGACGGTTTCGCTGCCACCGATGTGGGCGATATCGAAACCCTCGATGACGCGGACGGGCTGGTCGGACTCGAAAAGCCGCTGGAGCTGTTCAACGGCTTCGGTCGGGTCGCCGGCGAAGACTTCGGGTTGGACATTGCCTTCGACGGTACCACGGCGGTCGAGGGATTCGATCCACCGGATCCGGTCACGGCAGGTCGCCGCGGTTTCAAAGTCCAGCCGTTTGGAGGCCTCCTCCATGTCCTGATGAAGTTGCCGCAGGACCGTCGAACGCTTGGATTGCAGGAACTGGATCAGGTCCCGGATGATCTTACGGTAGTCATCCTTGCTGATACGGTCGGTACAGGGAGCGGTGCATTGATGGATGCTGAACAGCAGGCACGGCCGGAAAAACCGCCGTTTGTCATCGCGGTTCCGAATCTCCAGACCGCAGGTGCGAAAACGGAAGATTTTCTGCAGGACCACCATCACCGCCCGCAGATCGCGGACGGCGGTAAACGGACCAAAGAGACGGCTGCGGCGGCTTTTCGGATTCCGCGTGATGTACACGCCCGGGAATTCTTCTCGTGTGGTGATCTCCAGATAGGGGAAGGTCTTGTCATCGACCAGATCGGTGTTGTATGGGGGACGAATGTCCTTAATCAACCGGGCTTCCTGCAGGATTGCCTCGACCTCGCTGGGCGTTTCGAGGTAATCGACGGTTTGAACCTTGTCGATCATCTCGACGATTTTGGGGCCTCGGCTGGCCAGCAGGTCGCTGGAGGGCTGGAAGTAGCTGGCCACGCGGCTTCGGAGATTGACGGCCTTGCCGATATACAGGACCGTGTCGTCGGCGGCCTTCATGAAGTACAGACCGGGGGTCGTCGGAAACAACTTGATCGTTTCCCGAATCCGGTCCAATCGATCTTGAAGATCTGAATGGGTCATGTTTCATTCGGTCCCAGTGTCCGCGTGGGTTCGGAAACGAATTCGGACCGATCCCACCGGATCATTGTACCGAATTTGCCGACTTGATCCAACGAGGAATTCGTCAAATCGGAAGGTTTCGCCGGAAGAAATAGCTGGTATAATGGAACCTAAACGAGATTTTGAAACTGAAGGGATTTCTATGGGAGCGGGATTTTCGGTTGATGCCAAGATTTATCCGGCCGGCGAAGGCGTCAAGTTGAGCATGACGGATATGCTGGCGTATTTTCAGCGACAGGGGGCCATGCGGGTCTCGGATCTGCACATCAAGATCGGGACGGTACCGGCGTATCGGATCGACGGCGATCTGGTCAAACTCAAGGGCGCGGTCATTACCGAGGAACTGGCCCGGCCGTTGATCTATTCGCTGCTCAGCGACAACGACATCGCCCTTCTCGAACGGGACTACACGGTGGATTGCTCCTACCAGTTCGGCGACCTGCATTTCCGGATGAATGCCTTCCGTGACTATGAGGGGCTTGCCATCGCCATCCGCGCCCTGGGCGCCGACATTCCCAAGCCGCAGGATATCGGATTTCCCAACGATGTCTGGCGGGATATTTGCCGTCGTACGCACGGGCTGGTGCTTCTCACCGGCATTACGGGAGCCGGCAAGAGCACAACCATCGCCTCGATTCTCGAGAAGATCAACGCCGACCGCGCCTGCCGCATCATCACCATCGAAGACCCGGTCGAGTACATGTTCTCGCAGAAGAACTGTTTAATCTCTCAGCGGGAAATCGGTCGGGATGTGCGGAGTTTTGAATCGGGTCTTCGATCGATGATGCGGGAGGACCCGGATGTGATCTTCGTCGGCGAGATGCGGGATTCGGAAACCGTTTCGTTGACGCTGACGGCGGCCGAGACGGGCCACCTGGTCTTTTCCACGCTTCATACCCGGGATGTGACCGGTTCGATCACGCGGATTCTGGATTTTTTCCCGGCCGGACGACAGGACGAAGTGCGTAACCAGCTTTCGCTGGGTCTGGCTTATGTCATCAGCCAGAAACTGATTCCCCGCAAGGGCGGCAACGGACGAATGGTCGTGATGGAGATCCTCAACAACAACTACGCCGTAGCCAACCTGATTCGCAAGGGCAAGGTCGAACAAATCTACTCGATCATGCAGACCAAGACCAAGAATCAGCAGACGGAAAAGATGATCACCTTCGAACGGCATCTGGCCCAATTGGTCAAGCGCCACGAGATCGACCTGCTCGAAGCTCAGAAATGGGCCAACGACATCAACAGCTTTGAAGACGCCATGAAATCGGACGCCGATATCGAATAGAGGCGATGATATGACCATCTCGTTTGACTGTCCCGGTTGTGGTCGAATTTGCGCATTTGCCGACCAGCACGCCGGTCGAACCGCTCGGTGTACGCGGTGTCAGCAGAAGTTTGTCATCCCCGCAGTCGATGGCGGCAAGGCGAAAAAAGTCAAACTGAGTCCGGATACCGTTTTGCCGGGTTTTTATCGTGCGGCGCTGGTTCGGACCTGGACTTCTTTTTTCCGCAGAGAGAGCATTACGGCGGTCGTCTTTCTGACAGCACTGGTAACCTTCCGATTTTTTCTGGCCAACTTCGATCTATCAGCCCAGATGCCGGGATTTGTCTTATTAGCACCCATCGGCTGGATCGCCATCATCCTCACCTGGGGTTGCCAGATCGGATATTACATGGAGACCATCGCCAACACGCTGATTGACTGGGACGAGTATCTGATCCCCGAAATCGGGAGCGGATTTGAATTCCTCGGGGGCGTCATCAAGTCGTTGTATCTGTTCTTTGCGGCGTTCATTCTCATGGAATTGCCGTTTCTTATGTTGTCTAACTGGATGCAGAAACATCAATATGGATCTCCCTGGATCTGGCACGCGCTGACGCTGGGGGGGTTGGTATTATTTCCGATGGCCCTGCTGATCCTCAACGGCGGCCCGGAAATCTACAGCATATTCCGTCCGGACTATCTGCTCAAGCCGATTTTTCGCGCCCCGGGAGCGTATGCGGTGGTCGTGGGGGCATTTGTCCTGGCCGGGGGAGTCGAACTGGCGTCAAGACAGTACAGTCCCGTCAAAGACCAACCCACCTCCATCCTCCTGCTGCATTGGGCCGGAAATGTCCTGGCGGCCTTTCTGGGGTTGGCGGCGATGCGGATGATCGGCCTGTTCGGCCGTCATTATCGTTGTAATCTGCCCTGGTGAGGTCGGGAGAATCGATTCAGGACGGACCGCCCGGAGTCGCCGTTATCACGATCGGTAAATCCACGAAGAAGGTTGCCCCGTGACCCAGTTCGCTTTCCACCCAGATGGTTCCCGACAACAACGAAGTCAGTTCCCGGCTGATTGCCAGTCCCAGGCCGGTGCCCTGACCGGGTCGGGTGATGGATCCATCCACTTGGCGAAATTTTTCGAAGATGGTGTGGTGATTTTCTTTGGCGATTCCCGGTCCATTGTCGGCCAGGGCGATTCGGACGGATTTTTCGTCCATCCGAACAGCGGAGAGCCGGATTCGGCCGCCGATCGGAGTGAATTTAACGGCGTTGCTGAACAGATTTGTCAGAATTTGGCGTAATTTGCCGGGGTCGGTCATCAACAACGGGATTTCAGGATCCACCGCCAACTCAACCTCCTGTTCTTTTTCCATCGTGATGGGGGCGAAGAATTCCGCGATGGATTCGCACATCGCGGCGAGGGCGGTTTTTTCGATATGCAGTTCCATTTTTCCGGCCTCGGCCTTGGCCAGGTCCAGCAGGTCATTGATGAGATTGAGCAGAGCCCGACCGCTGGCGATGATATTCTGGGCGAAGCGGCGGGACTTTTCCAAATCGGCGCCGGGTTTTTCGTGAAGCAGTTGGGCGAAACCGAGGATGGCGTTCAGGGGGGTGCGAACTTCGTGGGACATGTTGGCCAGGAATTCGCTTTTGAGTTTGTTGGCGCGAAAGAGTTCGATATTCCGTTCCGATAGCTCGGCGATCTTGGCGTCGAGCTGGACATTGGCGTGGCGAAGCCGCGTCTGGGATTCCTGAAGGACATCCAGCATGTGATTGAAGGCCTCGGAGAGCTTTTCAAATTCGTCGCCGCTCTTGAGGGCGCTGCGGAGTTCGAGATTGCCGTCGGCGATGTTGTTGGCCATGGCGCGGAGCTGGCGGATGGGGCGAAGAATGGTTCGTTGCGTGATGGCGTAAAACGCCACCATCGCCGCGGTGGCGGCCAGGAGCCCGGCCAGGATCACGGCGATGCGGTTGATCAGAATCGTCTTGGCCCGTTCTCGCGCCGGAACCTGAACCTGGATGGCGCCGATGACCTCATTTTTGGCAAAGGGCGAAGCCGACCCTTGCGCCGAATGACAGGTCAGACAAAAATCGTCGCTTCGGATCATTCGGACATACCGATATACCGGACCGGCGTTTGTGAATTTGGTCCAGGCCGCCTCTTCGCGATCCGGATTGGTTTGCATGGTTTCAATGGACCGGCGGACATGCGATTCCAGATTGGTCGGCAGCGGCGTCTCGGGTTTGCCAAACCGGATCCAACGGATCATCGTCTGGTTGGGATCCTGGACGATTTGCATGTCTCCGAGAAGCGGCAGTCCTTTGGGATTTCCGGTTGCGATCTGGAAATGGCGTTCGAAGACGGTCGAGGACACCGCACGGCCAGCATCCAGGGCGATTTTTTCCGTCAGCTTGCCCATCCACAGGTAGGGGATATACAGGGCCACGGTTAAACTGAGCAGGATCGCCAGTCCGAACTGAAGCCGAAACTTGGCCGCCAGCGAAATGGGCTTGAGTCGCGCCCGGTGGAGCCAGGTGTTCAGCGTCTCGATCCATTGTGAAGCCATCCGGCGATCCTTCCATGCGCCCCCGGCCGGGGTCCGTCGGGCGCGATTACTCCGGCTGATGTTTGCCGTGCGAGTGGGCCTGGACCCGCAAATTCAGCTCGTTGAGCTGGGCCAGTTCGACAGTGCTGGGGGCCTCGGTCATCAGGCATTGACCTCGCTGGGTTTTCGGAAACGCAATCACATCGCGAATATTGTCGGTTCCGGTCAGAATCATGATTAACCGATCCAAACCGAAGGCGATTCCTCCGTGGGGAGGCGCGCCGTATTCCAGGGCACGCAGGAAAAAGCCGAAGCGATCTTCGGCCTGTTGGCGGGTAATATTCAGCAGGTCGAACACTTTGGCCTGTCGCGCCGGATTATGGATACGAACACTGCCGCCGCCGATCTCCGAACCGTTGACGACCAGATCGTAGGCCTGCGAACGGATGTTACCGGGATCGGTCTCCAGCTTGTGCATGTCCTCCTCGATGGGTGAAGTGAACGGATGGTGCATCGAGTCGAAACGCTTTTCATCCGGATTCCACTCGAACAACGGGAAATCCACAACCCAAACGAATGCATACTGTTCGGGTCGGGCAAATCCAAGCTCCTTGCCGATTCGCACGCGAAGGGGAGCCAGGGCCTTATTCACCTGGCCGGCGGGCCCGGCGACCAGCAGAATCAAGTCGCCGTCGGCGGCGCCGAACCGCTGCAGCATCTGTTCCTGTTGCTCATGGGTGAAGAATTTGACCAGGTTGCTTTTGAGGACCGGTTTGCCGTTTTCCGCTTCCACTTTAAACCACGCCAAGCCCTTGCCACCGAAGTCCGAGACGAAATCGGCCAATGTTTTTTCGATATCGCTCCGGGAGTATTTCCTGCCGCCGCCGGGGGCACATAAGCCCTTGACGATGCCTCCGGATTCGACGACTCCGGTGAAAACCTTGAAGGTCGATTTGCCGGCGATGTCGGAGATATCCTTCAGTTTCATGTCGAACCGCAGGTCCGGCCGATCGATGCCGTAATCGCGGATCGCTTCCTGATAGGTCATCCGGCGCACGGGCTGGGGAACCTCGACGCCGAGGATCTCTTTGAAGATCCGGCAGATGAGCTTTTCGTTGAGGGCCATGACATCCTCACTGTTGACGAAGCTCATCTCGACGTCGATCTGGGTGAACTCGGCCTGACGGTCGGCCCGCGGGTCCTCGTCGCGGAAACACCGGACGATCTGAAAGTAGCGATCCATTCCGGAGACCATCAGGATCTGCTTGAAGAGTTGCGGCGACTGCGGCAGGGCGTAGAACATTCCCTTGCACAGTCGGCTGGGGACCAGAAAGTCACGGGCGCCTTCGGGCGTACTTTTACCGAGAAATGGGGTCTCGATTTCATAGAATCCATTGTCGTCATAGAAATCGCGGACGATTTTCGTGACTCGATGGCGGATGCGGAGACGGTTTTGCATGCTCGGCCGACGCAGGTCGATGTAGCGGCACTGCAAACGAGTTTCTTCGCCGACATTGGTCGCGTCGTCGATCTCGAAAGGCGGGGTTTTGGCGGTATTCTGCAATTCGAATCGTTCGACGGCGATTTCGATTTCGCCGGTTGGGAGCTTGGGATTGGTCATTCCCTCGCTGCGACGGCGGACAGTTCCCTGAGCGGAGATCACCCACTCGCAACGCAAGTCCCGAGCCGACTTATGCGTGTCCGGATGGTTTTCCGGATCGAACACCAGTTGCACCAGCCCCTCCCGGTCCCGCAGGTCCACGAAGACCAGGTTGCCGTGATCGCGATAGGAGTGAACCCACCCCGACACAATCACCGATTTTCCGACATCCGAAGCGCGGAGCCGACCGCAATATTCCGTTCGTTTCAACATAAAGACGCCACTTTCAATCGGGTTTAAATCCTGATTCGAATGTAACAGAATAATCGAATCATCCCTGAAAGTCAAATGGTTGCCGGGGGTTTTGCAGATTCGCCGGGCGGGAAAAAACGCAATGCCGATCGGATCCGGGGTGCAAAAACCGGCCGGGGGTCTGCCGTACAGTCAAACACCCGGCCGGTCGTTCCGATATTCCCACTCAACGATCCGAAGACGGATTTAATACATCTGCGATACCGTCAACTCCATTGGGCCTTTAGAAAGGCCAGATACAATCCTCATCCTCCGGATCGTTGCACTTGAGCCACTCGGCCGCAATCAGGGCGAAATCGGCCAGATTCACCCGGCAATCCTTATTCAGGTCCGTCGGAAAATAATTGGTGACATCGGCGCAGGTCGGGGAAACGGCCGTAATCGTTGCCGTATCTTCAACGGTTCCAGTGTCATCGATGACGGTCAATTTCAGGGTATAAATCCCTGCCTTGGAGAACTTCGCCGTGCTCGTCGGGCTGCCCGGATCGGAGAAGGTGACCTCGGCCGGACCATCCGCAGTTGTCCACAGGATGATCTTGCCATCCGGCTTGCCGTAGTCGGTTACACTACCCTGCAAGGGGAACTCGATTTCCGGACGGAATTGGAAGGTTCCATCCGGACCGGCACTTACGGTTGCCGGGATAGGTCCCATTGCCGCC
>JAAYVQ010000136.1 GCA_012517095.1 Phycisphaerae bacterium | reverse complement strand
CGCTTTCAATAGCATCCCTCAATCCTCAATCGCGGTCCGGCCGCCATTGCCGTAGGGACGATTCGCGAATCGTCCGTTTATAATTCCGGCCACCGTATGAAAGCCCCCGGCTTCATGCCGGGGGTTATAGCCGTAGCACAACCGTCCCGGTTGTGAATCATCTCCCCCCCGCGCAGCGGAAATCCTCATCTTTGCTCTTTAATTTTTGATTTTATATTTTTCTACCGGTCCAACCCGAATAGCCCCGGATAAAATCCGGGGAATTCGACCCCATCCAATCCCTACAAAACCCCGGAGGGGTTGAACCCGAATAGCCGGGCGGCGTCAGCCCCCGGAACCCGGCCACCCCACCCCCCCCTTAAAGCCCCAACGGGGCGACAGAATTCCCTTCGTGCCTTGTCCGGCCGACGATCGGTCCCCGAGTAGTCACGATGCCCGGCATCGTGACCTATCGAAGGGCGAGGGGCATATCTCCCCTCTCACCTTCCGGGCTTGTCCTTCAATTCCTTCCATACCCATCGCAAATCCATCTTCCCCATCCGCCCCAGCCGATCCGCAAATTCCATCGACTTCTTCCAAATCTCCGCCCGGTCTGCCGTTTCTGGTAAATCCACAACTTCCCGGAAAAATGCGTCCAGCCGTTCCTTCACCAGCGAATAATTCATCACGATGTCCTGATTCTGTGCCAGCAATAACAAACATTCCAATGCCAACAGTTCTCGCCCCGTCCCGACCGTGCAAATCCCCTCAATGCAATCCGGTAGCCCCCTTCCCCACTCCCCAACCTTGCCCTTCGTCAACTTCAGTGTCTTTTGTAACAGTTCCAGCGTCTCCCCCTCGTCCAACGGCGTATCCTTGACCCACTGTGCAAATCCCGCCAATTCTTCCGGACTGTCTTTTCCGGCCTCTAATCGTTTCTTCCAATACCACCCCAAACGCTCGATCGCTTCCTTCTTTTTTTCCGGTTCGGTCTTGGTGTCCTCTTTGAGGGAGGCGAAACCCGTCGTCAAAAATTCCGCCGCCTGTCGCCGCAATTTGGCGTCCGCCTTCTCGAAAAATCGTTGAAGCAAAGGATCGTCGTATTCCATCCATCCGTTGAAATAAGCGATCATTAATTGCTTCATCAATCCCTCTTCATAGGTATCTCGTTTATGATAGAGGGGCTTTTCGCCGATCGTTCCGACGGCCGATTCGTAAATCCCCGCTTTCTTCAATATCTCAAAGGCCTTCTGGGATATCCGGCTCCAGACAATGTATGTTGACCAGATGGCCCACCATCGTCGCGGTTTATTCTCATCAAAGAGAGCTTTCAAATGTCCCTTCATCCAATCCTCTTCGATGTAAAACAATTGCGGTAGCCACAATCCGATCACGCACTCTATCTTGGCAACCTGGACATGGTCGACAATCCACTCCAAAAGCCCCTGTATTTGAGGTCGGAGGGATTGCTCGTAGGTTTCCTGATTACGATTTCGTTGAATCACCCCCAGACGAATCGCAAGCTGGGCTGCCTCGCCCGGAACGCAGTTGATACATTCGTTCAGGGGGTCTTTTTCTTCCTCTGGCTTAACGATCGTATCCGGATGGTAGGAGTACCGCGTCAACGGCTCCACAATCGCCCAGAACCGTTCAATCTGTCCGGCGATTACATTATTGCGTAGAGCGTCTCGATCCATCATCTCTTTGATGACATCGCAAACCCCGTTGAGGGCGGATCGATAGGAAGGTTTGTCGTGATGAAGTTCGACTACCTTGGAACAAATCCCGGTCAACTGGTTCCAATCCAATTTGCTATTGCCCTGCCGAATCGTTTCCCAGACCGCTCGAAAATAGGCCGCCAGAAACGCCGGCTGCATCGCCGCAATTGTCCCCGCCTCTACCTGTACATACTCCACCACCCGCTTCTTGACGACTCGTTCGAGAACATTGGACTGGGCCCCTTCCCCGGGCACTTCTCTAACCCATTTTTCGGTCTTTTTCCATTCTTTTGTTGTATCACCACAGATATCAACGACTTCGAGAGGGTCCAATTTCAGCCATTCTTCCTCGGAATATTCAGCGCCTTCCCCGGGATCCACCCACCGGGATTCGGGACGAAATACGGGTTCCGGCTTTGCCTGATCATCTGTTGTATATCCCGCCCGCTCTCGAAACTGATCAAATATATCTCGCCGCTTATTCCGCAATCCAAATAACTTAGTGACTGCCCACTGCGCCATCATTTTTTGGGCGTCCGACTTGTCATATTTCCTTTCATCCCAGGTTTCACCCGAGACAAATTCCTCAATTTTCTTGTCAACGATATCTTGAATGTTCTTAAGATATTTCGTTTGGGTTTTGGAAGAGAGTTCGTCCCACCGCGTCTCGATCAGTTTTTGAAATTCAGCATCGTAAATACTCTCGGCGGTTAATTGCTGATCTTCTGCCAGCCGATTGAGTCGTTCTATCTCTCGCCCCGGTCCAATGTTCCGTAACAAATACAAGACAATCCGCCGGAAGATCGGCTTATCCCGCTTTTCCAGATCATCCAGCATCGGCCCGATCAAATCCGGTTGTTTGTCTTTCACAGCCAGACCAGCCTGGCATATCCCTTGAATCAGCGAGACCTCAACATCTTGAGCATGGATCGCATTTTCCGCCGGATTTTCAAGGTCATCGATAGAAAGTTTAAAACTCATCTGATATATATTGGGGTTTGCATCCTGGATCTCGCAAAGGTAACGATCCATAACCTGTACCATCATACCGAATGTGCTGGCCGGATTGACCTCCCAAAGTCGCTGAACCAATCGCATCAGTTCCAGATATTCGTGCTTGTGATACCGCGATTGAACCCTCTCCAATCCCTCCTTTGCGGGCCAAATCTCCAGAAGCCGATGAGCGATTGCCATCGCTTTCCCAAAATCCGCTTCAGCGATCTTAACCATATATTTCGCCGCAGGCCCCCCGACCCAGAACCAGTCATAAAATTGGCTTGTTCGATGCTGCCCTTCCAAAAATCCCATTACAAGCGAATGGCCCCGAATGGCTATGTCCACTCGCATGGCCAGGAGGCACTCAATACAACACCCGGCAACCCGCGGATTCTCGGTCTTGATCTTTTGAATGATCGCTAATACTTCGTTGGGCTTCTGCCCGGATACCCGCTTCAGATACTCTCCTTCAGCCCACCAGGGAAAACTAATCTGACCGTTGCCTTCATCGATGGGTTCTGGCGTCTGCCCGAAAATTCCTTTCTCTTCCAGAACTCTTAGCCAATCAGGTGTTACTTTTTCAAAGAATACTCTGTTGATTTGTTGTTCCTCACGAATAATATCGACTGCTTCATTAACCTCTCTATCGGATGGATTGTTACTATTGACCAAACGATTGATTATTTCGAGCAATCCGAAGAATTCCATTATACCGCTCCTCCACTATTTTCTTCGGTACCCGAGCCAACGCTCAAGACCCCATCAATGTGCTTCTGACCCCCATTCAAGATATCATCCAACCATCCATTAAGCTGTTTTTCGACGATCTTACGAAACTCTGTTTCGTTTCCTGAATACTCCTCAATTGTATATTTCTTTTGTAATAGTTCATTTTTGAAATCGATTACTTTCTGTGCTTCTGGTCCGGGATTCCGTGAAGTTCCCGGAGACATTTTCTTAAAAATTACTACCACATCTCGTGTGCCTTTCGCATTTTTATGGTTTTCTTCCATCTTATTAAATTCTTGTTTTGCTCTGCCCTCTCCCCAAGTATCTGAATATATAAATAGTCCGAAATCGCAGTCATCAATATTTTTGTCAATATATGCTTGCCCCTCCAAACCTCCATGCATTTCCTCAGATCTAACAGGAATCCAAATATATCTATTCTTCCAAACGATACCATTCATATCGAGGAGACATTTCTTTGCCCATTCTCGTTGTTCTTCAACTCCGCCTGGTGACCCGATGAATACCTTTAAGCCAGTTAATGGAACAACCATATCAACTCCCACGATAATAGGGATAATAGGGGACGGGATAATTAAGAATAATGGATAATAGGGGATAATAGGGGACAGTCACCTATTATATCACGCCATCTATAATCCACTATCATTTCCCATGCCCTTTCGCCGTTCTTGGATATTGGATCTTCCTATCCATCCTGTAAATCCTGTTCATCCTGTTCTTTGCGTCTCCGCGCCTTCGCGTGAGCGATACATTTTCCAATTTCCAATCGTCCCATCCTGCAAATCCTGTTCAACCTGTTCTTCGCGTCTCCGCGTCTTTGCGTGATCCCAAATCATTTTACAATTTCCAATATCCATTTTCCAATCGTCCCATCCTGTAAATCCTGTCGATGCTGTTCTTCGCGTCTCCGCGCCTTCGCGTGATCCCAAATCATTTTACAATTTCCAATATCCATTTTCCAATCGTCCCGTCCTGTTAATCGCGTCCATTATATTCGTTTCTCTGTGTTCTTCCTCTAATGAATGTCAGTGTAATAGTTCGTCTTGGATCGGCCAAGGTTGACGATAGTCAGCCGTTGGATGAGGGCGGGACCGTTCACAGAAAAGCCGGTTCCTCTCAAACCTTATTATCAATGAGCTGGGTTAGTACTCGGATCGGCCAAGGTTGACGATAGTCAGCCGTGGGAGAAGGGTTGGGCCTGTCGCAGAAACATCCGTCCGTTTCGAGAATAGGCCCAAGCGAATCCCACCCGGCGGCGCCAGCCGCCTCCGGCCGATCCATTCTCCGTGTCCTCTGTGCCTCTGTGGTAAATATCAATCTTGTTAATCCTGTAAATCGCGTCAAATAATTTCTTTGCGGCCTTGCGTCTTTGCGTGAGGTATTGACTTGTTCGTGAACCGTTTCTCCAAACCATAATATATTCTCCCCCAACTCCGGAATCAATCAAGCAAATTCCCCAATCCTTTCTCCGTGT